>CBRAFL010000090.1:0-16591 GCA_967755055.1 uncultured bacterium
GTCGCGTATCCGAATGACGGACTCATTGCATCGTCAATGGGAGTCGCCGAGCTGGGTCTTAACTTATTTTCCGAGGTGCCGCCAATGGCGCCCCTGATTGCGCTTCGCCGGCTGCTGCACGAGAACGCCGATTTGAGGCAGCGGGTGTTTGGCAGGCAGACCACCTGCGTGCCCTCTCTGTTTACCTATGATCCGCGCAGGATCTTCGTGGAGTTCGATTCGACCGGGCGTCTGATCGTCACGACCCTCGAGCCGCACTTGCGCATTCCGCTGATTCGTTATGCCACCGGTGATCGCGGAGGATTTCTGCAGCTGCCGGCCGAAATCAAGCCGGAGATTGAAGCTCACGGGATTCCTTGGGACCTTTTGCACGCAATTCCGATCGTCGTAATCAAGGGCCGGGGAGAACATGCCTCTGCCGGTAAGTTGCCGATCTATCCCGAGGAAGTTAAAGAAGGGATTTATCACGATCATCGGCTTGCGGGTCTGACCACCGCAAATTTCCGCCTCGTCTCTGGGCCCGAAGACGTCCGCGTCAGGATTCAGCTCTCTCCAGGAGTGGTGCGGACAGAGGAAATTGAACACGGGTTTCTTGCCGCGATTTCGCTTTATGTGACCGCGCCGATAAAAGTTATCTGCGAGCCCTATGAAACGTTCGGCAGCGGCATGGCGTTGGACTACGAGAGAAAATTCAGCTATTTGTCGGGGTAATCATGCTGGATTCCGCGCCCGGCAAGCCGGCGCACAATGACAGAATTTGAGGATGCACCTTCGTCCGACTCCCACGTGGCCCTGCGCGGAAGCGCAGGGATCCCGCTGCTCCCGCAGCGGGCTACGCGGCTTATCAAGCCGCAATGGTCCGTTGTCTTAGCTTTCCTCGGTGACCGGCTCCGTTGAGCGCAGCCACGAGAAATCCGGAGAAAAATACTTTCGGAAAGCTTCTTTGAAACCCAACCAATCTCCCCAGCTTCTCGAGCAGTCTCGAGCGCCGCGGAAAGATTCCGTGCCCGAGGATTCCCAAACGGTATCGAACAACTTTTCCCCCCAGCGGCTCCGCAGGTGCAATAATTCTGATAACGAGCACTCGTTGAGAAAATTCCGGTCCTCCAACAAAAGCCCTTCGAGCAGGTGGGAAGAAAGAAAATGCTGCCGGGCGCTGCGGCTCCACTCAGCGGTGTTGAGCCGGAATCGGTTGGCGTGCGTGAGAAAGTTGAAAACGTATTGTTCGGCGCTACTCGAAAAACTCGTGGGCTCTTTCACCGAAAGATCCGCGAAGAGAGCCACAACCGGATCGTGGAGTTTTTCCGAATAGCTGCGCTCGCCGCCGAGCTGATCAAAGCCCACTAGCTTGTAGAAGCCGCTGTGCTTGGGACTCACCGTGGCGATCGCGCGGTCGCATCCGACATCCAGCATGTAAGCTGTCGCGCAACGCATCAGCTCCGTCAGCACGGCGGACCGGCGATATTCCTTCGCCACGGCCTGATTGGTCACTTCGCACAACTGAAGTTTGTTTTCGCGCAACCCATCCAACTCGCCTTTGAAAGCCGCATCGGAGGGAAGACCCAATTCAGGCGAGTCGAGCACCACACTCAGAACTCCGACGACGTTTCCGTATTTCTTCGCGTCGTAATGGGCGGTTTCGGGGCACGCTTCGTAAATCCGCAAACGCATGCCGCCAGACTCCGGGCGAATGTAGCCGGTGCCGACAAAAACATCATGCACAAGCGCATAAGCTGCGCGTAAATCCGACAGTGTGCACGCTCGCTCGATCGCGCAGCCCTTGGTGTCCGTGCTGAACACTCCAGATTTTTGGAGAAGAGCTAACTTCCGATCGGCTGGGTTCGCGTTTTCTTTTTGTGTCCTCTTCCGCTCTGCTCCCGCGGTCACGCAGGAATTCGAATGAGAGGAGAGTTTGATTTTGGTGTAGGTGGGCGCAGACCGACCCCGGGTTTGTTTTTCCAAGCTGACGGGTGGGATCATGACGCTGTGTTCCGGGTTCCTTTTGAAATTCACTTTTTCACCGCGAAGCGGATTTTTTTTGCGAGCCGATTGATCAGATCTCGATGGATGAAACGTGCTGCACGGCGCGTGCCCGCTTTGGCGGAATTTTAAATTGTCACGACAAGCAGAGGTAAAAGCTGGAGCTGTGGTGATCATACTCCCTTTGCGGCAGAATTAGAGAGGACCCACAATTCTAACGTCCGCAGAATGCGTTTTTAACGGGTCTTTTTTTAACAAAAAACGACAAAAACAGAATCGCGAAAAAAAGTTGAAAGTCTCTCTCCCACTAAGGGAGCGCGATTTACGTCGTGCCACGACATTTTTTTAAATCGCCACGTCGTCGTGTGCGAGAAGACGACGCCCCACTGTGCGCGCGTCATCTCACGGCAGAATTAAACCGCGACGCCACTCTCAAAATCCGCTAATCGTCGCGCTCCAAACGCGTCGAGTCCGTCTGAACATCAGGCGCCGGTCACGTTGGGCGGCGCAAAACGGAAACGTGAAGGACAGTTCGACGCGCCGTTCCTTCGCGGTCGAATCTGAGGGCGGTCGGAGACCGGGCCCTACCTGTTACTTCACGAACTGACCGTGAACTTCTACTTCGACGTAGTGGTTGAGCTCGTCGGACGTATTGCCGTTGCTGTAGAGGCGCACGTAACGACCGACGACGCCCTTGCCTTCGATTAGCCGGCCTTCGTAGGTCTCGATGTACGCGGGATCGGTTCCGACGCCCAGCTCAGCGGAATTATTGTCATCGTTGTTGAAGAGGGTGTGAACGCCTTTCTTGAATTCGGGATCGTCCGAGACTTGGACGATGACGTCATGATAAGCGCGAGCTTGAGAATGAAAATGCCAGACAGCGATCGCGGCGATTTTCGCAGGCTTCTCCAAATCCACCTGCACCCATTGCACGCCGGGACCGAATTCAACGAATGTGCCATCGTCACCGGATTTGTCGCCATCGGTGATCAAGCTGAGCTCACCAATCACCGGAAGTGAATCGCTGGCGGTGACCGGTTTACCTTTGGAAAGGTTCACGGTCCCGGCTGGAACCATGAGATCGGGGCGGCGTCCCGATCGTGGTTTTTCGAGATTCGCCAGTTTGAGCGGCCGTGGTGTGCCGACGAATAAGGGACGGGGCAGCTCCAGCTTGAGCGGAACCTCATCGGCCGCGCGGGCAGCGCTGAAAACAGCGCCGAAGCTGAGGAGAAGGGAGAGTGCGATACGTTTCATGGAAAGGGAAGACGGGTGAGACTCAGGGGTTCTGATTGAATGGGGAGAGTCGATAAATACGATCAACCGCAGAGAACGCAAAGACGGCAGAAGAGATATCGTTCAGTTCCTTGGGATCCCTGTCTTCTTAGCGGTGAAAATGCTGAAGTGAGCCGCGCCCGGATAGGGCGAATCGTCCTTTCGGCACGGCGGGACGTGCTCCAAAGGCGCACAAGCCTCGCCCTACCGCGGAATTAGTCACGCTACGAAATCGCTGGGCGTGAACGTGAGCATTTTTTGCGCAGCGACGGATTCGTTGACCTTGAGTACCGTCACGGCCGTGGCGAAAGCGGATTCGCCGGGACAGTTGAGGGGAGTGCCTTTGCGCACGGCGTCGAAAAAGTTTTCGAGGTGCGGTTGATGGATGGCTTTATCGAGCGTCACGGGAATATCCCACGCACTCAGCTCCGCGGTTTCGCGCACATCCACCGTCGTCTTCGACGGACCACCGAGTTTTGGCCGCGATTTTTCCCACGGCTTCACCGGTGCAGGCGCGCCTTCTCCAGAGCCGGGCCGCGCGATGAATCCTTTGTCCACCCACTGATCCCACTCCGGTGCGCGAGCCTCGCGGTAGAGTTTGGTGTACTTCGGATTCTCAGAAATTTTGAGCGCACCCTCGTCGCCCATGAAATATTCGTGGTAACCGCCACCCGCGCTCGTCGTGGTCAACACGCCGTATGTCGCACGCACCAGCCCCGCTTCAGTGGGGAACTCGTAAATCGTCGTCACGTTATCATACCACTCGTGCGTCTTGTAATAATCTGCGCCGCCACCGGCGATCACTGAGCGCGGATTGGCGCCGAGGACCCAGTTGAAAACGTCGATCTGGTGCGCGCCGAGATCGGAGATCGGGCCGCCAGCGTAACGTTTGAACCAGCGCCAGTTTCGAAACTCGTGCATGTTGGCGTAGCCATATTGATGCAGTTTTTCATCGCTGAGTTTGTGGCTCGCGGGAAACCCGAGATCCTCGGAAACGGAGCGATTCCATTGTCCACTGGCGTTCGTGATGCGGCCCAGCAAATGCGCTTCGCGAACGAGGCGATCGCGCGCATGAATGTAACGCGGATTGCTGCGACGTTGATGACCGATCTGAAGCAGCTTTTTTGTCTCGCGCGCGGTGAGGACCATGGAGCGCGCGCCCTCGACGGTGTTCGACATCAACTTCTCGCAGTAAACATGTTTGCCGGCGTGGAGCGCGGCGTTCGTGTGCTCCGCGTGCATGAAGTCCGGTGTCGCTACGAGCACCGCGTCGAGATCGGGAACGCTGGAAAGGAGCTCGCGGTAGTCCTCGAAGGGCCGCGCCTCATGGCCGAATTTTTTGAGCAGGCGCTCGCCGTAAGTACGGTTGTAAGGCCAGATGTCGCACACCGCGCGAAACCGAATATCCGGAATTTTCAGCGCGGCGTTGAGCAATACGCGCCCCTGTTCGCCCGAGCCGATGAGCGCGACGTTTAGCGTGTTGCCACCGCCCGCCGAGGGTGTGGCGGAGCGCGCGATGTACGGCGCGGCGAGCACCGCGGCGCCTAGTTTGGCGCTGGTGGAAAGAAAATCACGCCGGCTGAGCGACGACGCAGAAAAAGGGGAATCAGGCATAATGAATTGATGACGCCGTGTCGTTCTACGCGTGGAGAGATCGATGCTCAGCAGGATTTGTCCGCCCAGAGGACGTAACGATTGTGACGCACGATGAGCAGCGCGCCTGCAATGAGGCCAACGTGAATCGCGAGCCAGGCGACGCCCTCAGACTCCTGCACGGCCATCAAACCAAACGACAATCCGACATAAACCAAGCCGGTGATGATGAGAGTCGCGCGCGTTCTTAGACCCAGCAGCAGAGCGACCCCGAGCACGACCAGAATATATCCGAGGAGAAGCGCAAAATTCTTCGTGGCCCACAGTGGCAGGAACGACGCACCCGTGATGCCCTGCGCCATGTGGGTCATGTTCTCCTTATAGTTGGATAGAGAATACGTCCCCTTGCTCTCGAACTTTTCGATGCCGGCCAGTAGTGTTCGCAGGCCGAGAAAAAGACGGAGCAGGAGAAACGCTGCGGTGTATTCGCAGCGGCGCGTATCAACGGGAGGTAGGTCACTCATGATGGGAAGAAGATGCTGGCGGGTTGCACGCCGCGGCCGGCGCAATGGGATTTGGTCGGAAACTGATTCGCGCAGGAAGGGGAAGGCTCCTGATCGCGGGATGTGATCCCCGCGGAATCAAGCAAGTTGCGGTGGGAGATGACATGCGTATTCATCGGGGGCTCACAAGGGGAAGATCTATTTCAGGTGGTGTTGGTGGAGTTGCAAGCATCCGAATTGAAATAGTCCGCGCAGTTTTTGCCCTGAGTCGGGATCGGAGTTCGGGATTCGGAGATCGGGGTTCGAGGGTGCGGAGTTCGCAGAACGCCGGGCAGAGTGTTGTGCCGCGACTTCGGTGCGTTTCGCAATATGCCATACTAAACAAAATTTGAACTGGATGTCCGCGAATTCGATACGAACGATGAGGGCCTCATTGCATCCCGCCAAGTCAACTGCACCCACGCTCGCTGCCCCGACCACTCATGGCCAGCGCGTCAGTCCTTTGGTGATTCGATTCGGCGCGTTCGGCGACATGGTCTTGATCATCCCCGCGCTCAAGTTGCTCAGTCAGCGCCACGGGAGTCCGTGCGATGTGGTTTCCTCCGGCCCGTGGACCAGGCCTTTGCTGGAGCGCGTTCCCGCGGTCGGGGAGCTCCGCTTCCTGACCAGTCGCCGTACGCCGTATTGGTTTAATCGCAGCCAGTGGGAGTTCGTTGCATGGCTGAAGCAGCGGCCGCCTGGACCGGTCTACGTTTTCGAATCCGACGAAAAGTCGCTCTCGCTACTCAGACGCGCCGGCGTGAAATCAGAATGGATTTGCACACTCCGCGATTATCCGCGCCTGCCGGGTGAACATATTCTGGCGCACGCAATGCGACTCGCCCGTGCAACGCCACGCGCGCTAAAAACCACTGCCGATGCAGCGGTGGATTCGGCCGCCACGCCCAGCACGCGTCCGGTTCTCACCGGGCAGGATCGTCGGGATTGCGCGGAATGGATTGAGGGTCATCATGCGATGGGAGTTCCGTTGGTGCTGATTCAGCCTGGTAACAAAAAAACGATGAAAGGCGGCGACCGCCGACGAAGCAGCAATGTCGATTATTGGTCGGAAGAGAATTGGGCCTCGGTGATTACGGGCGTGTACGAATCGCTTCCGACAGCGCGGATAATTATTTGTGGTGCGCCGGCGGAGCTTCCGATCGCGGAGGACATTGCCTCGCTGCTCCCGGTCCGCCAACCGACCGTGATCATCGCGGCGAACGAACTCCCGCTTCCCCGACTCCTGGCGTTGCAAGAACGCGCGCACAGCATGATCAGCGTCAACACCGGCCCGGCACATTCCGCGGCCGCGATGGGTTGTCCGCTGCTCGTGATGTTCACGCGACACGCTCATCGCGCGGCGGACCTTTACGCGCCCGTGCCCACAACGGCGCCGGTTAAAATTATTCAGCCGGAGCTTGCTGACGCCGACGCGGGACTGAGCGCGATCACGCCGAATACAGTGGTTGCGGCGTGGCGTGAACTGGTGAGCGGGTAAATGGCCTCCTGGAGCGGGCAGACCGCGCTCCATTGCGTGTAGCCCTGCGCGGGAGCGCAGGGCGATCCCGCTGCTCCCGCAGCGGGCTACGATGCTTGCGATTGCGCACGACTGCGTCGGTGTCCCGGTGACGGCTGCTCAATCAATGATCAGTTCGCTGATCGCCCAGACGCTGTCTTCGACTTCCGCGGTCTGGCGAATGATCAGATAGCGGCCACGGGTTCCTGCCGGAAGATCGATCGTGGTTTTTTTCGATTGGCCGGCGCCGGTCACAAGGGCTGCACCCGGATTTTTTAGATCGTCCGTAACGAAGACGGCAAAGGCTTCCGGGTAACCCCATGTCTCGCCGTTGTTGTCCAAAACAATCTGCCGGAGCGGTCGGGAAAGTTTGAAATCCACTTCGACCCATTGGTCGGGGCGCATCGGCACGCTCCATCGGGTCGACAGTTTTCCATCGAGGATATTTTTAATTTTGCGATCATCACCGGAGGCACGGACCGATGGCCGGCCAGCACGATTGGAACGAATAATCATCGCGGCGTCCGTCGCCACGGAGGTGAGGGCGGCATCAGATTGTAGTTTCGTTGCGAGCGCGAGTGCATCCTCGCCGGAACTGCGGCCGAGCAGATAAACCAGCCGCGTGCGGGTTTCCATCTCACGACAAATCGGGGCAAGCCGGGCGACGATCGCAGTGAGATCAGCCGATGACAGATCGCGATTGCGCTCGAGCGTGCGAACGACGCCTTGGATCGCGGCAGCGCGAGTGGTGTCGCTCGATGTTTTTTCCGCGACGTCGACGAGTGGCAGGAGATTCGCGCGATCAGGCCAGCGTGAGAGGGTGTTGACTGCAGCTGCGGACACCGCGACATCGTCGTGTAACGCGAGGCGCGCGGCACTTTCCGCACTGGCCGCACCACCGATGCGCGGGAGAACCGGTAAAAGGCGAAGCGCGACAGCGGCCGGAGCATGTTCGATTGCGTCAGTGATGAGAATGGAGCGCTGGGCTGTATCCGGATTTCGGAGTGTCACGCTCGCCAGCGCACGGAGCGCGCGGGATTGCTCGGAGGCGTCATCGGAGCCGATCGCCCATTCGAGGAGCGCATGCTGTTCCGACGGAGGGGCAATTTCCGCGAGCGATGCCAGTGCGACGGAGCGGACAGCGACAACCGGATCCCGGCGCGTCGCGAGCAACAGCGGCAGGGAGGAAATCATGTTTCGGGAGGCAATCTGTTCGAGAAACACCACGCGAAGTGGCTGTTCGCCGCTGGTTGCACCGGCCACCACCGCGTCGGAGACACCAGGTCCGTCGAGCCGGGAAAGACTTTGGCGTGCGAGCTTCGCTTCGTCGGCGTTGTTACCGGCAGCGATGTGACCGAGCAAAATTGCGACAGCGGGATTGCCGGGAAGTTTACTGAGCGCACCTATCGCCGCGGCGCGCACAGTGGGATCTGGGTGCTGAGTAGCAGCGCTGACCGCGCCTCCGGCCGCGACATCACCTTTCCGGCCAAGTGCGGCAATTACGGCGGCTTGAGTGGGGGCGTCCCACATTATGAGGTGTGCGCTGAGAACGGATACAAGTTCCTTCGACAGATGAGCGGCGATGGCTTCGATGACCACCGCTTTCAACACCGCATCGTTTCCCGAGATTGCCGTGACGAATCGTGCGGGTGCCGCATCGGGTTCTGCGAAGAGTAAGCCGTGAACGGCCGCAGCTCGAAGATTCGCCGGAGCATTCGGACTTTCACTGATCGCTTGAAACTCACGCGTAGCTTCCGCACCGCCGACGTGATGCGCGGCGGCGAGACGAGCTTCGATGACGGGCGCGGAGGCAGGATTTTGCGCAGTGGACAATGCGACGAGTGCGTCGTGAGTTCCAATCTGGCCGAGGGCCTTGAGCGTAGCCGCGGCAACCGCGCTATCGGAATCATTCAGGAGCGGAGTAAGCACTGGCACCGCGGCCGCGATGTGGCGATTGCCGATCGACTGTACAAAGGCGAGTCGCGTGTGAGCCGTGGATTCTTTGAGGCCTCGCAAATAAAGCGCATCGACCGCCGCCCCTGGGACAAGATCGAGAGCAAGCCGCGCATCGTTGAGTTTCTTTTCGTCAGCGAACATCGAGACGAACAGGGCTCCGTTGTCGCCAGCGGTCAGGATCGCTTCTGAAAACGCGCCGAGCCGCTGGCAGATTGCCTGGCGTGCGGCGGGGGTTGTACCCGGATCGCGCAGCAACCGAATGAGGCGTGTCGCGATCGCGTCGAGTTTGGCAGAATCCTGTCCGGCGTCGGCAATTTCACGATCGAGCGATTCAACGGCCTGCTGATTCCCTGCGTAGTCAAGTGCCTGGAGCGGAGAAGAGCTGGTCGACGTGGGGGAAGTGCACGCGGGCGCAAATAGCAGTGCGAGTAGGACGAGTGCCGGAAAAACGCGCCGGGGTAAAATGGAGGAGAACATTAGGGAAGGTTCGCGTTTTGAAAATCAAAGCAGTGCGCCATAGGGCGCGCGCCGCGAACGATCGAGCAGTGCAGCCGCGACCGCGTCGCCGACGATCTGCTCCTTCGCAGGATCCCAGCGGACCGGCCGGCCCAGTTTCCCGGCGATGTTGTTAAGATGTCCGACTGTCGCGCTGCGATGACCGATCTCCACGTCGGCGATGGGGCGCTGGCGTGTGCGAATGCAGGAGAAAAAATCGTTGTGATGACTGTCGCTCACGTAGAGGTGCACGTCTTCCGCACCCAACGGACGCGCGGCGAGAGGCGGCGGATCCGTCTCAAGATAATCGTCACGCGAAACCCACACGGTGCCTTTCGTGCCTGTGAACTCGATCATCGCCTTGAGGCCTTGATCCACGCGCTCGACGCGGACGCCATTGGCGTAGACATGCGTTTGATACAGCGTGCCATCGAATCCGTTGGGAATGAATTCCACCGGACCCGACGCGTCCATACCGAGCGCCCATTGAATGATATCGAAATGGTGTGCGCCCCAATCGCCGTTTTTGCGTCCGCCATATTCCGTGAAACAGCGCCAGCCGCCGCCGTAGTCTCCCATCACGCGTTTGGCATTGTACGGACGCCACGGCGTGGGCCCGAGCCAGCGATCGTAATCGAAATCCGCGGGGATCGTTTCTTCCGGAAGCGGAACCGCAGGCGCAAATTCGCCGAGCTTCGTGCGGATGTATTTGATGTCGCCGATGAGGCCGTTGCGAACGATCTCGGCGGCTTTGCGGAAAGAGGCGTTCGAGCGCTGTTGCGTGCCCGTTTGAAGGATACGGCCATGACGGCGCGCGGTGTTAACCAGAATGCGACCTTCCGGAACGGTGAGCGTAAGCGGTTTCTCGCAGTAGACATCCTTGCCGGCGATCATCGCGGCATTGGCGATCGCTGCATGCCAGTGATCCGGAGTCGTGACAAAAACTGCGTCGATGTCATCGCGAGCGAGGAGTTCTTCGTGGTGTTGATAAACGTCGACTCCGTGATAAGTCCCGCCGGGAGCTGCGGCGCCGTACGCCTTTTCGGCGCGATCCCGCATTTTTCGCGCCTTCGCCAAATTGACGTCGCAGACGGCGACGATGCGGCAATCCTCGCGGCCAATCAGAGCATTGAAGTGACTGCCGCAAATCAGACCGTTGCCGATCAGACCGAGGTTGAGCCGATCATTGAGCGATGGTCCGGACTGGCTGCGCATGATCCGCGGAAACGCGAGCGTAGCGGACGCGAGCGAGGCAGCTTTGAGGAAATCGCGACGGGAAAGGGGAAAAGACATGGGATAAGAATCAAGCCACGGACAGTACTGCGACGAAGCAAACACGATTCCGCGAGCGAAGTGGATCGAGCGTGGAGGGATGACGACCCGATCTGAAGAAAGTTGCGAATTGAACGCAACCCGGGGGATCCCGAAATTTATTATCGGTTCGGTCTGAAGCGTCTTCGAACTACTCGGAGGGATGAAACCGCTAATGGGGCTCCGCCAATGGGCGGATCCTGATGTCACCCCTCTGCCTGATCGGCTCCGGAATAGGTCATGGGGTCTGCTGATCGCAGGCCGCGATCAGCGGGGGGCCCCATCCCTTCAAGACGCAGGCGATCAGCCGAAGCCACTGATTAAAGATTTCCCCATTGGAAAATCTCATTTGGGTGGGTCTTCGAATATTTGCCTGTAAGGCTCCGCTGGAGGGCGCTGCTCCGTCAGCGCTGTTCGCGCCGCCCCGGCTGCGACGGAGCGCAGCCCTCCAATTCTTCCTTGCCGACAAGAATCACTTCGAAGACACGCCCTAGCGGTCGACACGAAGGAAAGAGCCCTCTTTAACCGCTGCCGAAATCTTCTCCGCCAGCGTGCGCATATGCGCTTTCACTTCGGCGGTATCGAGCGTGACGATCTTGCGATCTTCCATCACGACGCGGCCATGGACAATCGTCGTGCGGACGTCTTTCGCGCCGGCGGCGTACACCAACGTCGAGTACACATCATAGAATGGAATCATGTTCGTCGCGTCGCGGTCGATGATGATCACGTCGGCGAGCTTGCCCGTTTCGAGCGAGCCGATGCGTTCATCCATATGCAGGGCGCGCGCACCACCGCGAGTGGCCATTTCAACGACATCGATCGCAGGCATGACGTTGCGATCGTGGTTCTCGAGCTTCTGGACTTTGGCAACGTAGCCGAGCTGGCCAATGAGATCGAGTGTGTTGCCGCTCATCGGACCGTCGGTGCCGAGGCCGACTCGGATGCCTTGACTCAACATCTTCACGGCCGGCGAAACTCCTTTCGCGGACTTGATGTTCGAGACCATGTTGTGCGCGACGCCGATGTCGCGGGCCTTCATCAGCGCGAGGTCGGAGTCGGTGACGAAAATGCAATGCGCTGCAACCAGTCGGTGATTAAGGAGACCGATGTCGTCGAGATATTCGATCGGCGTTTGGTTGCGCTCCCTGCGTAGCGTCGAGATTTCGTCGGGCATCTCTGCGACGTGCATGAGCACCGGCAGATCGAGCGCAGCGGACTCCCTTGCGATGATCCGCAGGTGCTCCTCATCGAGCGTGTAGGGCGCGTGCGGAGCGAACGCCGGCGTGATGAGCGGGTCGTCGCGGAATTCGGCGGCGAATTTTTTTGCGTAGGCGATGCCGCCGTACGGCTCGTGAGAATCTGGGGCGGGAAAGTTGACGATGGTTTCGCCGGCGATGCCACGGATGCCGACTTTCTTCGCTGCACGGGCAACCTCGTCTTCGAAGTAGTACATGTCGGCGAACATTGTCACTCCGCCTTCAACCATCTCAACGAAGCCGTGCAGCGCGCCCCAGTACACCAGCTCGCGATCAACGAGTGCTTTTTCGAGCGGGAAGATATACCGCTTAAGCCGATCCGGCACGTCGTCGCCGAGCCCACGGAAGACCGTCATCGAGGCGTGGGTGTGCGTGTTGATCATCCCGGGCATTACGATCGCGCCGCGTGCATCGATCGTTTTTGGCGCAACGAATTGAGCAGCTAGCGTGGTGGAGCCGACGGCGATGATATGCGCGTCGCGGATGATGATCGCGCCGCTTTCGAAAATCTCTTTGCGGTCGTTCATTGTGACAACGTAAGCGTTCGTCACGATGAGATCGGCGGATTCGTTCGCGTGGAGTGCGGCGCCGAAGAGGAATGCGATGGCGAGCGTGAGCGACCACGTAGCGGCAGGCGTCCCTGCGTGCTGGCTCAAGCTGCGAAAACGGCAGGCACGGAGGCCTGCCGCTACGCGCCGATATAACGACTCAGAATTTTTTCGTGATATCCACATAGACGAAACGCGGCAGGAAATAACTCGTCTGTTCCGCGTAACCTGTCGACCACGACGTCACCGGTGGATCACGGTCGAAAAGGTTATTCACGCCGAGCGTGAGCCGCGTCGCTTGCGGCAGATCGTAGGACAATTGAAGTCCGGTGATCGTTTGCTGCTTCACGCGCATCGCGCTCGGCGAGAGATCGGCGAAACCGCCAATATAATCCACGGTCACGACGGAGCCGAATTTGCCGTAACTCCACGCGAGACTTCCATTGCCGCGAACGCGTGGTACTTCGTACGTCGTGACGGTTTCGAGCGCAGCCAAATCGGGTCTGGTACGGATGATCTCGTGATAAATCGTGCTGGCGGCCACCCGGGCGGTGAATTTTCCGGCGCGTTGGGTCGCGAGCCGGTATTCCGCGCTGAGGTCGAGACCAGTCGTTTCGGCAGTGCCGTAATTGCCGATGATCGTGCGAATGCGGAGGAGTTCACCGGGCAATCCGTTCGCGATGTCGCTCGCTGTCGGTGCTGCACGATCGATCAAACCGGGGAAAAGATCGGGGTTGGCGAGAATGATCGCGGGTGTCGCCGGAGATCCGATACGGTCACGCACAAAGACCTTGTAGTAATCGATGCTGAGCGAAAGGCCTCGGAGAAATTTCGGCTGGAAGAGAACGCCGTAGGTCCACGACTCGGATTTTTCGGGACTCAAATTGGGATTTCCACCGGAGATCACCTGACGTTGACCGGTGTTGGTATCATTGGCGTTTGAGCCGGGTTTTCCGACGCGCAACGGATCGGCGATGTTCACCGTGATGCTCGTGCTCTGCGGCTGGTAAAGTTCGGCGAGTGAAGGCGCGCGATAGCCTTTTCCCCATGTGCCGCGAAACGTGAGCTGCGAGTCGAGTGGCTGCCAGCGAACACCGAGCCGTGGCACGGACGTGTTCTTGAAACCAGCATCGCTGTAGTGCTCCGCGCGCCCCGCGGCGTTGAGTTCAAACGAGGAGAGGCCGGGAATTTTTTGCGCGGTGCTCGTGAGCGGCACGCTCAGTTCAGCGTAAGCGGCTTGAACCCGGCGCACACCTTTCGATTGGGGAACAGGCGTTGATTGATTGAGCAACTGGTCTTGTGTGCGATGATCACGGAAACGCTCTTCGCGCCATTCGATGCCACTCGCGACATTCAGCGCGCCGGACGGCAGGTCGTAAATGGTTCCGGTGGTCTTCGCGTTGAGTGAAGTCAGCTCTGTGAAAGCGTCGCGCGTGCCGTGCGATTGTACTTTTGCGAGTGTGGCTGGATTGTTGGCGATACTGCCGCTCGTGAAAAGATTCAGCGCGGTCGACGGATTTGTATCAGCCAACGCGGCGTTGACGGCCGCCTGGGAAAACCAGCCGGAGACGAGGTCGTTGTGCGCGGTCGCACGATTGTAGAGCACGGAGGCGTCCCACGCCCAGGTGGTGCCGATGTCGCCCTTGATGCCGGCGACGACGCGCTTGAACTCGTTCGTGGTTTCAGTGGCGCGCGGACCGGCTTCGGTGAACCGATAGATCAAAGTCGCGCCGGCCGTGGGACTATTCACCACGTCGACGCCGAACGGATTGTAGGGAGCATTCGCGGGAAGCGTGAGGGTGTTCAGATTAACGATCGGGCTCGGCGAAAGGTATTCGAGATTCTTGTTCTCCTGGAAATTCACCTCGGCATAAGCGCTCAGCCGCTCGGAGAATTCGTAATTGAGTGTCGCGAGCGCGCCCGAGCGGGTGACCCGCGGCTGCGGTGTGAGCGCTTCGTTGATGTTGTAACGATTCTGCGGGGCGGTCGCGAGTGTGGTATTGAAAGTGGGTGGGTAACCCGCCGCGCCGGTATTCACAGTGAACGTACGCGCCGCCGCAGCGGTGCCCACGGGAATCACCGCGCCGGTGATCGGATTGATGCCGCCCACGGGCACGACAAACGTGCCGGGATTGCTGCCATTCGAGAGCGCGACAACTTTCGGCGAGAGTTCTCCGTACTGAATTTTCGCCTGGTGAAAATAATTCGCGAGGGCGAACACCTTGAGTTTTCCACTCTTCGCGCCGGAATAGACACTGGCTTTGAACGTATTGGCCGCAATGCTACCGGGGAAGTCGCCGTAGAACGCGTGAACGGTTGAGCCCTCAATATTGTCTTTGAGAATGAGATTGACCACGCCAGCGACGGCATCGGCGCCATAGACGGCAGACGCGCCGTCCTTCAGGACCTCGACGCGTGCGATTGCGTCGACGGGAATCATGTTGAGATCGACAAACTGAATCGTGCCGAGCGCGGCCGCGCTGCCACCTTGGGCAAACGGCGCGGGGGTAACGCGGCGACCGTTCAGGAGCACGAGCGTGGAGTTGGCGCCGAGTCCGCGCAGGGAAACGCTGGCGGTGCCCGGCGAGGACGTGTTGACGCGATTTTCCGCGAAGCCGTTTGCACCAGCCTCGGGGATTTTCTTCAGGAATGTGGCGAGACTACCCGTGCCGGCCTGCTCGATTTCGGCGGCGCTGACGACGCGGAGATTTGCACCACCGGTGGATTCGCCGGCCCGCAGATTGGAACCCGTGACGACGTAAGCGTCGAGTTGGACGGTGCCATCAACTTCCGTGTTTCGGCTGGGGCGGTCGCTGGTCCCGGTCTGCGCCGCCCTTGGTGCGTTTGGGTCATTGCCCTCCCGCCGGACGACGAAGGCGCCATTCTTTTCATCCTGCGTAAAAACGAGACCGGTGCCCGCGAGCATTTTTTCCAGAGCCTCGCTTGCGGTAAGATCGCCCCTCACGGCATTGGTCCGGACACCTTTGGTGATTTCCGTGCTGACGAGCAGCCCGTGACCAGACTGCGCTGAAAAAAGCTTCAGGGTTTTTTCTGCAGAATCTGCCGGCAAATCGTACGCGCGTCGGCCGGATTCCGCACCTGAAGCATCAGCATAAACGAGCAACGACATGAGCCAGCAGAGCAAAACGCGCGGCACAACAGCGCGAAAAATAGAAGGGCGGCAGAGAGACATGATGTGTGTAGGTGATTAATTCAAATTCACCCGCGTCGCGTGAGCAGACAGGCGGGCAGTCCACAAGTAGGAGCCGCGGCAGTGCGTTTTCGTTTACAGCCGTTGAAGAAAAATTCTTCGGCCGAGAAATTTGTTTCATTAGATTTGTGCTCGGCGGACTTACGTAGCCCTGCGCGGGAGCGCAGGGATCCCGCCGCTCCCGCGGCGGGCTACAACGGAGAAAGGCGAAGCCCAGCCACACCAATCCAACCTCTCCGACCTTACTGCCGATGAAGCGTGATCGCATCGAGCGATCGCTCGGCGCGCACGTTCATGCCCGATTCCAACAGCCGCACGAATCCATCCGGGTCATCGGCCCAGAAAATGCCGCTGATCTGAAATTGCGCGACTGCCGGATCCGTAGTGGAAAGCTTCACGCGATTCTGCCGGTTGAAAAGTTCGATGGCGTCGGCCAGCGACGTTCCGGTAAATTCCACCCGCTGCCCGCGCCACGCGAGGGCACTCGCTATTTCCTCTGCGGCAACTGGCGTCCCTTGCAGCGCCGCATTCGTCGACGGTGCAGCAGGGACGACCAGTCGGCTGCCCGCGGGAAGATAAACCGGGCCGGGGGAAGTTGCGTCTTCAGATTTAACGCCCGCGACCGCAGCGACTCGCTCGACCGCGACGCGACCCTCGGTGACCAAAATGTTTGTCTGTGTCGCGTCGCGACGGACCGAAAACGCGGTGCCGACCGCGCGCACTTCGACTCCGCCGGACGTGACGACAAACGGATGGGCGGCGTCTTTCGCAACACTGAACAGGGCTTCGCCGCGGAGCAGTCGTACGCCGCGTTTCGCTGGCGTGTATTCGACTGCAATCTCGGCTCCGGCGTTGAGTTCAACCACCGATCCATCCGGCAGCACGGAGCGGTCCGGGCGAATCACGAC
>CBRAFL010000091.1:0-16468 GCA_967755055.1 uncultured bacterium
GCGGCCACGGGCGAATCGGGATAGGAGGTGATGGCTTCGTTGTAGAAAACGCGGGCCGCCGTCAGATTGTTGCGCTTGTGGAAATAGAAATCGCCGATGTTGATTTTGCTTTGCGCAAGCACCTGTTTCATCGTGTCGAGACCCTTGGCGGCTGACGGAATATTTGCGTCGCTCGGAAACAGGATGAGGAAATCTTCGTAGTAGGTGATCGCTTCCTTCGTGGAGCCTTGGTCGTAGTTCGGACCGTCGACCAGCTTCGCATGGGTTTGCGCGAGCTTCAGGTACGCATCCGGAGCGAGCAGGCTCTGCGGATAATTATTGATCATGTAGTCGAGAGAATCGATGGCCTCCTCGATTTCGTGCTGCTTGAGGTGTCCGCGGGCCTTGTTCATCAGCGCGAGCGGAGCGTAGTCGCTGTAGGGCGCGTCGCGGATGATCGACTCGAAATATTGGATCGCGCGTGTGCGATTCTGAAAACCAGGAATGATGCCCCAGATGCGATTCCTCGCTCCATCGAGGAGGGCGCTCGCGATGCGGTATTCTTCGCCGATGATCTCGTTGAAGCGCGTCGAATTGGGATAACGCGACGTGACCTGCGAAAAACTGTCGAACGATTTGAAGTACTGTTTGCGCGTGAGGTAGAGCTTGCCGCTGCGATAAAGCGCTTCGGCGGCATACGCCGACGCAGGGTATTTTTTGACGACCTTGCGGTAGCTGCGGATCGCGGAGCCGGTGCTGTGTCGCTCTTCAGCGGCGCGAGCGCGGTTCATCAGATCGAGAGCGTTGCGACCCTCTTTGCCGGCGACGCCAGCGAGTACACCGCCCTCGATTTGCCAGCCGGTATCGGGATGCCAGACCAAGTCAGCCCGCGCGGCAGTGGTGGCAAAGCAAAACAGGCAAATGAACAGGCTGAGAGCGCCAGACGCGCGAACGAACATGGTGGGCATGCAAAAAGGGTTTACCAGCGAATCAGTGCGCTCGCGTAGGTCAAGCCCGCCCCAAATGCGACGAGCAACGTGAGATCGCCGGGCTTGATTCGACCCGAGCGGCGAGCCTCGTCGAGCGCGATCGGAATCGAAGCGGCAGATGTGTTGCCGTAGCGATCGACGTTCACGAAGAAGCGATCCATGGGCAGTTCAAGGTACTGGGAAATGGACTCGATGATACGCAGGTTCGCCTGGTGGGGGATCACGAGGGCAATCTGATCCGCTGTCAGATGATGTTGTTCCAGTATATCCCGCGCCGCTTCGTCCATCGCTCGCACCGCGAGTTTAAAAACCTCCTTGCCCTTCATCTTGATGCAATGATCTCGCGCTGCGATCGACGCCTCAGTGGTGGGGTTTGTCGTTCCGCCGTGGGTGATCCACAGCAGATCGACGCTTTCGCCGTAGGCTCCGAGCTTGGTGCCAAGCAGGCCGATGTCTGGCTGCTCGCTCAAACCAATCACCGCTGCTCCAGCGCCGTCGCCGAATAGCACGCAGGTGGTGCGATCCTGCCAGTCGACGATCGCCGAGAGTTTTTCCACGCCGATGATCAATGCGCGGCGATAACGGCCCGAGGTCAGCATCGCGCAACCCGTGTCGAGTGCGTAGACGAAGCCGGAGCAAGCGGCGTTGAGATCGAAACACGCGACGTCAGAACGCAGCCCGAGCTTCTGTTGGATAACGCACGCCGCTGCCGGCATCGGATAGTCGGGTGTCATCGTTGCAACAATGACCAGATCGATATCCGCCGGCGTGAGCTTCGCATCAACGAGCGCAGCCTCAGCCGCTTTCACAGCCATGTCGGAGGTGTTTTCACCGGGCGCCGCGATCCGGCGTTCGCGAATGCCGGTGCGGGAGTGAATCCATTCGTCGGAAGTATCGACTGTTTGTGAAAGCTCGTCGTTGGTCAGCACGCGTGAAGGCGCATAAGCGCCGGTGCCGAGAATAACAGTGGAAGCGGAAGCCATGAGAAAGTACGAGGGCCGGACGGTGAAAGCGCCAAGGCGCTTCAGGCGACCGGAATCGAAAGCAGCTCGTTGGCGCGCGCGATGTCCGCTTCGATACGTTGGTTCATGTCGGCGCGGATGATCTGGCTGGCTGCGTGAATCGCGCTCTTGATCGCATGACGATTCGACGAACCGTGAGCTTTTAGAATATTGCCTTTCAAGCCGAGGAGCGGCGCACCGCCGTAGCGTTCGGGATTGATGCGCTCCTTGAGCGCGCTGAAGGCGCCTTTCGAGAGCAGGGCACCGGTGGCGCGCATCGGATTCGCCTGCAACTCCTCACGCAGCATCCCGGAGAAAAATTTCACGAGCGACTCCCAGCTCTTCAGCATGATATTTCCCACGAAACCGTCGCAGACCACGACGTCCACATGCTCAGCGAAAACGTGAAAACCCTCGATGGGGCCGGCGTAGTTAATTAAATTCCCGGTCCGGCGTAAGAGCTCGTTTGTCTCCGTGATGAGCGCGTTACCTTTGCCCTCTTCAGTGCCGATCGTCATCAAGCCGACTTTGGGAGCGGGAATTCCGAGCATGACTCGGCAATAATGGCTGCCGAGAATCGCATTATGAACCAGGTGCTCGGGCTTCGCGTCGGGGTTGGCGCCAGCATCGATTAGAATGAAATGTCCGTTCTCGCGCGGGACGACAGCGGCCAGAGCGGGGCGGGCAATGCCCTCCATGGTGCGGAGGCGTAACGTTCCCGCAGCCATGAGAGCGCCGGTATTGCCGCAGCTGACGACGACGCTCGCCTTGCCATCCTTCACGAGCTCGATGGCTCGCACCATCGACGAATCTTTTTTCCGCTTCAACGCCATCAGCGGCTTGTCGTCCATCGTGACGACTTCGGAGGCGTGATGAATCGAAACGTGGCGTCGCCGATGCGGGCTGATGCGACTCATCAGCGGACCCAAAATCGCCTCATCCCCGACCAAAGTGATCGGGTTGAGCGCGGGGTATTGTCGCAGGGCCAGACGGACGGCTTCGACGACCTCGGCAGGCCCGAGATCGCCACCCATGGCGTCAACCGCGATTCGCCCGGTTTCGCCGGAAGTGATGCCCATCGCGTGGACGCAGTCCGGTGAGGCGAGGGGGACTTAGACCTCGACGTTGAGAACCTGGCGACCGCGGTACATTCCGTTCTTCGGATTCACGCGGTGAGGACGGAAAGCGCTGCCATCCGTTGGGTCCTTTGCGAACTCAGGAGCGATAAAAGCGTTGGCGGCGCGGCGGTTGGCGCTGCGGCGTTTGGACTGCTTGCGTTTCGGATTGGCCATGGGAGGAAAATTTTTAAGTGGTCGCGGCGCTTGCTAAGGAACGCCTTTGCTTCAGGTGAAGGGGTCGGAGTAAAGGGCGGCGACCCGACGCGTCAAGCGTCATAATCGCCACTCGGACGCATGGCTTCAAAACCACATGAACGCGGCGAGAACAGCAGCAAACGCGAGGCGGTAATAAGCGAACACGATCATCCCGTGTCGCGACAACCAGCCGACGAGGAATTTCACCGCCAACGCGGCCGTGACCGCGGCGACCACGCAGCCGAAAAGTACGTGTGACCAGCCGAATACCTCAATCATGGCTCCGCCGCTTTTGTAGCTTTTGAAAACAGTCGCGGCACTCAAGGTCACGAAACCGAGGAGGAAACTGAATTCGGCGGAGCGACGTGGATCGAGACCTGCGAGATAACCGCCGACAATCGTCATCATTGACCGACTCGTGCCGGGCCAGAGCGCCGCGCATTGGAGGAGACCGATATTTAGTGCCTGCCGCGTGGTCAGCTCGGTCGCGGCATCCGACGAGTGCAGGGGAGAGCCGCGTCGTTTACGAAAAGCTTCCGCCCAAAAAATTAAAAACGCTCCGGCGATTTGAGCGGCGATCACCGCAGTGACGGAAAAGAGGTGTTCGTCGATCCAGTTGTGGAGCGCGAGGCCGATCACTGCGGCCGGCAAAAAAGCCAGCAGGAGGTTCCGGAGGAGTCTCAGTCCGACGGGATCGCGGCCGAGCAGGCCGTAGATCAAAGAGAGAAGTTGGCGCCAATAAAGAATCGCGACGGCGGCGATCGCGCCGAATTGGATCACGATCGTGTAAGTATCGGCCGCGAGTTTCAGGGTGAGCGCTTCGCCGATTGGATGGCGATCGGAAGGTTTTTTGTACCAGAGCGGATCGCCGTGCGTGTTATGCAGCGGCACATCTGAATCGAGTTTTAAAGCGTGACTCGCGATGATCAGATGCCCGGTTGAGGAAACGGGCAGATACTCGGTCACGCCCTCGACGGTTCCGAGAATGGCTGCGTCAGAAATCGATAGCTCGGCAGCGGGATTGGAGGGCGGCGAATTCGGAATTTCGGTGGCCGCGCGGGCGGTTGCGACCAACGGAAGGAGTCCTATCGCGAGGGAAAAGCACAGGTTTCGCACACCGGTTGGTTTCAACTTTCGTGTGGCGGCGCAAATTTATTTGCCGGCA
Organism: uncultured bacterium; assembly: GCA_967755055.1. Classification (GTDB taxonomy): domain Bacteria; phylum Verrucomicrobiota; class Verrucomicrobiia; order Opitutales; family Opitutaceae; genus Opitutus. Next base: position 4,448 of record CBRAFL010000091.1, read on the forward strand.
CCTGCGACGGTCGCCTCACTCATGCGACGCATGTCACCCCTCGTCGCCCTCACCGCCCAGCTTGTGCGCGGTCGTGACCTTACAACGCAGGAAGTCGAGTCCGCAGCTGTCGCACTCACGGCTGCTGAAGATTCGGACGAGCTCAAAGCCGACTTCCTCGCCGCGTTCGCAAAGAAAGGCGAAACGGCGGTGGAGGTCGCGGCGTTTGCGCAGGTCTTCCGGGCGCGGGCGGTCAATCCGGGCGTGGAAGCGTGGGCTTCGCGTGCGATCGATATTGTTGGAACGGGCGGAGATCACGCGGGTGGTTTCAACATTTCGAGCTTGGTTGTGCTCGTGCTGGCGAGCGCCGGAGTGACGGTGATGAAACATGGGAACCGGGGCATTACTTCGAAATGCGGCAGCGCGGATTTGCTGGCGGGGTTGGGCGTGAACCTCGAGGCGCCTCACGAAAAACTTCGTCGCGCGCTCGATGAACTCGGGTTCGTTTTCTTTTTCGCTCCAGGTTACCATCCGGCGTTCAAGCATATTGCCCCTGTCCGCAAAGCGCTCGCGGCGCGCGGGCAGCGGTCGGTCTTCAATATTCTCGGTCCGCTGATCAATCCGGGACGGCCCGCGCACGTATTACTCGGAGTGTTTTCGCAGGCGTGGGTGCCGAAGCTGGCGGCGGCGCTCGATGCGTTGGGAACGGGAGCTGGTCTGGCGGCGCATGGAATTATCGACGCCAATCGTGGCATCGACGAACTGACCACAGCCACGCCAAATCGGGTGCTTGGCTTCGGACGTCTCCGCGAAATCTCGGGCGAATGGAACGCGGCGGATTTTGGTCTGACGGTGTCGCCCTTCACGGATTTACAAGGCGGAGATCTGGCGGCGAACCTGGCGATCACGGAGGCGATTCTCGCCGGTCGTGGACCACGCGGACTCGTGGACACCATTGCTCTGAACGCCGCGATTGGCATGTGGATCGTGGGCGCGCGTCCGAGTGTGCGCGAAGGTGTGGAGCACGCACGCGAACTCCTCTTAGGCGGAGCGGTGGCGAAAAAAATTGCGGCGACGCGCGAATTTTATGCGGCCTGAATCAAACGCGGCCGCGGTATTATTCTAAGCATGAAACGCACTTATTTTGGCACGGACGGCGTGCGTGGTCCTTACGGTGGCCCAGTCATCAACGAAGTTTTTGCAGAGCGACTCGGTTACGCCGTCGCGCGCTGGCTCAAAGGGAACGGGCGGGTGCTGATCGGCCGCGATACCCGTTCTTCGGGCGCGTCGTTGGAACGAGCGGTCGCGCGCGGACTGCGCCACGGCGGAACTGAACCGCTTTCGCTCGGCATCGTACCGACACCGGCGGTGGCTCGTGCGGTGCTCAAAGAAAAAGCGGTTTTGGGCGTGGTGATCACCGCGTCGCACAATCCCGCTGGCGACAACGGAATTAAGTTTTTCGGGCCCCGTGGTGTGAAACTTACGGATGAGGAGGAAGTGGAGATCGAGCGCGAATTGGCGACGACGGACAATCTCTCGATGGTGGACGGGCCGGTCCCTACGTTGCCTGGAGCGGCGGTCGACTACACAACAGTAACGCAGGCATTACTCCCCGCGAACGCGCTCGCGGGCTGGCGTGTGGTTCTGGATACAGCGAATGGCGCGACGTGCGGGACGAGCCCGGTGGTTTTCCGCGCACTTGGGGCCGACGTGATTGGAATTGGAAACACTCCCGACGGTCAGAACATCAATGCGGGCGTTGGCAGCGAACATCCGGAGCCGCTCGCGGCGCGCGTGCGTGAAACGAGTGCGAAGCTGGGTGTGGCTCACGACGGAGATGGCGATCGTTGCGTGTTGTGCGACGAACGCGGCGAGGTGCTCGACGGCGACGAGATCCTGACGATTCTGGCGACGCATGCATTGCGCGTGGGCACTCTGGCGAAGCGACTATTGGTGACCACCGTGCAAAGCAATCTGGGCGTGGATGCGGCAATTGATCTGGCGGGCGGACGCGTGTGCCGGACTTCAGTGGGCGATCGCTACGTTATTGAACGCATGCTCGAGGAAGGGGCGACGCTCGGCGGCGAGTCCAGTGGTCATGTCATTTGCGCGGAAATTTCTCCGACCGGCGACGGTTTGGTGGCAGCGCTCAAAGTTATCGAAGTGATGCTGGCGACGGGCAAACCGCTCTCGGAGCTCCGCCAGGTATTACACAAGTATCCGCAGCTTTCTCTCGCGTTGCGCGTGCGGGAAAAAAAGCCGCTGGAGTTTTTGCCCGGCGTTGGTGCCGTCATTCGTGCGCTTGAGGCCGAGTTGGGCTCCAAAGGCCGCGTGCTGGTGCGCTATTCGGGCACTGAGGCAAAACTACGGCTCCTAGTTGAAGGTTCGACTGACGCGATCGTGCGAGACGGGATCGCGAGGCTGGAAACTGCGGTGCGGGCGGAGTTGGGCGTGTTATAGAAAATGCCGCGTAGGGAGCGGCAATTGAGATCGGTGAATGAGATGCGACGCGCAAAAGTTTAATATTGCAGATTTGCGGCGAATGCGCCGTTGACCCTGCCGACACCCGTCGCGTTTTTGTTGGCATGCCGGAAGTTCCCGTTTCTTCGCTCGACGCCAGACAGCAGCGATTGCTGGAAAAGGCGCGGATCGCGCTGGAGCAAGGCGATGTGGCTTACGCGATTCAGGCGACCGCTCAAATTTTGAAAGAGGTGCCGGGCTGCCTGCCGGTCCGACGGTTGCTCCGCGTCGCTCAGCTGCGGAAATTTCAAGCGGGGAGTGTCATTATCGGAAAGCTGATTGACGTGCTTTCATCAACGCCGTTTCTCTTCGGCAGCAGGAAAACGGCCGCGGAATCTTTCGCGGTGGCAGAGAAGATTCTCGAAACCAATCCGACGAGTGTATCCGGATTAAAGCTGCTCGGCGAATCAGCTCAATTGCTCGGCCTGCCCGAGACCGCGGTGTTCGCATTTGAGGCGATCGAAGAACTGCACCCGGATAATCGTGAGAACCGGCTGGCGCTTGGCGGCGCGTTTCTGGCTGTTCACAAACCAGCCGACGCGTTGCGGATGGTTGAATCGATCCTGCGCAGAAATCCCGTGGACGCGGATGCGCTTGTTCTTATGCGCAGAGCCTCCGTCGCACTGACGATCACAAAAGGAAATTGGGAAACGAGGGCGTCCTTTCACGAGAAGCTGAAGGCGCGGAATAAACCAGACGTGGATTTGGTTTAAGAGACTGTGCGGTGAAAAAAAACACGCGGCAGCTCGGCGCGGCTCGTCCGGAGGACTCGCCCTACCAGTCCTGAGTGCCCTGGTTATTCGCGGAACTCGTCGTAGACCCGGGTGGGCGCAGCGGCTGAAGGGACGGGCTCGTGCTCGCCGTGGATTGCGCGGGACACCAAATTTTCTTCCCGCTGTTCCAACTCCATTTCTTTTTCCTGCTGTTCCTGCACCTTGGCGAAAAGTCGATTCTCGCTTTGTTCCAGATAGAGTTCGCGCTGACGTAGCGCTTCGCGCGATTCGCGCAAGCTGGCTTCCTGTCTCTCGAGTTCTTCCTTGAGCTGGTTGAGCGCGGCGGCTTCGCGAGGGGTAATGTCGATACGGCTCTTTGAATCGCGCAGCCGCGTGGCGGCGATCAGCGATTCGCGGGCGCGGAGCAACGCCTCCATCTCATCGAGATCTCGCGCCCGGTCGGCGAGGCGGGCCTCCGCTTCCACGACCTGGCGTTCGCGTTCAGCGAAAGCGGCATCCACCTCGCGAGCGGCGCGTTCGACATCGGCGCTGATGTGAGAATTTGCTTTCTTCGATTCGCCTGAGCTGGAGCTTGCTTCACGCCACGCGCGCCGCGTGAGGGTTAAGGCTGGCCCAGCTTTGTGTCGGATCGGGAAAGGTGGGACGCTTTGTGAATGGGCGAACATGATAAAAGAAATTTGATGTTAGGCTTTAATCCAGCGAACGAACGAAGACCAAACGCCGGTGCGCGGCGCTGCTTGCGTGACGAAATGCGGAAGGATGAGCTGCGCCACACGCTCCTGGAGAGCGGCGTCGCTGATCAACGTGAGCTGACGGAGGAGAAATTTTCGATCGGCGGCCGACTCGCGGCGCCAGCGATCAGCTTCGGCCGAGAACCATTCCACCGCTTTCGCAGCTTGGGCGGCGGGGCTGGAACTTCCTGCGGCAATGATCAGTGCTTCCAACAGGTGAACACCGGGAACGCCGGAGCGAAGCGGGATAAAGCGGGCCAGGACTCGTTCGTCGATGTGCGCAAGCGCGTTCAGTAATTCACGGAATGTACCGCCCACGATGATATTTTGTGAGACGTTCTGAGCGAAGACCGCGAACTGGCCAAGCGTCACAACTTGCTCGAGATTGCATAACTCGCGGGTGGAATCGTCCAGCGCGGTCAGCAAGATTGGGAAGTCCTGAGGAATCTCGAGCCGGGTGAGCGTGCGCAGCAGTGGATTCTCCCGCTGACTGGCGGCTTCCGTCTGTTTCACCATTTCGCCGAACGGCTCGTCGAATGAAAGCGTTTCGCGCAAAATTTGAGCGAGGAGATCGGCGGCGGCTGGTTTTCCGCGGCCTTCAAATTCAGCCCGCAATTCTCCGTACGTGTAATCCAAGTACGTCGAAGGTTTTTCATCCTTGCCGGCAAACGGCCATTCAATGCCGTCAAGGTTTTGAGCCAGGCTGGACAACGCAGTATCAACCATGATGGACGAACCGAAGGCCGTGCGGACTTCGTCCCATTCTTTGGCGGTCATAGGAATCGATGTAGTGGACATGGCAAGGAGCGCTGGATGAGTTCGGCTGGGTTTACTGGGCTAAATTTTCCAGAAAGCGCTCCTGCCGGCGATTGGCAGACAGCCATCAGCCGAAACGGTTCGACTGTTGCTGCGGAAAGAAGGAAGCGCGGGTTTCATTTTTGATTAAAATGCGTCGCCGTGGCGGACCAGTTCCGCGGCAAGCTTACGGTAATCGCTCACGACATTATCGCCGTCGGTTGCGGCAGACTCCTGAGCCACGAGATTGACCGGCAGGCCGAGCGTGACGGCGCGGCGGACGATCATCGCGTCGCGTATCTGAGTATCGAAAATCTTTGCGGCCGAGGCGACACGTCGGGCGGATTTAAATTGGTTAAGACGGAGCTGCATCCGCATTTTTGGGACTTCGATGTCGGTGCCGGTTTTGATCGAGTTCATGATCACGCCCTGCACCTGCGCGGCGGGTCCCATCGAAGACTTTCTGAAGCTGGCGGAGAGCGCGTGAAATTTTTGGAGCTTTTCGATTAGCAGCGTGAAACCGATAAGGCTGAGTGCATCGGGATTGGCGGGAACGTAGATTTCGTTGGAAGCGAACACGCCACACTGCGAGGCGCGCAGAATGTTTGGCGGGCAGTCGAACAGGATGAAATCGTAACCGTGCTCGATCGCGGCCAGCTGCTCTTGAAATACGAGGTAGGCGGGGCGTTTGGGATCGCCGCGATACTCGCCTTCGAGGTCAACGAGGTTGAAAGTTGTAGGAACGAGATCGAGACCGGGAAGAAGTTTTTCGCCACCTTTGCCTTCGACGACATCACGCAACACCAGATCTTTCACCTGCGCCTTGCCCGGTTCGAAAATGGAATAGATTTCGCCTGTGCCGTCAGCGTTAAGCTTGTTCCAGCGCTCCAGGCGCATCAGCCAGATACTGGCGTTTGACTGAGTGTCGAAATCGCACAGCAACACGCGTTTGCCGAGTTTCGCGAGGCAGGCGGCGGTGTTTACAATGAGGGAAGTCTTACCGACTCCGCCTTTGTAGTTTAGAAAACTGATTTTTCGTGGCATGCTGGAAAGCCGTAATACACGTGCACAGGATGTGCGGTGAACCACTGCGGCTCGAAAACGCCTCGGGCGAGAGTGAAACAGCGTTGTTAATGCATTTTACTGTTTCTTGGTAAAAAAAATGTAAGGCCGGTCTCCAGCTCGTTAGAAACGGGATGAATTTGGAAGCGATTTTCATGATAGCGACTCATGGCAAAGTACGCTTCTGGGCCGCAGGAAGTCCCTCCTTGAGCCGGATCGATTCAGTCGAATTTAACCGCAGCTTTCATGGACGGAGGCGGATGAATTCAACGTGCTGCAAAATCCAGGTACTTTGAAAACATCGAATGTGCCTACCGCACATGAGCTGTGTCTCGCTTCAAATCTCGCCGCTGCATTTCTCGCGCTGCGATCTTCTTCGCTCGCGAGGGTCTTGCGGCGTGACCACCACGTCATCATCCCAGTGGCGTGCGTTTTACTCCGCCGCGAAATTCGACTCCGATGGCTGTCTACTGGACTGCCTTCATCGGGCTGTTTTTCGACTACTACGATCTGTATCTGTTTGTTTATCTCGAAAAAGTTCTCGCAGCGCATTTTGGGCTCAGTGTGGCGGGCAGTAACGCTCTCCAGTTTTCCGGTTTGGCCGGAGTTGGACTGGGCGCGCTGATCTTTGGCTACTTCGCGGATCGATTCGGACGCGAGCGGATGCTACTGGTGGTTTTCGGCGTATACGTGGTGGCGCTGGCGGGACTGAGTCTGGCTTGGAATTTTGAGAGTCTGCTGGGGTTTCGCGTGATGGCGTCGCTCGCATTGGGCGCGGAGTGGGGGATCAGCCATGCGTTGATGAGTGAACGAGTGGGAAAAAGCGCCCGCTATCGTTTCGCCGCGTTGCTCCAATTCGCGATTCTAGGCGGTTTGCTCGCGGCGCTCGCCAATCGTTTTTTTCTCCCGGTCGTGGGCTGGCGCTGGTTGTTTGCGGCGTCGATTTTTCCGGTGGTCGTGTTGTCCGCGCTCAGATGGCGCTGGCTGGCTGGCGCAAGGAATGACGCATCGGGCGATGTGCAAAAACACCGGGAGCAGTCGCTGTCACCAGACGAAAATGAACGGCCGCTCGCAACGGACGAAGGTTGGACCTTTGCGCGCTGTCTCGCTCTCGCGAGCCTCACCATTGCGAGCGGGACGGTGAACGTTTTTTTTGTTAAGGAGCTGCCGCAGTCACTGCTCTACACGATTCTATTTTGGGCCAACGTCGCGCCGGGTATGTTGCTCGGAGCAGCGATTGTTCGATGGTTGGGCGTTCGTCGTGCCCTGCTCGGATACGCGCTGGCTCTTATTGCGCTTTCGCTGCTGGCGTGGCGCGAAATCCTGCCGGGCGGAAAGTTGGCGTTCGCGCTGACGTTGCCACTGCTCAACGGAATTCCATTTGGTCTGATGGGCGCGTATTTCACCGAGGTCTTCGGCCGTTATCGTACGATGCTCTCCGGCTCCGCGTATAATTTTGGGCGAATCCTCGCGGGATTTTCACCGGTGCTCATCACCGCCCTTGGGCTTCATCGCGGCGCGAACTATTTTCTTTTCTCTGCGGCGCTGGGCTTGGGCGTTCTGGCGATTGGCTGGGGAATGGTGGATGAACGCGGGTGACCGCATCTTTTCGATTGCAGCTCGAGAGTTATTGTAATGCGGTTGCGTTATGTCGCTTCGATCACGCTCTCTGTCTCGGAGCGACGAAGCGTTTACCCTGATCGAACTTCTCGCGGTGATTGGGATCATCGCGGTCCTCTTCGGTCTCTGGTTGGGAGTGGGACGTTGGGCGAGCGAGAGAGGACGCATTGCTCACGCGAACGCTGAATTGGCATCACTCGGGGCCTCTCTCGAATCTTACAAACGCGAGTACGGCGATTATCCGCGTACAGGAAATTCGGACATTTTGCTTCAGTCTCTGATCGGCAAGCGCGGCCCAACCGGCGCGGCGATCAACACGCGTGCGTTCATTGATTTGGTTCACTTCGTCACGGTGGCGAATCTCGATCCCTTCACTTCGAGTGCCGCGCAGTGCGCCGATCCGTGGGGAGAGCCTTACCGCTATGCTTACAAATCGTCCTCACCCTGGACGCAACCTGGCTTTGTTTTATTCTGCTGCGGACCGGACGGTATTTCCGCGGAGTTGCTGAGCGGAGGACGGATTGACGATTCAGCGGAGGCGAATCGTGACAACCTTTACGCGAATCGATGAAGCGCGAATGTTGCTCGAATGAGCCTGTCGGGCGCCGACTCCATATCGGAAAATCTGATGCGTTTACGGTGATCGAATTGCTCACGGTCATAGCGATCATTGCGATGCTGGCCGCGATTCTTATTCCGTCGGTGAACTCCGCACGCGTCTCGGCGAACAAGGCGAAAACCCGGGTACAGTTCAGCCAGTGGGCGGCGGCGATTGCCTCGTTTCGCAGTGAGTACGGCTATTACCCTGTTTTCGACGCTTCCAATAAAGTGAACGGTGGAATCACTGCTGCCGCTGAGCATCCGTTACACGATGTGCTCGCCGGCCACAAGCGCGACGGCGCCGCGCTCGCCAGCGGCAGTTCGGCTGCGACTCAGAATCGGAAGCTGATCGCGTTTTATTCGTTTCCGGAATCGGACTTCACCGATGCCGCCTCAGCCGCGCCTGGTCTGCTGTGTGATGCTTTTGGCACTACGGACATCGCGGTGTTGGTTGACCGAAATTTGGACGGCGTGATTAACAGCGTGGATTACGGCGAGAGTTTGCCGACGGTCGCGGGTATTCGTCCGAGCGTGTCCGATTTTCCCGCCACCGGAGTGCACGCAGGCGTGATCTTTTATTCTGCAGCGCCAGGAGCCACCGCTGATGCGCCACAATTTATCTTCAGTTGGAAATAACCGTGAGAGCCTCCCCGCGTAGCACCCGCTGGTCATTCGCGATGCTCGCGCGGCGCGCGTTCGCGGCGGGTCAGGCTTGTAGGTTGCGCGCTCGCCGCGCAACGGTTTGGCACTTTCGTCGCGCGACGAGCGCACAACCTACGCGATCATCAGCCTCGGGGTTCACGCTGATCGAGCTGCTGGTAGTTATTGCGTTGATCGCTGGACTTACTGCGCTCCTGTTGGGAGATCTGGGCGGAGGAGGAAAATCGACCACACTTCAATCCGCTCAAGCAGCGGTCTCGGGGGTTATCACCGTGGCTCGAACGAAAGCGGTCTCCTCCGGACAATCCAGTCGAGTACTGGTGAACATCGATCCGACGAGCACACCTGAGCCCGCCCGTTATCTTCGTTATATCGTCGTCCAAACTCAGACCGCTGGCGTATGGCAGACCGTGACAGATCTATATTTGCCTGAGGGTGCCTATATCATTCCGGGAGATTTTACGTCGTTGCCGGCGGGGCTTTTTTCGGAAGGCGCGAGCTCTTGGGTGAAGGTCGATGGTGCGACAGCACTGCGTTCAACGGTGTTGCGCTCGAATCAAATCACCACGGAAGTCATCAATTCCGCCGCCGCGGAGCAGTGGGTTGCTTTCTCGATTGCCGGCGCCGGCACCACCGCTCAGGCGGGCGATCTTATCCTTGCGTGCGGCAGGCCGCGCGCGCCGAACGCGTACGCTGCGGGCGAATCGCCGGTGGAATTATATAGCCGCGATAACGTGTGCGGAATCACGCTGAGCACGTACGGGCTCGCGGTGCTGATCGGAGATCGGCCGAGTTTTTAGCGCGCGCTCCTTCGCCATGCGCCGCGGATTTTCCCTCGTTGAAGTGGTGATCGCGGTCGGAATCGTCGCGGGATCGGTGGCCGTTGTTCTCTCGCTTTTGCCCTCGCTCATTCGGCAATCGGGCGATTCGGCTGATCTTCTGGTTGCGCAACGAATGCCGGACGCCGTGCATTTGGAATTGGAGCGGCAGGCGACGACCGGGGGATTTGATGCGCTCGCAAACGCGGTGCCCGTGATGAGCGCGCCGTTGGAAAACGGCTGGACCTTGGTCGCGACCGCCGATGGCTTGCGCCTTGCGACGATTGCTGCGAGTGGCAGCGAAGCCATTGCTGCGGACGAACAGCATTTCTTGGTTGAGTGCTGGCGATTCGCGCAACCGCCGTTGAGTTTCGAAGCGACCGCGGCGGTTCTGCCCGTGTATGTTCGCGTTTCCTGGCCTTATCGTATCCGCGGACTGTCGACAGCAACCCGGTTGTCCGATCGGAACCAGTTCACGTTCGCCGTTGCAATCGATCGATGACAGCGAACTTCCGCACGTCGTATCGTTTGTCATTGCGAGCCCGGCTTGCCGGGCGTGACGCCTTCGATGACGAAAGAAATGAACTCTCCCGTCGATTGTCATCACGAGAGAGCAAACCAAGCAGCGCTTGTAATGGTAGGGCGCGGTCTCCGACCCGCCCTTCGGAAAAGGCAGGTCAGAGACCTTGCCCTACTCCAATACACCTTCCTCCAGCGCTCAACCGCGGCACGGGCGCTTGGATGGGGAGAGAACAATGAACAACGGCCCTGTCATTAGCAGGAGCGGAGCGACTAGTGATCCATCTGAAACTCCTGCTGGATTGCCGCGCCCGGCAAGCCGGTCTCGCAATGACAAACCTGTGAGTTCACCAGCAGCCCGAGCCGCCAGGCGCGGCAATCCTGTGCGTGGCGTTACCCTCATCGAGTTGCTCGTCGCGGTGACGATCACGCTCGCACTCGCCGGGATTCTTTTGAGCGTGACCAACGGCACGCTGAATCTTTGGCGACGCGCGCAAGACGCGTTCACGACCGAGACGGAAGCGAAGCTGGTGCTCGATGTGCTCGATCGTGACTTGCAGTCCGCGCTCTTCCGGGAAAACGGCGCCACCTGGCTCGCGGTCGATGCGATTTCAGCGCCCAACCTGCTCGTGAATCACGGCTGGCGAACCACGGGAACCATCAAGCCATCCACCAGCGACAGTCAGAATTTTCTCCCGCCTGCGATCGGCGGCGTTCCCTCCACCGTCGCAGATGCGCGCTTTGGCCTGTCTGGCGCCTGGCTTCGATTCGTGACGACAAACGTGGAATCGAAGACCTCCGACAATCCAGGCGGTAGTCAGCCGATCGCAGTATCCTATCAGATCGCACGTCGCCCGCTGAGCGGCTCGATCGCGGCGAGTAATCCTGCGACGGTGCGGTACACGTTGTTCCGCTCGGCTGTGACCAATGACACCACATTCGCGACTGGCCTCGATGTCTTGTCTGGCGGATATAGCAGCTCGTCCTCCGCTTATCCGGCCGCACGTTCCGCGCGGAGTCTGACCAACCCCGCCTCGGGCGACGCCATCGCTTCCAACGTGATCGACGTGGGCGTGTGGCTGTACGTGCGCGACAACACGGGAAATTTACAGCGCATTTTCCCGGCGAGTAGTTCTGACGCGACGCATGTGGCCGCGAGCAAAACAGAGTTTCCGGAAGTGGCTGACGTGATGCTCCGCGTGCTCACCGAAGAAGGAGCGAAGGCGATTGCGAGCATCGAGTCAGGCAGTGGAGCGGTCTCGCGTCCGGTGGAGTTGACCGATGCTCAATGGTGGTGGTCCGTCGCCGAGGCACATTCGCGCGTTTACGTTCGTCGTATTCAGATGAAGGGCGGCCCTCAGTGAAACCTGGATCACGTGCCGCCTCGCGAAGCGGTTTTGCCCTCGTGCTGACGGTGACGCTGCTTGCGTTACTGATGCTCGCGCTCTGCGCGCTCAGTGCGTTGGTCAAAGTAAACGGACAGGTCGCCACCGTGACAGCTGCACAAACCCGGGCGCGGCAAAACGCTTTACTCGGACTGAGCATGGGACGATCGGATTTACAGCGCCACGCCGGAGACGACGCCGGAATCACCGGAATGGCCGGCATAACCGGCATCGCGGCGAATGCTTCCAGCACGACTCGCAATTGGTGCGGAGTGTGGCGAAACGATGGGAGTTTTGTCGCGTGGCTCGCCTCGGGAGCGCTGACGACAGGCCCGGCCTCCCTTGGCGTGGGCGTGACGCCCATCAAGCTTGCAGGGACTGGCGTTAATGGCGGCGCTGGTAGCGTGGGCGCGAGCTCGGCTCACTCGGAGCACGTCGTCGCCGGAAAAATTTCCATCACCGCTTCAGAAATCACGGCCACCCCGGGCGTGCCGGCCACGATCGGAAGTTATGCGTTTCTCGTCAGCGACGAAGGCGTGAAGATTAGCGCTTATTCGCCGATCGGTCAGCGCGTCATTGCGAACGTGAAGCCGCTGAT
>CBRAFL010000092.1:0-16444 GCA_967755055.1 uncultured bacterium
GCGCCTCTTCCGGCGCCATCGGATCGCGTGAAATCTCGGTGATCAACGCCACATTTTCGCGTGCCGTGAGACTCGGGATTAAATTGTAGAATTGAAAAACGAATCCGACTGCTTCGCGCCGATAGCGCGTGAGTTCCGCCTCGCCTGCGCCGGCCAGATCCTCGCCGCGATAGAGCAACGTGCCCGAAGTGGGGTTATCCAAACCGCCGAGATTATTCAGCAGAGTGGATTTGCCGCTGCCAGAAGGACCGAGCAACACGACGAGTTCGCCTGAATAAAGATCAAGATCGACTCCGGACAATGCATGCACCGCCGCTTCACCCTCCCCGTAAGTCTTTGTGAGACCCCGCACGTTGAATACAGCCTCGCGTGTTCCGGGAGAATCGAGGGAGGCGGCGATAGCGGACATTGCAGATGGGGACTGAACCTGTCGCGGCGTTTGCCGCAACGTTCAAAGGCTGCCATTACCCGAAAGTAGAACGGTCAACGACGGCACCCCGAGGAGCTTGATCAGCCGCATTCCACCGAATTCGCCGACGACTGCTCAATCACTCGCGTGACGCTCACTTCAGATTCCGCCGGAATTCCTCGATCTCGCGCACAAGATCGTCCGAGAGTTTTTCGGCGATCGCGACCTGCGCGGGTTGGGTCTTCGTCAGATAATCGCTGATTCGCTGCGCCTGTCCGGGATCGACCCGGTAATGTTTTGCGACGAGCAACCAGGCGAGCGCCTGCGTGAAATCGCGCGGCGTGCCGCGCCCATTGGCGTAGTAACCACCCACATTATAAATTGATCCCAGCGCTCCGCCGCGCGCCGCCTGAAGCGCATACGCGAACGCCTTCTCGGGCTCCGCGACGACGATCGCGCCCTTTTGATAAATTTCCGCCAACAGCTGCGCCGCATCCGCGCTTCCCACCTTCGCCGCGCGCTCGAGCACGATCACCGCCAGCTCCGGATCGGCGGGCAGCTCCTTTCCCTCGAGGATCAACTGACCTTGCGCCGCAAGCGCCACCGGGTCGCCACGATCTGCAGCCTTCTGCAACGCCTCCATATTCGCCCAGCGCTGAATCCGGCCAGTCGCAAGCGTGACTTTCACCGCCGGCCCGACAGGCGTCGCGAGAGCCGGAGGTTCAAAAGGTGGAACTTTCGTGGTCGGCAGCGATCCGCCGCGCTGCGCGGATTTACCACCCGCGCTGATGAGAATCGGTGCCTGCGTCGGCCCGGTTTCATCCGTCGGTCCGATATAAACCAGCTTTGTCGGCGTCGGCAAAACTGCTGCCAACGAGCTCTTCGTTAACTCACCTTTGATTTCGGACGCACGTCGTTCCCCGTTCACGATCCACTCGGGATGTCGGAGTTGAATGTGTTCACGCACCTGCTCCATCGCACCGCTGTCATCGCCGCGCTCCTTCGCAAGAATGAGCCAGGCGAGCGCTTCGGCGTAGTCGCGCTTCACGCCCATTCCTTTCGAGTAAGCTTCTCCGATGGCGTGCAGCGCCTCCATTTCGCCAACGACAGCGGCGGCTCGAAAATAAGCGAGTGCCTGTGTCCGATCGGCCGACACGAGCTTGCCGTCCGTCAGCAAAAATCCGAGCTGCAACAACGCATGCGGCTCACCGCCGCGCGCAGCAATTTCAAGCAGAGCGAGACCTCGCGGGCCCTCGCGTGTGACGACCTCGCCCGCGATCAACATCTCGCCGAGTTGCGCAGTCGCCTTTAAATCACCGCGATCTGACGCTGTTTGGAGTTCGTTGATCCATTTTCGATCCGCGGATAACGCCCGACTATCGTCCGGTTCACCGCCGTTCGCGAAGACGCCAGCGCCCCACGTCGCGATGATCGCAACGAGGATTCGCGCGGGACGCCCCGCACTCGGGCTGGCGTCCTTTCGTCGCATGAACCGCGCGCCGTTTTGGATTGGTCGCAAAACGGCCTCGTGAATTATTCCGGTGAGCCCGTGATCACTGCGCCGCCGGTGACGGTCACCTTCTCCAGCACGGCTTTTGAAATTTTCTCCGCGAGCTCGGGCTTTTCCTTGAGCGCGGCCTTGGCGGCGTCGCGGCCCTGGCCAACCAGCGCGCCTTCGTAAGCGATCCACGCGCCCTTCTTCTCGAGGATTTTGTGTTCAAGACCGAGATCGAGCAACGAGCCGATCTTCGAGATGCCTTCGTCGTACATGATATCGAACTCCACTTCGGTGAAGGGTGGGGCGACTTTGTTTTTAACGACTTTGATCTTCGTGCGGTTGCCGATGACTTTGCCTTCCGGCGTTTTGATCTGGTCCTTACGGCGGATGTCGATGCGGACCGACGAGAAAAATTTCAACGCGCGGCCGCCCGACGTGGTTTCAGGGCTGCCGAACATCACGCCGATTTTTTCGCGGATCTGATTCGTGAAAATGCATACGCAGTTCGTCTTGCTCACGACTGCCGTGAGACGGCGCATGGCCTGTGACATCAAACGCGCCTGACTACCCATCGTCATGTCGCCCATCTGGCCATCGAGCTCGGCTTTCGTGATCAGCGCCGCAACCGAATCGAGGACGATCACGTCGATCGAATTGGAGCGAATGAGCGTCTCCATGATATTGAGTGCGTCCTCACCGCTGTCCGGTTGGGAAACGAGAAGATCGTCGAGATTCACGCCGACGACGCGCGCGTATTTCGGATCGAGTGCGTGCTCAACATCGATGAAAGCTGCGAGCCCGCCTTTTTTCTGCGCCTCGGCGATGACGCTGAGACAGAACGTGGTCTTACCCGAAGATTCCGGCCCGTAGATTTCGATGATACGGCCTTTCGGCAAACCACCCACACCGAGTGCAAGATCGATGGCGAGAGAGCCAGTCGAAAGGGTTTCGACCTTCATCTTGGCGTTGCTGCCGAGACGCATGATCGAGCCCTCGCCGAATTGTTTGGTGATGGAAGAGAGCGCGAGATCGATGTTCTTGTCGCGAGCGGGAGCGGCGACGACAGTAGCGGTTTTGGCAGGAGCAGCTTTGGACATGAGTGGAGAGATTACGTTGAGTGCAGAAAGAGAAACGCCGCGGCAGGGGAGCGACAAATATCCCGCAACGCTGAAGCCGCCCGCCGCGAAGAAGCAAGCCCCGCCTTGTCGTAATTTTGCGCAGCGCCTCGCAAAATCTCACCGCGCCTCCTCGCCCGCCGATGTTTAAGCGTTGTTCGAGCGCTTCACACCGCGACCGCACTTCAGTGTCCGCCGGGCGTACCGCTGCCGGGCTTGAACGCCACCGCGAACCAAACGGCGAGTATGATCAGCCCGAAGCTCACGCCGTAATTCCATGTGAGTTTTTCTTTCAACACCAACCACGCGAATACAACGAAGACCGCGAGCGTCACGCACTCTTGGATGATCTTCAGCTGATAACCGCTAAACTCGCCGCTCAAATAACCACCGCGGTTCGCCGGGACCATCAGACAATACTCGAAGAACGCGATGCCCCACGACACGAGAATCACCGCGAATATCGATTTCCCGTCGAGCCACCGAAACTTCAGGTGCCCGTACCAGGCGAGGGTCATGAAAATATTGGAGCAAACGAGCAGCAGAATCGTTTTCAAGTGATTGAGCGTTGAATGATAAATTTGAATGCGTCGTCGCCGCGAGTTTGCGTGCTGACCGCGTCGTAACCGACGCAGCTACAATGATGGTTTATAGTAGCTGCGAAACCACTCGACGAAGGATTTCAGCCCTTCCTCCAGCGTGACCTTCGGGGAGAAACCGACGGCGTCTTTCAACCGGTCAATGCTCGCACAGGTCTCGATCATGTCACCCGGCTGAGGAGGCGCGAGTTCGACCAACGCTTTCTTGCCGAGCAATTCCTCCAGCATCCGCACGAACAACACGACTTCGACGGGCCGATTGTGACCGATGTTGAAAATCCGAAAAGGCGGAACCGGCGGCTGTGCAGGAGGGTAGAGGAGAACCTTCACCACGCCGTCGACGATGTCGTCCACATAAGTGAAATCGCGACGGTTCTGGCCGTGATTGAACAACTTGATCGGTGTGCCTTCGCTGATCGATTTCGCAAAAAGGATTGGCGCCATGTCCGGACGACACCACGGCCCGTATACCGTGAAGAACCGCAGACCGGTGATCATGAGCCCATGCAAATGCGCGTAACTGTGCGCCATCAGTTCGTTGCTCTTCTTTGTCGCGCCATAAAACGAGATCGGCTGGTCCGTGTTGTCGTCTTCGCGAAATGGCACCTTCGCCCCGGCGCCGTAAACGCTGCTCGATGATGCAAACACGAGATGCTTCGGCGGCGTACGCCGACACGCCTCCAGTACATTTAGAAAACCATCCAGGTTGCTCCGCGCGTAAGCCGCGGGATTTTCCGCGCTATAACGAACACCCGCCTGCGCACCGAGGTGAATAACGTAATCCGGTTTGAAATGGCTGTAGATCCCGCCGAACGCCGTCGCGTCGGCGAAATCGCTTTTCACAAATCGAAACTTTTCCAGTTTCTCGAGCTCAGTCAGCCGCGCGCGCTTCAACTCAACCGAATAATACTCATTGAGGTTATCGATCCCAAGGACTTCGCAGCGTTTGCTCTCAGCGAGCCGTCGCGCGACATGGTAACCGATAAAACCGGCCGCGCCGGTCACGAGAACTTTCATCCGTCGCGTGATAGAGTACGGTCTGCGTCGCGGCTAGCGGAAAGTGCCCGATGCAAACTCGGGAGGCGCAGTTCCGAGTGAGAAGTAGCCCGCCGGGCCAACGTCGCGCGCACTTCCGATCTACATCGAACCCACCTCGCACTCCGACAGTCTTCTGTTCTATAACGCCGACGGGAAGCGCACGCCACTCTTCGCCGCACGCATCGAAGATGCGCCGGAGTTGCGACACGCGCCCATTTTTATTTTCGCGCTCTGCTCCTTGACGCCGGCGCGGGTCTCGCAACTCCCGTTCAAATCAAAACAAAAACTTGGGCGTCAGCTGGTCGAAGTACTTCCAACGCAGTCACCCGCTCAAACGAGTAACCCTGGAAAATCACTCTGCTCTCGCACGAGCGCGCACGATGTGCCGGCTCTATGACAAGAAATTCTCCACGGGCCAAAGACGGGGCTTGATTGCGGAAAAATGCCTCCTATACCTTGCGGCGCTTTTGCACTCGCACACGTTCATCGCATGAAGATCAAAGCCTATCTAAAGCCGTCTTGCGGCTGGTCCAACGGCGTTCGCGCCATCATGCGCAAATACAATCTGCCGTTCGAGGACATCGACATCATTAATAACCGCGCCAACTACGCGGAAATGGTGAGCAAGTCTGGCCAACCCCTCTCGCCTTGCGTCGAAATCGACGGCGTTATGCTCGCCGACATCTCCGGCGAAGAGGTGGAGAGCTATCTTCTCAGCAACGATCTCATTAAACCGGTGGACGCCACCGTTAACGTGCCGACCAACGCCGGCTGCTCCGATGAGGAGCACGCTAAAATGGCGACGAAAACGGTCCGCTTCTTCTGATGGTGCTGAGAGCCTGCCGAAACTGAACTGAACCCCGGGCCGCTCTCGCAACGTCGAGACCGGCCCTTTTTATGCTCCCGTAGCCCGCCTCTTCCCCGCTCGCGCCCACTACCTCTGCTCCACTTTTTAGACCGCTGATTTTCAACTCACTTTACCTGTGAATACCACGCGCCCATCAGAATTAGATTCAAAGAACCCTCCCAGCGGCGCAGTCCGGCGCAGCCAGAAGAACGCTCGTCCCGGCAAACAGGGCCTCTATGATCCGTGGTTCGAACACGATGCCTGCGGCGTCGGCTTCGTCGTGGATATCAAGGGCCGCAAGACGAACCAGATCCTCAAGCAGGGCCTCCAAGTTCTCACGAATCTCGATCACCGCGGCGCCAGCGGCGCGGAAGTGAACACCGGCGACGGCGCCGGCGTCCTTCTTCAGATGCCGCACAAGTTTCTCGTCGAAGCCGCCAAGAAGGCCCGGATCAATCTTCCGGCCGAGGGGCAATACGGCAGCGGTTTGGTTTTTCTTCCACGGAATCCCACGACGCGCCGCAAGCTCGAGGAAATTTTTGGCCAGATCGTTCAATCAGAAGGTCAGACGTTCCTCGGCTGGCGCACCGTGCCAACCGATAACTCGATGCTCGGTGAAACCGCGAAAGCGGCCGAGCCGTCGATGCGGCAGATTTTCATTGGACGGAATCCGTCGCTGACCGACGACATGGCGTTCGAGCGCAAGCTCTACATCATCCGCAAGCGCGCCTACACCGAGATCCGTAGCGCCACCATCTCCGGCGGCGAAACGTGGTACATGCCGAGTCTCTCTTACAAGACACTCGTCTATAAAGGCATGCTCACGACGGCACAGCTCGAGCAGTACTTTCTCGATCTGCAGCAGCCGTCGATGGAAACCGCCATCGCGCTCGTCCACTCACGTTTCAGCACCAACACGTTCCCGAGCTGGGACCGCGCACATCCGTACCGCTACGTCGCCCACAACGGCGAAATCAACACGCTCCGCGGTAATATCAACTGGATGCACGCCCGCCAGGCGCTCTTCGCCTCCGAGCTCTTCGGCGAAGACATGGAAAAGATTCTGCCGATCATCAACCCGCACGGCAGCGATTCGGCGATGTTCGACAACACGCTCGAGCTGCTCGTGCTCGCCGGCCGCCCGCTCTCGCACGCGATGATGATGATGATTCCAGAGCCGTGGTCCAACCACGAGACGATGGACGATGATCGCCGCGCATTTTACCAATATCACTCCTGCTTGATGGAGCCGTGGGACGGTCCCGCCGCGATCGCGTTCACCGACGGCAAGCAGATGGGCGCCGTACTCGACCGCAACGGCCTGCGTCCTTCTCGCTATTACGTCACGACTGACGATCTCGTCATCATGGCTTCTGAAGCCGGTGTACTGGACATTCCACCCGAGAAGATCCGCGAAAAGGGCCGCCTTCAACCCGGCCACATGTTCCTCGTCGATACCGAGCAAGGTCGGATCATCGACGACGAGGAAATCAAGCGCCAACTCGCGAACGAGCGGCCGTATCGGCAATGGCTCAACGAGCATCTGGTCAAACTCGAAGATCTCCCCGCCGCGCCCGCCGTGCCCGCGCCGGACCACGACACGTTGCTCCACCGGCAGATCGCGTTCGGTTACACCTTCGAGGATCAGCGCATCATTCTCGCACCCATGGCGCGCGATGGCGTTGAAGCCATTGGCTCGATGGGCAACGACACGCCCCTCGCTGTTCTCTCCAACAAGTCCCGCCTGCTCTACGATTACTTCAAGCAGCTCTTCGCCCAAGTCACGAATCCACCGATCGACAGCATTCGCGAAGAAATCATCACGTCCACCGAGACTCGTCTCGGCGCCGAGGGAAATTTGCTTCGGCCTGATCCGCTCGTCTGCCGTCGTGTCGAGTTGAAGTGGCCCGTGCTCACGAACGAAGAGTTCGCGAAAATTCGCCGCCTCGATCAGCCCGGCTTCAAGGTCGGCGTGCTCCCGATTCTTTTCCGCGCCACCCGTGGCGAGAAGGGTCTCGCGAAAGCGATGGAGGAAATTTGTCTCATCGCCCGCCGCATGATCGAGGACGAAGAAGTCACCGTCCTCATTCTCAGCGATCGCGGCGTCACGAAAGAGTTCGCGCCCATCCCGGCGTTGCTCGCTGTCGCCGGCCTGCACCATTTCCTGATTCGCGAAGGTCTGCGCACGCGCATCTCCATGGTTCTCGAAACCGGTGAAGCGCGCGAGGTGCATCACTTCTCGCTGCTCATCGGTTACGGTTGCAGCGCGATCAATCCGTACGTCGCCTTCGAAACGATCGACGGCATGATCCAGGACGGGATGTTGCTCAACATCGACCACAAGACCGCGTGCAAGAACATGGTCAAAGCCGCCTCGAAGGGGGTCGTGAAGGTCATGTCCAAGATGGGCATCTCCGCGATTCAGAGTTACCGCGGCGCGCAGGTCTTCGAAGCCGTCGGTCTCCGCCAGGATGTGATCGACCACTATTTCACGTGGACGTCTTCACGCGTCGGCGGCATCGGCCTCGACGTGATCGCGCAGGAAGTTCTTGCGCGTCATCGCGCAGCCTTCCCCGACCGCGAGGTCAACGGTCACGTTCTCCCCGTCGGCGGCCAGTATCAGTGGCGCAATGACGGCGAATATCACCTCTTCAATCCCGAATCGATTCACCGCCTGCAAAAGGCGGTGCGCACGAGCAGCTACTCCGCGTTCAAGGACTATTCGAAGATCGTCAACGAGACTTCGAAGAATCTCGCGACGCTGCGCGGCCTGCTCGATTTCAAGGAGGCCGAAGCTATCCCGCTCGAGCAAGTCGAGCCTGTCGAAGCGATCATGAAGCGCTTCAAGACCGGCGCGATGTCCTACGGCTCCATCTCGAAGGAAGCGCACGAGACGCTCGCGATCGCGATGAACCGCATCGGTGGTATGAGCAATACCGGCGAAGGCGGCGAAGATTCTGAGCGCTTCGTTCCGATGGCGAATGGCGACTCGAAGAATTCCGCCATCAAGCAAGTCGCCGCCGGCCGCTTCGGCGTCACGAGCGAATACCTCGTCAGCGCGAAGGAGCTCCAAATCAAAATGGCGCAGGGCGCAAAGCCCGGCGAAGGTGGTCAGTTGCCCGGCACCAAGGTTTATCCGTGGATCGCCAAGACCCGTAAAACCACTCCGGGCGTCGGCCTCATTTCTCCGCCGCCGCACCACGACATCTACTCGATCGAGGATCTCGCGGAGCTCATCCACGATCTGAAGAACAGCAATCGTCACGCGCGCATCAGCGTGAAGCTCGTCGCCGAAGTCGGCGTCGGCACCATCGCTGCCGGCGTCGCCAAAGCGCACGCGGACGTTGTTCTCATCAGCGGACACGATGGCGGCACCGGCTCCTCGCCACAAACCTCCGTCATGCACGCGGGTCTGCCATGGGAACTCGGCCTCGCTGAGACTCACCAGACGCTCGTCCTGAATAATCTCCGCAGCCGCATCGCGGTTGAAACCGACGGCCAGCTCAAGACAGGCCGCGACGTCATCATTGCCGCGCTGCTCGGCGCCGAAGAGTTCGGGTTCGCCACCGCGCCACTCGTCGCCACCGGCTGCATCATGATGCGCGTGTGCCATCTCAACACCTGCCCCGCGGGTGTTGCGACACAGGATCCACGTCTCCGCGAAAAATTCGCGGGCAAGCCCGAGCACGTCGTCAACTTCATGCGCTTCATCGCACAGGAAGTCCGCGAGCTCATGGCTCAACTCGGCTTCCGCACGATCGAGGAAATGATCGGTCACACCGAACGCCTCGAACCAAAGAAGGCCGTCGAGCATTGGAAGGCGCGTGGCTTGGATTTCAGCAACATCCTTTATCAGCCCGACGTCGGACCGGAAGTGGGTCGCTTCTGCACCGTCAAGCAGGACCACGGCTTGGACAAGTCACTCGACTTGACCACGCTGCTCGAACTCTGCCAGCCCGCGATCGAGCGCGGCGAGAAAGTCATCGCCGAGTTGCCGATCCGGAACGTCAATCGCGTCGTCGGCACCATCACCGGCAGCGAGGTCACCAAAGCGCACGGAGCGAAGGGCCTGCCCGAAGACACCATCCGTATCCACTTTAAGGGTTCGGCCGGCCAGAGCTTCGGTGCGTTCATGCCGAATGGCATGACGTTCTCCATCGAGGGCGACGCCAACGACTACGTCGGCAAGGGTCTCTCCGGCGGCAAGATCATCATCTATCCGCCCGCGAGTTCTTCGTTCGTTCCTGCGGACAACATCATCGTCGGCAATGTCGCTTTCTACGGCGCGACCGCGGGTGAAGTCTATCTCTGCGGCCGGGCCGGCGAACGTTTCGGCGTGCGCAATTCCGGCGTCAGTGCCGTGGTCGAAGGCGTGGGCGACCACGCTTGCGAATACATGACTGGCGGTCGCGTCGTTATCCTTGGGACCACCGGTCGCAACTTCGCCGCGGGTATGTCCGGCGGCGTCGCCTACGTGCTCGATGAAGCGGGTGACTTCCCGAAGAACGTGAACTCCGCGATGGTCGGTATCGAGAAGATCGAGACAGCGACCGAAAAGGCCGAACTCAAAGCGCTGATCGAAAATCACGTGACCTACACGAAGAGCGCACGCGGGAAGCAAGTGCTCGCGGCGTGGGACCAGATGCTGCCGAAATTCGTGAAAATCCTCCCGAAGGATTACAAGCGGATGCTCGCCTGCATCGAGCGCGCCGAGTCGCAAGGCCTCACCGGCGACGAAGCCATCATGGCCGCCTTCGAAGAAAACGCCCGCGACACCTCGCGCGTTGGCGGAAATTAATCGCAACAGCCGTAAGCAATAAGCGCCAAGCTTTAAGCTTCGAACCAACACTCCAATCCTTCACCGCCAGCCAGGCTTACCGCTTAAAAGCTTATAGCTTACAGCTTCTCACAATGGGCAAACCAACCGGCTTCATCGAATACCTCCGCGAACTTCCCGTCGACCGCGCGCCGCTTGAGCGCGTGAAAGACTGGAAGGAATTTCACCACCACATGGAGGAGAAAAAACTCCGCAACCAAGGTGCGCGGTGCATGGATTGCGGCGTCCCGTTTTGCCACACCGGCAAATTGATCAGCGGCATGGCGTCCGGCTGCCCGATCAACAATCTGATACCCGAGTGGAACGATTTGATCTATCGCGGGCTTTGGAAAGAAGCGCTCGATCGTCTGCACAAGACGAATAACTTCCCCGAGTTCACCGGCCGGGTTTGTCCCGCACCGTGCGAAGGTTCCTGCGTACTCGGTATCAATTCGCCGCCCGTCACGATCAAGAATATCGAGGCCTCCATCATCGACAAAGGGTGGGAAGAGGGTTGGGTTTTCCCGGAGCCACCAAAGATTCGCACCGGAAAAAAAGTCGCTGTGATTGGATCGGGTCCTGCGGGTCTCTCCGCCGCCGCGCAGCTCAACAAAGCCGGCCACACCGTCACCGTTTTCGAACGCGCCGATCGTCCGGGCGGTCTGCTCATGTATGGCATTCCCAACATGAAACTCGATAAGCAGGAGGTCGTCCTCCGCCGCATCAAGTTAATGGAGCAGGAAGGCATCAAGTTCATCTGCAACGCGAACGTCGGCGACAACGTCGAGCCACAGATTTTCCTGAAGGAATACGACGCAACGGTGATTGCCACCGGCGCCACGCAGCCGCGCGACCTTCCGATTGAAGGTCGGAATTTGAAAGGCGTTCACTTCGCGATGGAATTTCTCACCGCGAACACGAAGGCCGTGCTCAACGGCGGCGCCGAACACGCGCTCATCAGCGCGAAGGGTAAGGATGTCGTCGTGATCGGCGGTGGCGACACCGGCACTGACTGTGTCGGTACGTCGATGCGCCACGGCTGCAAGAGCCTCGTCCAAATCGAAATTCTGCCGAAGCCGCCGATGGAGCGCGCGACAGACAATCCGTGGCCGGAGTGGCCGAAGGTTTATAAAATGGATTACGGCCAGGAAGAAGCCGCCGCAAAATTCGGAGCGGATCCACGCGTCTATGTTACGACGGTGAAGAAATTCATCAGCGACGAAAACGGCGCGGTAAAAGAAATCGTCACCGTCCAGATCAACTGGGGCAAAAACGAGAAAGGCCAGTTCGTGCCGACAGAAGTTCCTGGCACCGAACAAACGCGTCCCGCCCAACTCGTGTTACTCGCGATGGGTTTCATGGGACCCGAGCAGGCGTTGCTCAAAGAGATCAATCTCGAAACTGATCCGCGTTCGAACATCAAAGCCGAGCACGAGAAGTACACGACGAATCTCAAAGGCGTCTTCGCCGCTGGCGACTGCCGTCGCGGCCAAAGCTTGATCGTTTGGGCAATCAACGAAGGTCGTGGCGCCGCCCGCGAATGCGACCGCTACCTGATGGGCTCAACGGATCTGCCGTAAAGTAGCGCAGGCGTCCCTGCCTGCATTTGGTTTCGAGTATTCAGATCTGCCCTTCGGTTCTGTAGCCGCACCGGTGACGGTGCGGTCGCTCTTCACTCGTTCTCCGAATCGTGGAGCGGCAATTCGGGGGCCATCTCAAGGCCGAAACCCGGCGCTCTGGATAAGCGCAAAGCGTCCAGATCCAGCGCGCCTCCCGCGCCGAACATGAGTGGTTCGGCAATAACGTCGCGCGCGAGCAGATGAGTTCCAAATGCGCCCTCCTGCGCCACGAGGGAATTCCCAGCAGCAGTGGCCGTGGTGAACGCTGCGCGGGTGAGCAAACTCGACTCACCCACGTGCGCGCCGACGACCACGCTGAGGTTGTGGCGGCGCGCCTCGCGCAAGAATTCCAGCGTCCGAAGCAAGCCGCCCATTTTGGAAACGCGCACATTTAAAATCCAACGCTCCGCGTCCGCTCCCAATCCTGCGAGCTGATCAGCTCGAATCACACTTTCATCGAGAATGATTTTCGTGCCGAGTTCCCGAGTGATCGCGCGCATGCCGTCGAAATCACCCACCGGCAACGGTTCCTCCAGCGCAAAAAAGGGAAAGCCCAATGCACGCACCTCCCGAATCGCCGTCGTCGAATCCGGCCAGAAATTATTCGCATCGGCCCGCACAGCTTCCGGTCGAACCCCGGCCGCTAGAAACGCACTCACCGCCGCCCGATCGCGCGCCGGATCGCCCGCAAGCTTGAATTTGAACTGCCGGAATCCCGCCTTCAAATAATAGCTCAATTGCTTCGTGAATTGCGCCGGTGCGGAGTTTCCAAGCACGGCCGTATAAGCGCGGCTGCCCGCAGGTTCAGGTAAATTCAAGAGCGACTCGACCGAGCGCATCTGCGTTTTTCCAAGCAGGTCGAGCAACGCGAGTTCCACCGCGCACCAAGCCGCGGGGTTTGTATCAATCTCTTCACGACATCGCTCTGTCCAGTGGATCAAGGTGGCGAGATCCCATTCCATAACCAGCCACTCGCCTAAATGTGCGGCCACAAACTTACGCGCTGTTTGGAGACTTTCGCCCGTGACATATTCGCGCGGACAGCCTTCCCCAAAACCCGTAATCCCGCCTCGCGACTGAACCTGAATCCAGATCGTTTGAGTGGCGGCGCGCTCGGCGGAGGCGTGCTTGAAGACGGTATTGAAAGGAATGCGGAGCTCGAACGACCGGAGCGATTCAAGCCTCATAACTGGCGTCCTTCCACACGGGCTTCCAAATCGAAAACGAAACCGTTTCGATAGGCGAGTGCGACCGTCTTGAACTGCCCCTCGCGCTGACCGTGCTGCACACAAAATTGTTTATACACCTCTCCGGTTTCGGGAGCGAGCCAGGCGGCAATTAAAGGATTCAGCCGCGCGCTTTCACGTTTCGCCGCATACTCGATATTAATTTCCTGTAGCTTCACGTCGACCAGGTCCCCAAACGCCACCGCGTTAGCTCTCGGGCCGAAATCCGGTTCGACGTAGAGCAGGTAACGCGCGGCTTCCTCGTCAGCCAGCATCATGACAAAACGAATGCTGCGGCCCATCTCCGCCACGGCCGCTTTCACCGCAGTGAGGATCTGCGTCTCATATAATTTCTCGCCGGTGATGTTCGTAACTCCCCGCCCTTTCTGGAGAAATTTTAGCAGCGGAGTCTGGTGGAAGAACCCCCGGACGACGACCAGATCGTTGATGAAGTATCGATAGAGACCAGACGGAGTCGTAACGATAACGTAGTAAGGAACGCCTCTGCGCAGGCGATCCAAAGTCAAAAACTCTGGCTCCCCGCCGTCCCACCGATCGCGTTCCACGAATTCAAAAAAGTGCGTATCGAATGTCGGCAGGCCGCTGTCCGCGCGCCGGCCGATTGTCACCGTTCCTCGAAACTCACTGGCCATATAGCCGAGTTCCAAAATCCGTGTTCGCGATGGGAGTTCCCGCCGCAACGCCTCTACCGCAACTCCCGCGCTCGCGCATGTCCACGTCGCCACCGCGCGTAACTCTGGCCAAAGATCTGCGATCCGAGTCGTCGCGGTTGAACCAAGTTTTTCCAATTCTCCGGCTCGCGTGGAATCGGAGCGCAAACGATCGCAAATCGCCCGTTGAACGTCAGGCGGCACTTCACTCGCCAGAAAAAATGTGCCCAATCGCACGTCTTGAAGCAGCGCCGCCTGATGCTCGCGATAGAGTTTTATGAGCGCGAGTAGGGTGGTCGGATTGGCGGAGCCGATAAAGGTGATGTCCCTCCGCGCGATCGCCAGTCGGAGAATGAGCAAATACTTTACCCTGCTGTCCGAAATCGCAAAAACCGCCGACGGCACCACGAAGCGTTTTCGCATCGGCGCAGGAGTGTCGCCTGCCACGATCCCCGAGGCCGAACCGAACGATCTGCCGTTCGCCACGACGCCTTCGACCGCGGAGCCAACAATACCGAGAATGCTTCCGTCAAACGCTCCGGGGCAGGCGCGATCTTGAAACGCCACGGACATTCGCTGAATTTCTCGAAGCGATCGCAGATGAGATGGCGTCAGCGGAATGTCCTTCGGCTTCCCCGTCGTGCCGCTCGTGCGCACGTATTGCTGCGGAGTTTCCTTCGTGAGCGTTTTTTCTGCCCGCTCGATCTCCGCTTCAATCAATGGACGCAACGCTTCATAGTCTCCGACGGGGACGCGCTTGATGAAATCCTCGTGGTCGTTGATTTCTGCAAAACCATGCTGCCGACCAAAAGAGGTCTCTCGATTCTCCCGAATGATTCGGTGCAGCAAGGCTCGCTGCACGCGCATCGGATCGCGCGTGGTCGTGCGAATTCGCCAGCCGTGCATCAATCGCGATTTCGCAAGGTGGAGTCGCAGCATCTTTCCGCCGATCCACGCCCGCCACTGCCGTGGCGCGTCGGCGCTTTCACGGCGAAACGGCGTGAGCATCTGAGCCCAAAAATTCTGAGGGTAGGTCTGATCCGTAATTCCAATGTCCACTGCCGGGCTGTTCTCGTAGAGCCGCCAGGTACCGAAGAATAAATCCCATACGATCGTTGTATTCGAAAAATTGCATGCCGCAGTCTTCGGGTCGCGAGCGTGATGCCATCGATGAGTCTCCGCACTGCCGACGACATAATTGAGCCAGCCATAACGAAGCCGCACGTTGCTGTGCTGAAAAAGGCCGTTGACTGAATACATCAAAAAATATCCGGCGACGACTTCGGGTGCAACGCCGAGAAACAAAAACGGCGCTGTATCCAAACCGAAATGAAGCGTTTTCTCGAACGGGTGAAATCGCCCCACGTTCAATACATAAAGAATGTCAGGGGAATGATGAACCTCGTGTAATTTCCACAGCGGAAGAAACCGATGACAGGCCCGATGCAGCCAGTATCGCATGAGGTCGACGACAAGGACGACAACCGTGACCTGCGCCCAGAGCGGCCAATCATGTGGCCACCACGCGCTCGCCGCGCGCTCATGCATCCATCCCGCGAGCGCGACAACGCTCAACGCCGCCAGCGCTTGGGGAAGCGCGATCTGCACAATACCAATGAAAGCGGCGTCAGCTTTGATATCCGACCAACGCGGCCGCCATTCCGACCGCTCCGGAAAATGAAATTCCAGGAAGATGATCACAATGCCCACTACGATCGTCGGCAAATAGGCGGCGAGCGCGGGAGGCAGACCGAAGGCCAGCAACACCGCAAATCCCGCGATCGCCGCCGCGAAGCAAGCAGGATACCAGACATACGGCAGGACGCGCCTGAGCTCCATATCAGCAGTGTTTGTGCAACCCCCGACGATGATAGCAAGAGAGAGCAAGAACGAACCCCGACAGAACCAAATGAAACACGGCGGGAGTCCAAGCCCTGAACCACGGGGAAGCCGTCTCCATGGTTAATCCAATTATCACCCGCGCCACCGAAGCAGCCATGTAAATGCTCCCGCTCCAGACAAGCATCTGGCCTGTGCGACGGCTTGGAATCGTCTTTCCATGCTGCACCTGCCACGACGCTTTTATCATCAAGCCAAGGATCACCAGCTGTACCGGCAATAACACTCCGTAGGGCAGATTGCTTCCTTGAAACGAACCGAAGGTCGGTAAAAAAGTTTGCGGAATCCAATACTGCAATGCCTGGCCCACTACCCGCAGCGCAAACGCGACCGAAAGCAACCAGAGTAACAGGCCGAGCCTGCTGGAGGAGGCGGTCACTATGATGCCCTCATCTTAAGGGCACGCCGACCCGATGTTGGTTGGTGCGCATCAGACGACCGACCGAATCCGGTTCGAGTCTTCAAGCCACATCCGTGCCTTGCTCACTTTATTGACGGGCTGATCAGTGGAATCGCCTGTCGTCCATTGCGACGATAGACCCGAAAATCCTGCACGTCCGCAGTAACGACGCGACAGTCCATGTGAAGTTCGCTTAAACGTACGAGGCATGCATCCGCCAAGTCCATGGCTTGATCCCCATAGCGGCTTAGCAACAAACGAACGGCCGATACCTCAGAGGGCATCATGGGCTGAATGATTAGTCCAC
>CBRAFL010000093.1:0-16285 GCA_967755055.1 uncultured bacterium
GCCGCGTGAGCTTGTTTCCCGGCTCCGTGTTATTCCGTCGCGAAGATCCAAACAAACGCCCGCCCGATTCAGGGCAGCGCTCCGCTCCGAAAAAAGAAGCCAAAAATCCGCGTTGGATCATGGCCGCGGAAATCATGGAGACGTCGCGGCTCTACGCCCGCACCTGTGCACGGCTCGATCCGCTTTGGGCGCTCGATCTCGGGGCGCACGTCGTCCGCGTAGCGCACAGCGAACCATTTTGGAATGCCGACGCCGGTCGCGTCATGGTGAAGCAACGCACGCGCCTTTACGGTCTCGAGCTCGAAAGTCGCGGCGTCGGCTACGGCAAAATCGATCCCGCGCACGCCACGGAAATTTTTATTCGCGAAGGACTGGTGAACGACACGATTACGTTCCCGCTGGATTTCATCGCGCACAACCGCACCGTCCGCGAGAACGTCGAAGCCATTCTCTCGCGCACGCGCGACACCGGTTATCTCAACCTCGACGAAGCCGCGTATCGTTTTTACGCCGAGCAATTGTCCGAAGGAATATCTTCCGTCCCCGAACTCATCGATCTAGTCCGTGAACGCCGCGCCAACGAACCGCGCTTCCTGATGATGGAGCCGGATAACCTGCGCGCCGCGGAAACGCTCGAACACGACACGACCGCTTTTCCCGAGGAACTACCGATTGAAAATCGGGCGCTCCCGCTCAACTACGCCTACAAACCCGGGCAGATCGACGACGGCGTCACGCTCGAAGTAAACATTCGCGAAGCCGAAGCGCTCACGCCCGCCGCACTCGACTGGGCTGTTCCCGGCCATCTCGAGCCCAAGGTCGAACATTACCTCCGCGTACTTCCCAAAGAACTACGCCGCGCCTTCGTGCCTCTCGCGGAAACCGCCAAAAGTCTGGCCACTCAAGTCGCGCAACGCGATCGGCTGACCGGTCGTCGCGAAACCCTCGCCGAAGCACTGGCATTTCAAATCGCCGAACGTTTTCGCGTGGCGATCGATCCAACTATCTGGGCCGACAAACCGCCGCCCGATCATCTCCGCGTGCGCGTGCGGGTGATCGACGACCGTGGCCGCGAGCTGTGCGCCAGTCGCGAACTGTCGGAAATTGACGCCGCGCTGCACGCACAAAAACGCGAGGCGAGTGCGACCGTCGCCCGCATCGAGCCCGAGTCCTGGCGCCGCGCCCGCGCCAAGTGGGAAAAACCCGCGCAGACGACATGGGCCTTCGGTGAAATTCCGTCGCGCGTGCTCGTGACGGAAAACGCCGGCGTTCCCGTCTTCGCGTTTCCAGGACTGCAAATCGAGAAAGGTGGCGTTGCGCTCCGGCTTTTCAAAACGCCGGAAGAAGCTCACGCGTTCACGCAGCAGGGCGTCGCAAGTCTGCTCGAACTCCAGTTAGGCCGCGATCTCGGCTGGCTCCAACGCGACCTCAAAGCCCTTCGCGATCTCGGCCCGCTCACGGCCACGCTCGTGCCGATGGAAACGCTGCAAGAGCACGCGTTCACCTTGCTCCGCGATTGGCTGTGCGATCCCGATCGCATCGAGGTAGGGGCGGTTATCCCTAACCGTCCGGAGTTAGAGCCACCTCTCACCGCCGCTGCGTTCGCCACCACGCTCGATAAATCCAAAGCCGATCTCCAAGGCCTCATCCCGCGCTTCGTCGCTTTGCTCCGCGAAATTCTGGCGCTTCGTCAGTCGTTGCTCGTGCACCCGCAGCCGTACCCGAAACTCGAGCACGACCTCACCGCACTGATCCCGCAGGATTTTCTCCGCACCACGCCGTATACTCAGCTGACGCATTTCCCGCGTTATCTAAAAGCGATGAAGCTGCGCGCCGATCGCTGGAAACAAAGTCCAGCGAAGGACGCAGAGCGTGCCGCGCAACTCGCCCCGTACCTCGCAGCGATCGCGAAGGCGCTGGACACTCAGCGCAAAACCGCCGCTCTCGGCGGAGGCGAAAAGCCGTTTTCATCACTCGATCCAAAATTCAAAAACTTCCGGTGGCTGGTCGAAGAATTTCGCGTGAGTCTCTTCGCCCAGGAACTGGGCACCGCCCAGCCGGTGTCACAGGTGAAACTGGATCGCGCGCTGGCCGAATTGAATCAACGACCAACGCCGACTGCGCTTGCGTCGGCTCCCGATGCCGCCCCGCCACGACGCGCGGCTGAACCAGCGTCGGCGCCGTACAGACCGCTGCCGGTCGCGCCAGAGAAAAAATCCGCGCCGCTCAAAAATCTCGGCGCACTCGACCGGCTTTTCCCGCGATGATCGCGTAGCGGCAGGCCTCCGTGCCTGCCCGCCGTCCGATTTCCGGACTCCGAACTCCGAACCTCGATCCACAGGCACGGAAGCCTGTTCTACTCATTTTCGAGCGATACAGGCGTTCACGCCTCCTCTATCTCGTTCGACAACTCGTTTCGATCGCCGGGTTGACGCGGGAAATTCTCCGCGAGCAGCGCGCCTGCACGCTCGATCCCGTGCACCAATCCCTCGGTAAACTCACCGCGCTTGAAGTGCAGCTCCATCGCCGCCGCCAGCAATCGCCAGAACGCGTCGCCACATTTTTCGTGCACCGCCGTGTCGCCAATCACCGCAAACGTGCGCGAACGGGGTGCCAGGAAAATCAATACGCCATTGCGGGCCACCGTCTTCGTCATGCCCAGTCGTTCGAAATGCTGCTGCGCGGCGATGATCGCGTTGCTCGCTTTCTTCCGTGAGAGCACGACGCGAATTTCTCCCGACGTGCGGTTTTCCGCAGCCGCGATCGCTGCAATAACGCGTTCGGAGTCGATGCGAGGAAATTGGGTGAAGAGATTCATGACTGTTACCAACTGCCGCTCGCGCCCCCGCCACCCGTGCTGCCACCGCCTCCGGAAAACGATCCGCCTCCGCCCGATGATCCGCCGCCTCCACTCCACCCTCCGCCGCCACCCCAGCCACCCGGCGGACCGCCGCCCCACCACATCGAGCGTCGCCCATAACGATTATAAACGACATTTCTGCCTCTCACCGAGCGCATGATACTGAAAATAATCACCACGAAAAAAATCAGCCCGGTCAGAAGCCCGCTGCCGCCACCGGAATTCTGCCGGCGATCCGCCACCGTCCGGCCGGTCCCGCGATATTCGCCGCGCACCGATGCCAGCATCGCATGTACGCCCGCCGCAACTCCGCCGCTAAAATCTCCCTGACGGAAACGCGGCGTGATTTCATTTTCGATGATCTGCTTGCAACGCGCATCGGGTAACGCGCCCTCGAGTCCATAACCCGTCGCGATGCGCAGTCGGCGATCCTGCGAAAAAATAAAGAGAACCGCGCCGTTCTTCCGATCCTGCGAGCCGACTTTCCAAGATTCGAAAACGCGAACGGTGTAGTCCTCGATCGACGAATCGCTCTGCATGTGCGGATAAATCGCGACGATAATCTGGTTCGACGTCTCGCGCTCGAACTGCGTCAGCTCGCTCTCGAGCTGCCGTGCGACCTGCGGCTCAACGATGCCCGCAGTGTCGTTGAAATGATCGCGCGGCGCGGGAGGCATCACCTCGGCCGCTCGCGCGTTGAAGGCCAGGCCGAGGAGCAGGAAAAATAATTTCCAAGGGGCTACACGAGTGATGTTCAGGCTGCCGCGCCGCGCGCTGCACGCCCGTCGCGTGAATCGTCCGCGCAACGGTTTCGCACACTCCCGCAATACCTGAGCAATGCTCACGTTTTCTTTGGCTCCGCCTTCGACTCAAAATCAAATTCCACTTTGGGCGGCGTCTCGGCGCCCGGTGTCGAGGTAAAGTACGGCCGCGGCACGTGGCCGAACATGCCGGCGAAAATTACCGCGGGAAACCGTTTGATCGCGGTGTTGTAAGCCTGAATCGCCTCGTTGAAACGCCCGCGCTCGACTGCGATCCGGTTCTCGGTGCCCTCGAGCTGTGCCTGCAGATCACGAAATGCCGCTGTGGCTTTGAGATCGGGATAACGCTCCGCCACCACGAGCAAACGCGACAACGCCGACCCGAGCTGTCCTTGCGCGCGCTCGAACTCAGCGAACTTTTCCGGATCCTTCGGTGCGCCATCCGATGGCAATTGGACGCGTCCGACGGATGCTCGCGCCTCGGTGATGTCCGTGAGCGTACTGCGTTCAAAATTGGCCGCACCTTTGACGGTGTTGACGAGATTGGGCACGAGATCCGCGCGCCGTTGGTAGACGTTTTGCACCTGCGCCCACGCTGCATTCGCGCCCTGCTCCAGCGAGACCAGCCGGTTGAAAATGCCGCTGACGGCAAGCGCCAGAACGAGGCCGATGGCCGCGATAATCCCGAGTACAACCAAAACGATTTTCCCGATGCTCATGCGTTCGAACAAACGCCACTCGCGCGATCTCGCAAGGCGCTTCGCCACCGCATGAAGAGTAAATGGCAAAATCGTTCACAAAAAAAACCGGAAAAATTCCCGTGGAATTCGGGTTTCGGGTTGCGGCGCCCTCTGGCACGGGCACACTGTCGGGCAACCCCTCGTATCGATGAACACCCCGATCTCCGCTATTCTGGAGCGCAAGGGCCCGGCCGTTCACGCCGTGTCCTCGACATTCACCATCGCCGGCGCAGTAGACGAAATGAATCGTCACCGCATTGGCTCCATCGTCGTGATGGAAGGCAACCGGCTCGCTGGCATTTTCACTGAGCGCGATGTTCTTCGTCGAGTGGTCGGAGCGGGAATCGATCCTAACGTGATGCGTGTGGCCGATGTGATGACGACAAATCTCATCACGATCACACCCGAGACCACGATCGAGGAGACGATGATGATTTTTTCCGAGAAACGCTGCCGCCACCTCCCGGTAATTTCCAACGGGCAGATGGTCGGCCTGATTTCCATCGGTGATATATCGCGGTGGATCGCCGACACGCACCGCGCAGAAGCAGAGCATCTGAAGAACTACATCTCCGGCGGATTCTCGCTCTGAGAGTAGCAGCGAGCGGACGATCGATTCGTAGGTAGCGCGCTTGCCGCGCTACAGATTACGAACGTAGTGCGACGAGCGCGCTACCTACCTACATGACCACTGTGCCGTTTGCCTCGTGCTGGTGCTCTTTCGAGAAGAGGCCGATCATGATTAAGATCACGAGCACGACGGAGAAACCGCGCCTGTCCCATTTGACCCAGCGACCGGCATTCCTACGTTGCTGGCCTTATGAAAATTGCCGCCGCTTTCCTCATCGCTGTGGGCCTGGCCATCACGGCGCACTCCAAAATTGTGACTGAACCGGTGGCGTACGAGCACGAGGGCGTGAAGCTCGAAGGCTACCTCGCTTACGACGACCAAAAAACCGGCGCTCACAAATTGCCCGGCGTACTTATCGTTCCGGAGTGGTGGGGCGTAAATGGATACGTCAAAGGCCGCGCCGAGAAGATCGCGAAACTGGGTTATGTCGCTTTTGTCGCCGACATGTACGGCGCAGGCATTTCGACCACCGATCCAAAAAAAGCCGCTGAACTGGCGGGGCCGTTTTTTGGCAAACCGCTCATGGCGGAACGAGCACGGGCAGGATTGGATCGCCTGCTCAAAAGCGACCTCGTTGATCCCAGTCGCGTCGCCGCGATCGGATATTGTTTCGGCGGTTCCGCGGTGCAGGTGCTCGCCTACTCTGGCGCCCCGCTCGAGGGAATTGTCAGCTTCCATGGTAACCTCGTCCCCGCTTCAGCCGAGGCCGCGGCGAAAAACAAGGCAAAGTTTTTAATCTGCCACGGCGCTGTTGACCCGTTCATCAAGAAGGAGGTCGTCGACTCCTTCGTGAAGAGCATGGAAGACGGAAAATTTGACTATCAGTTCATTAGTTACGCCCACGCGGTTCATGCCTTCACGAATCCGGATGCAGACAAAATTGCCTCAGCTGGCCTGGAGGGAGTCGGCTACAACGCCGCCGCCGATCATCGCTCGTGGTCGCACATGAAGACGTTCTTCAACGAGGTCTTCGCGCACAGCGAGTAGCTCGGAACGCGGCCTGCGCGGCTCCGAGGTGACGTCATCAAAAAACTGTAAGCGGCCTGTCAACTTCGAGCGTCCTCACGATCTGGCTGCAGCGATGCTTGCCACGACTCGCTAATTCACCTTTCTCGCGAGGATGGACCTCGCTGCTGCCCGTCTGCAGATTCAAAACTGTTTCGCCCGTATGGACGCGCTCTATCTGCGTCCGCTCTTCGACGAGTGGGCGATTCTCTCGCTCGCTGCACAGCAAGGCATCCTCGCCTATTCCGGCCCGCGCGCGGAAACATTTCGCAAGCAATTTCCTGAGGACGTCGAGCCGCTCCGCACAATGCTCGCCGGCCGTTCGTTTGATCCAGGCGAGTTTGAATTCGCGCCCGACGCCGGCGGCACTCGTTACGACGCCTGCCTCAAAGTGGGCAAAACAAGCTTTCTGGTTTGCAACCACACGACGCGGGAGATGGCCGAGATTCGCCGCGATCCGAAATGGCTGAACGCACAGACCGCCTTTTTCGAACTTTGCGAAAAATTTCGCGCTGATCCGCTGGTGCCCTGATCGCTTAGCGAGCGGAGGGACGCGCACCGGAGGCGCACGAGCCTCCGTGTCGTCAGTGAGGTACGGTCCACACGGAGGTGGACCCTCCATTCTGGAGAAAGAGTTTCTCTCCGCTCGCGCTACGGATTGAACAATCCCGTGCCGACGAACCACGCGTACGCCGCCGCCAGCGGCCAGCCCATCCAGCGTGGCAATCCATTCGCGATCAGGATGCAGAGCACGTGGATCAGCGCCGCTCCCAGCATGATGACCAGGCCGGTCTGAAAAAAATGCGGCACTGCGATCGGTTGCACCATCGCCGCCAGGCCAATGCACAAAGGAATACAGATGTGTCCGTCGCCGATTTGCGAGGCGTAGACGATGTCGGCCCGCCGTTTTGCAGCGTAGTAACACGCCAGCAGCGCATTCGGCAGCACCATTAGCCAGCCGCTCAGCCAGCCCAAATTCCCCGCGCTGATGAATCCGGTTTTCTGCGCCGACAGCCATGTCACCAACCAATCGATACTGACATAGAGCGCGTACGCTCCGGCCACGACGATAGCCAGGTCCACATAAAAAAGCGCACTGAATGAGCGGCGCTCGCGCACGTTCAGCTTCAGCACGTCGAAGACCTGAAAGCATTGCCAAAACAAGAACAGCGCCACGAGCACGACGCCGTCGCGTCGATCAATTTGCCCATCGCTGCCCACCGCCCACGTGACTCCGCCGAAAAATAAAACCGCCGCGAGTGACAACAAAAGTGAAAGGCGATTCAGCTGCTGCGTGACGTCCGCGGCGGCCGCACGGCCGCGCGATGCACGTTTTTTCCCGGGAGCAGGTTTCTTCTCACGCAAACTCAGTCCCCAAACGAGCGCAGGTAATCCGAGGATCAGCGTGAGATTGGTGACATTATTCACCAGGCAGTTCGTTAACACCTCCTGGGGTGGACCGCCGCGCGTCGCGATAATCGCCACGAAGAGCAGATTTCCCAAACCCGAACAGTAAGGCATCACGAGCGTGCCCAATGCCGTCCCGTCGAGGCCGTGCTTCAACAACGCCTCGAGGCGCCAGATCATTAACCACGACGACCCCAGAAAGAGCGCGACGTAGGTCCACACGCTCGTCAGGCCGAGTCCATCGATGACTTCAGAAATTGGATTCACTGCGACGACACCGTGAGTCGGTAACGGGCCTCGGCGGAGCGCGTGAGTTTCATCGGTGTTCCAAACGTGGCGCTAAGATTTCGCGACGTCAGAACAGAAGCACAAGGTCCGGCCGCAACGACACAGCCATCGCGCAACAAAAGTGCGTGAGTGAATACGGGAACAATTTCCTCCACATGATGAGTTACCAAGATCAGCGCCTCCACTGAGCCGTGTTTTTCGCGCCGCCGCCGGCGGGCGAGGCGAGGAATGAGCCGGAGAAATTTTTCGCGAGCGACCGGGTCCAAGCCCGCGCACGGCTCGTCGAGAATCAACAATCGCGGCCGCGCCATCAAGGCCCGCGCGATCAGCACTCGCTGGCGTTCGCCTTGCGAAAGATAGAGCCAGGGTCGTTCCGCGATTCCAGTCGCACCCACCACCGCGAGCAGGCGTCTCGCCGCTGCGCGATCCGCGCGCGAGACCGGAGCCCAGAGATCCAGCTGCGCGAACTTGCCACTCATCACGGTATCAAGCGCGATTTCCGCCGGCGGTATCGCAGCGGCAAATGCACTCGTGACCACGCCGACTTTCAACCGCAGTTCACGCCAGTCACTCGCTCCATAGCGCCGGCCCAGAACAGAAAATTCCCCCGCGGTCGGAGAAAGAAAACCCGTGAGCGCTTTCAGCAGCGACGTTTTGCCGGAGCCGTTCGCTCCCAACACGACCCAATGCTCGCCCAATCCAACCCGCCAATCCACGCCACTGAGAATCGTGGTGTCGCCGCGCTCAACCCGCAAACCCGAGAGTTCAAGCACGGGCGTCATGCAGCCCGCGTTTCAAACGCATGATTCGGAGAAATGGAATAAGGGTGCTTCATGGTGTCACGACAGGGCGTCATGTCACAAATCAGTTTGCTTTCGCGCAAGGGTGGATTGGACGTGCAGGAATCCGATCTCCCGGCGAGCGGGTCATGCAGGATGCGGGAATTCAATTACGCCAAATCGTCACACCGATTTTTAACCGCCTCCTGCTGGATGGTTAACGTTTCGTCGATCCGCGCGGCACAAACGATGCGTTATAGGAAGAACTTTGACCCAATTACTCATGAGCCCCCGTCGTTTTTGGTTTCGTTTTCTCCTGTGTAGTCTCTTTTCGGTGACATTCCGCGAAGGAATGTTGAACGCTCAGACGACCGAAACTCGCGCACGACCGGTCGATAGTCGCGCGGAATTGGCGGCGCAAGTGGAGAGAAATATCGAGGCCGGCAGTCGTATGCTGGCTGCAGCGAGTGAGCAGGCGAAGGATCTCGATGATGAAACGAAAGCTGAATTTATGCTGATCGCGAAAGTGGCTCGATCGGCAGAAAACCGACTTCGCCGGAGTCTGAAAAACATCGAAACTGCTTCCGCCGAGGAATGGCCGCGCGCGTGCGATACACTCGCCGCCGACTATGAGGCTTATGTGCAAGCCGTCGCCCAAGCTGAACGGTTGGTGACCGACGATCGCACGACTTCGCGGCATTCGGCGCGTTCACGTTGATCAGCACCAGGCAACCGTAGTGATGCAGCGTGATTGGCGCCCCGGCGCTCGCGACGCTGGGGCGCTCCGCACGGCACCTCGCGGGCTTGCGAAGCAGCGCATCGACTCCCACGTTTTCCGTCATGTCGAAAGCACGGTATATCGAAGCAAAACAAAAGTGGGCGGAGAAACAAAAGGCTCGCGGCGTCGCGGCGCGACTCACGGCTTCAACCGATCGTCTACCCCCCGGACAAAAATTAACCACTGGGTTTCCGGTGCTGGATCTCGGCGTTCAACCTGAAATTCCATTGAGCGAATGGAAGCTCTCACTCAACGGACTCGTCGAGCGGCCCACCGTGCTTTCATGGACCGATTTCAGTGCTCTTCCTCAAGTCGATGACATCAGTGATTTCCACTGCGTGACAACGTGGAGCAAATACGATTGCCGCTGGGGCGGAGTGGCGTTCACCACGCTTTACGAGCACGTGCAGCCGTCACCCGAGGCGAAATTTGTCTATTTCACGAGCTTCGATGGTTACTCGACGAATGTACCGCTGGCTCAGTGCCTGGACGACGACGTGCTGATCGCGACACGCTTTGATGGAGCTCCGCTCGCTCGCGAACACGGCGGGCCCGCCCGTGTGATCATTCCCAAACTCTACGCCTGGAAAGGGGCTAAATTTGTCAGCGGCATCACTTTTCTCGCTGGGGACAAACTCGGCTTCTGGGAAGTCAGAGGATATTCCAACACGGCGGATCCGTGGAAAGAAGAGCGCTATGCCTGAGTCGCTCCCGCAATTCGGGACCGGTAAATCAGGCGCCTTCTATCGACGCTCGTCGTAGCAGGTCGCCCAAGCCGGCCGGCGGGGCGGAGCAGTGTGAAAGGCGGCGATCAGCTCGTGCGACGTCGCCTCGACGTCGCGTACGAACGTTTCAATATAGCTCCCGGTCCTCATGTTCGCGATATAGGACGGGCTATCTGGGCGGCATTGCTCAATGAAGTTTGCCACCGCCATGGCGCGGGAAAGGAGAAACGCATCGTCCACAAATTCACCCGCACCCGAGGGCTGAAGTTGGAAGCGGATCGGCATCCAGATTTCCTGCGGAAATCCCCACTGATCCAGTGCGAGTGCGCCGGCCTCAGGAAACGCGATGCCATACGCGGCCTCCTGCGCCGCGAGCAAAGCGGAAGGATGCGTGTTGTTGAAGACGGTGAGCGGGCAGCGGTTTCTCGCCAAAACAAAACAGCCGACGAGATGGAGCAGTCCGACCGTATATCCCGACGCTGCCTTGGTCGCGGAAGAGAGTGATTCCATCGCGCACGCGGCCGTGATCGCACGCGACCACAAGTAGTCGGCTACGGTGTTGTCAGGCAGATTGGAGATTCGCAGCCCCTGACGAAATGTAATCAATAACGCGATACGGTAGGTCTCGCGATAGCCAAGCCGCAGAATCGCGTGTTCGAGTGTGAGCAACTTTTGCCCTCGGTAGTGCGTGGGCGAATTACACGCCGCCAGCATCGCCGCCGTGAGCACCGGCTCCGTTTTCATCGCCTCGACCGCCGGCGTGATGTCTGAATCAGGACTCTTCAGGAAGAGCGAAAGATGCCGGATCACCCGTGGCGTAACGGAAAGGTCGCCAATCGACGCGATGATAGTATCCCGATCGAGCACGTTTACAGTGAAGTGATAATTGTGTGTCGCAGGGAGACCAGCTGGTGCGGCCGCGCTGCAAAACCAGATCACGAAACGGTGTTTTGAATCTGGACGCAACCACAACTCTTTGGCATCAAGTAAATTGACCTTCCACCTCAACGCGCCCTTCAAGAAATCCCGCTGCTGAGTGAATTCCTCGTTCGAGATTAACTCCTCAATATCAGTCAGATCCTCGCAGGGCGCGCTCGCTCACCGAATAGGTGGGCGGTCTTGAGCGGTGACGTGCCTTACGTTCGAAATTTTCAGCGCACAGGCGATCGTCTCCGCCCATTTCGCGCTAGAGAATTGTCCCTAAGGTCGAAGCCGATTCGCCGACCAGTTCGCTTCGCCGCCATCGAGCTGCTGCCCGTTCGATCCATACATCGGATACATGGCCGCTGATTACGGTTGGACAAAATCCACCTGCTGCCCAACTTCCGGAGCATCATGGCTGAGACGAACCGCCGGCTTGCGAACCAGATTCTGACCGGCCTCGTGGTCGGCGTGCTTGCCGGAGTGCTGACGCTGACGCTTGGGCATCCGCTTCCGAAGGTGCTCGAATTCATGCGGACAGTATCGACGAACGTTTTCGATCCGTTCGGCCAGGTGTTTCTGCGGATGCTTTTCTTCGTGGTGATTCCGCTGGTGTTCGCCTCGCTCGCCACCGGGGTGCTGCAACTGGGTCGGCTGGATCGTCTCGGTCCGCTGGCGGGTCGCACGTTCGCTCTCTTTTTTCTGAACATGGCCATCGGCGTGGGCCTCGGTCTCGCGATGATGAACATCCTACAGCCCGGACATCATCTCGCGTTGGATGCGAAGACGCGCCTGCTCGCAGAATACGGAGGCACGGCCCAACACTACGTCGCGACGCAAGCCGCGCAGCCGACCATGAGCCTGTCGGTGATCGTCGAGATGTTCATGCCAAAAAATCTTTTTGGCGCGTTCGTGGGTAATTCCCGCGGAGCGCTGGGCGATGTGCTGCCGTTAATTCTATTCGCCATTCTCATCGGTGCGGTCGGCACGCAGCTCAGCGAAGAAAAGCGCCGCAGGTTGCAGGGGGGACTTGAATTGGTGAGCGAACTCATGACCGGGATCGTCCATTTCGCACTGCGACTCGCGCCCTACGCCGTCCCAGCGATGATTTACAGCGTCGTTGTCAAGATCGGCATCGATATCCTAGTCGCCTTGGGCGTGTTCGTCTTGGGCGTCATGAGCGTCCTTCTACTGCATCTTTTCGGCTCGATGTCGGTGTTTTTGAAAATTTGGACGACCCGCTCACCCCTCACTTTTTTCAAAGAAATCAAAACGGTGCTGGTGACCGCTTTTTCAACAAGCTCAAGCAACGCCACCCTGCCCGCCGCGCTCGACTGCGCGGAAGAATCCCTGGGAGTGACACCCTCGGTCGCAGGATTTGTGCTGCCGTTGGGAACCACGATGAACATGAGCGGCACGGCACTTTACGAGGGCTGCGTGGTATTGTTTGTCGCTCAAGTTTTCGGAGTGGATCTGAGCGTCGGGCAGCAAGTCACGCTATTACTCCTGAGCGTGCTGAGCGCGGTCGCGGTCGCGGGCATTCCCGGAGGTTCGTTACCGCTGATCGCGGGATTGCTGATCTCTTTCGGAATCCCGCCCGAAGGCATCGGCATCATTATCGGCGTTGATCGACTTTTGGACATGACCCGAACGATGACGAATGTGGGCTGCGACATGGTCACGACCGTCGTAGTTGACGCTCAGGTACGGCGCGCAACGCCGGCATGACTCCGGGTAGCGGCAGTGCCTCCGCGCCTGCTGCGATTGGAGTTCGAACTTCGGACACAGCAGGCACGGAGGCCTGCCGCTACCACGGCGTCGCGTCCCGGAATGAAAAAGCAAAAGGCCCGCTCGTGAGAGCGGGCCTGGTTTTCTAAATTTATTCGGCTGATCAGGCGAAGAACTTGTCGACGTTGTCGCTGCCATTTACCGCTTTGGAACCATTGACTGGCGGCTCGGTCGCTTCATCTGCGTCATGATTCACGGTCGCGGCGGGGGCTCGATTCGCAGCGGGTGAACGACTGTTGCGAAAATTACCGTTTGGGCGGCGGCTCACCACCGGCGTTTTCACTTTCGCGACCGGCGCGGCCTCCACTTCTTCGCTGTCCGCAGCAGACGCATCTGAACCGCGAGCCATGCGCATGAGTTCGGCGACGGCGAGGCGAACTTGTTCAGCCTGGGACTTCAGTTCCTCGGCTGACGCAGAGGATTCCTCAGCCAGGGCCGCGTTTTCTTGCGTAATTTTGTCCATGCTGGCGACGGCGCTGTTAAGCTGGCCGATGCCTTCGCTCTGCTCGTGCGACGACTGCGCGATTTCGCCGATGCGTTCGTCGAGCTGGCGTGTCTTGTCGACGATCGCAGCCAGATTGGCCGCCATTTTTTCACTGATTCGCGCGCCTTGCTCACTCTTTTCAGTGGAAGCGGAAATCTTGTCGGCGGTTTCTTTCGCGGCACCGGCGCAGCGCTGGGCGAGATTGCGTACTTCGTCGGCGACGACGGCGAAACCGAGGCCAGCCTCACCGGCCCGTGCCGCTTCGACAGCGGCGTTGAGCGCGAGGATGTTGGTTTGAAACGCGATCTCGTCGATCGTCTTGATGATCTTGGAAATTTCCGTGCTGGAACCCTTGATGGCAGACATGGCTGTCTTCATCTGCTCCATGTCGATCGCACCAGCATCGGCGGTTTGGCGCGCCTGATTGGCGAGCGTCTTCGCGTTCTGCGCGTTCTCGGAATTGCGCGTCGTCATGCTCGCCATTTCGTGCAACGAGGAGCTGGTTTCCTCGAGGGACGCGGCTTGTTGGGAAGCACCGTCCGCCATCGAGTGGCTGGCTTGGGAAACTTGCATGGCGGCTGCGCCCGTCTTGTCGGACTCCGTGGCGAGGCGCGCAGCGACTTCAGTGATACGACGGGTCACACCACGTGTGATGAGCCAGGCGATGATTGCGCCGAGCGCGAGCCCGATGCTGGTGATCGTGAGCACCACGGTTTCATTGCGACGCTGTTCAGCAGATGTGCGGCTCTCGAGGTCACTCTGGAAAGTATGTACGGCGGTCTTTACGCGGGCGACGGCGGCGGTGAATTCCGGAGCAACGCGGTTGATCCGCTCGGCCAGGATTTTTGCGCGGGCTTGTTCGCCGGAGACGACTTGTTCGAGACCATCGCGAAACGTCACTGCGGTGGCCTGCAATTTTGCGAGCAACGCATTCTTCGCCTCGTCCTTCAACGTGGCATCGAGCTTCTCCATCTCGATTTGGTCCTTCTGCATGCGCTGGATTTGCGAGACGGTGACCGCGAGGGCATCACGAGCGGCGACAGCTTTCGGCGCGTCGGAGGTAAGGAGGAACGCATTCACCAGACTGGAACATTCGAAGAATGCCTTCAGTCCGTTCGAAATTTGAAACGCCGCGTTCATGTCGCCCTGGGTCTTGGCCTGCGCGAGCATGTTCTGGAGTCCGTCGGCGATGATTTTTCCCTGAGGTGTCAGCACGTCGGTTTCGACGGCGACGCGTGCTTTGTGATTGGCGACGATTTCGGCGAAAGCCGCATGATAGGTGGCAAGTAGTTCGCGAGCTTTGACGATCTCCGCAGCACGCGAAGGTTCGACAATCAGCTTGGCTGCGTTGGCGAGACTTTCGTCGAGGGCTTTCCGAGCGGCGTCGCACGCGGCGATGCTTTCAGACGAGCCGGTCGCGAGAAACTCGTTTACCTGGAGTTTCAGGCCCTGCATCGATGACTCCAACGATGCGGCGGCGTAGGTTTCCTGCGCGCTATCGGCAAAGAGCGAGAGCCGGCGACCCGCGCCGCCGAGAGCGGTGTAGGCGATTGCCGCCACCACGATCAAGAGGGCGAAGAGCAGGCCGAACCCGAGCGCGATTTTTTTACCGATGGTCAGATTGTGAAAGGACATGGCTGGGGTTTCGAGGTGAACGTCTCAGGTGGCGGGGAGGCTCAGCTCTCTTCCACGACAAACTTGATGGGAATGGTCACTTGAATTTGAACTGGCGTCCCATCCTGCCGCGCAGGCTTGAACTTCCATTTCTTGAGCGCGTCAGTCGCGTAACGATCGAACTGCTGGTTGCTCGACTTCACGACGTCCGTGCCGGCGACGTTGCCCTGCTCATCGATGGTGCACTTCACCATCACCAAGCCGGAGACACCATTCGCCTTCAATTCGCGCGGATATTCCGGCGCGACCGTGCGGACGGGAACCGGGTTCTCTAGGCCGGGAGTGGCCGCTAGCATGGTCGAAACAGGAGCGAGGCAAAGAATTGCAGCGAGCAGGAGTTTAGGAGTCTTCATGAGTTGAAAAAGATGGATAACGACGGCGTTAATATTCGGCACAAGGAGGAGGATACTTAAGCTCGTCGCGACCAAGCGGACAGACATGGCGGACGCTCCATTCCAAATCGGCAGCAACGTACGGAACTGAAACGCAACCTATCTTAGTTCATACAATCGTACCGCAAAGTATCTGCCCAACCCGTCTTCAAAATCAGCAGCGCAAAGCGCGCACCATTGCATTTGCCTCCGCGATTCTCACTCTCGGTAGCTCCTCCTTTATTGAACGGAATGCTGCTTGAAGAAAAACTCCGTCGCGCATCAGGGCTGGCCGGTTTGCTCGTTGTCGCGATTTCCCTGGCCAGACTCGCTGCCCCAATTTTCGGCGGCAACTTACCGCTGCCGGTGGTGCTGGGGGCCAGCACGCTCACTTTGCTGGGCGTATCGCTCTGGCTACGCTCCAACTCAAAATTTCCCCGCGCCGGCTTCGCCTGCGCTCTGACCGCGGTCGTATTTCTCACCGTCGTCGAAGCCCGTGAACTCGCGCGCGGCGCCGTTCATCCGAATCTGCTCTTCTTCTCCGCCTCACCCGGCGCCAGCTCCCACGAAACTGCGGAGGGACTGCCGCTCGATGCCGCTGTGGTCATGGCAGCAGGCGGCGTGGCGTTGATGGCTTTTGGACGCCGGATGCGAGGAATCCAGCGCTGGCTCTCGGTGTGGCTGACCACAGGCGTGTTCGCGATGAGTCTGGCGACTTTGATGATGCGCGCGTTGAACGGCGTGACGCCTTACGCCCGCTCTTTGCATATCAGTGCGGCGGATGCGGGCGCTCTTCTCGTCGTGAGCGTTGGAACGTTACTGCTGCGACCCGATAGCAAGCTCATGCGGATGCTGCTCGCACCGACGGCCGCCGGCGCGTTGGCCAGGCGATTGTTTTACGGCGTGACGCTGCTTCCCACCTGCTTGATCGCGCTTACGTTGGTGCTGATGAGTACACGGCTGATCGAGCCCTTCTACGGGCCGGTGTTTCTTTTGTCCGTGCTCATTATTACCGGTTTCATCCATGCAATGATCTCGGCCGAGCGAGCCGTGGACATCG
Source organism: uncultured bacterium (assembly GCA_967755055.1). Classification (GTDB taxonomy): domain Bacteria; phylum Verrucomicrobiota; class Verrucomicrobiia; order Opitutales; family Opitutaceae; genus Opitutus. The sequence goes on from CBRAFL010000093.1 coordinate 16,273, forward strand.
ATGAGCGCCGCGT
>CBRAFL010000094.1:0-16091 GCA_967755055.1 uncultured bacterium
ACAGGCGGTGGACCGCGCGAGCGGTCCATTGGCACCGACCTTGGCAACAAGGCAGCCGGCGAGCGGGCAGGAGTCAGCAGAGGTCGTAGTAGTGCGGGAAAACGAGCCGGGAGTAAGCGATCACCTCAAGTGGGGCGCTGAAAGCCCCGGGAGGTCTCACGCACGCGCGAAGGACCAAACTGGCGGTCAACGACAATTACCCCCGCCCCACCGGATCGAACCCCCGGCTTCCTATTCATACGGCCTTTTCGATCTCTGGAAATGCCTTCGCTAGCCGGTGAATCTCTACAGATGCGCGCAATCCTGCCTTCCAAAAAGGATCATCCGCAAACAAGCGTCTTCTTCTCTTCGTAGCGAGCCGGCCGCACGAATCACGGGATCACGCTCCTTAAGAAAAACGAGATGATCGCGCATCAACTCCGCGCGAAGGTGAAGCTTCTCGGGAACGTCTCGGAACTGGACGACAAAGAGCATTTTTCTTTTGCAACGTTCGCGGTCAGCCACGCGATGAGCGACTCTCGAAAACAGAAAAGAGCCGAGCCATCGCGTTGCGCTGTGACGACTGGTGTGTGCCCGGCATGGGAGTGAACTGACGGGGTGTTACCGAACGAAGTGACATCAGCCAAGTCCTCGATGCAAGATACCAAAAGTGAAACACAAGCATTAGACGAAAGCAACTGCGGGGCCGCGAGGCACCGCGGCGGCCTTCCCACTGGAGCTGTCACTTATGAGTGCCGGCTGCGGGACTGGCGGGAGCGGCGTTGCGCCGTAGATTGATTCTGCGCGGCTCGTTCCGTCGTGGTGCCTTCTTACGTCCTGGCACCATCCTGGGACCTCCCTGGGACTATCCTGGCATATGCTTCCTTGATCGGTCGACGCCCGTTCGAGGGACCAGTAGGCTGAAAACTCAGAATTCATCTCCTGGTTTTGCTCTCAACTCTCAACGTCGTTGCTCCGGCGAACACCGCGCCGTAACCGGTGCGGCTACGGCGGGTTAGGGATAACCCGCCCTACAATTCGAAGGGCCATCAGTCAGAAAAATGGGAGGCAGAAAAATTACCGGACATCAAGCGATCGGAAACCGTATAGCCGGAGTGCGGTGAAGAAGTCGGAAGGTGGCCGAGTCAGAAAAATGGGGTCAGAAAAATAAAACTGAATCCTGACACTGCACTCCGGCTACGCCATTTCTGATCGCTTGATGTTCGGTAATTTTTCTGTCGCCCATTTTTCCGACTGATTACTTCTCGGATCCCGTCAGCATTCGTGGTTTAAATCCGACCCGGCCGGTGAGCGGCGGGTTAGGGATAACCCGCCCTACCATCCGAGCGCGGGCAACCTCAGGCACCACTCGCTCACGCTCACAGCTACGGGTTGGCTTCGGATCGAGAGGGCGCATCGGTATCGGACTTTGCGCTACGATCGCCAGTGGGCGCGTTGCGCCGCAGTGAGGTAAGTCCACGCGACGAGTCGACTTTGCTTCTGACCCTGGGCCATTGCGATCGTTCGCACGTCCTCCGCTTGGGTTGTTTTTAACGTGCGATAAATCGCCGGCAGGCTTCCGCGTTTCGACACCAGCGTCGTGAACCAGAGGAACTGTTCACGGCGCTGTGCGCTTTGGAGAATCATTCTCCGCACGAAACCGGCTTCGCCACCTTCACACCAGAGTTCGGTACTCTTTCCGCCGAAATTCAAAACCACTTCCTCTTTCCTCGCGAGCGAGCCGAGATTTTTCACTTTGCGGAAACTCTCGGCTGCGGCCTCTTGTGGCGAAGCATGGAACGGGGGATTACACATTGACGCGGTAAACCTTTCTGACGGCTCGATCACTCCTTCGAAAATGTGCGCCGCGGTTGGTTGAAGCCGGCATTCGATTTTTCCAGTCAGCCCGCGATTCGCCGCGATCAATTTTCTCGCCCAGTCAATCGAGGCGGGATCGATGTCCGTGCCGACGAATCTCCAGCCGTATTCCGCAGCCCCAATGATTGGATAAACGCAGTTAGCGCCGACGCCAATATCCAGAATCTTCACCGCCGGTCCTTGTGGAACCGTCCGGGAATTTCCGTCGGCAAGCAGGTCTGCGAGATGATGGATGTAGTCGGCCCGACTAGGAATCGGCGGACAGAGATTCCCCGGCGGGATATCCCAATGAGTCACGCCGTAGTTGAATTTCAACAACGCCCGGTTCAGCGTTTTCACTGCGCCTGGATCCGAGAAGTTGATGGTGTCGCCGCCGCAGGGGTGGGGGATCACGAAGCGCGCGAGTTCGGGACAGCTCTGAACCAGTTGAACAAAATCGTACCGGTCGCCGTGCCGGTTGCGTGGGTGCGGCCGGCCGCGCGACTCGGGTGGGGGTGTTTGCGGCCGGGTCTGTCTCATGCACGTCAACGATTTGATTTCAGGTCGAGCGCGGCGAGCATTGAAAAAATAATTTCGCGAGCCGCGGACGGGAGTTGCGCGTTGTTCCTGACTTCACGCTTGTCTCACAAAACTTCAATCGTGTGGGCCACTCGATATGATCAGTCAGAAAAATGGGAGGCAGAAAAATACTAATGCGAACCGATCGGAAAACGTGAAGCCGGATTTAATTGTCAGGATTCAGTTTCATTTTTGAACCCATTTTTTCTAAATTTAACATCTTCCGAATTCGTCCATGACTGATCCCGTCTTCGTGTCTCGGTGTCGCTTAGAGCGTTTTAAACAAAACCGCAGCTGCATCAAGGTAGGGCGAGCCGTCCCCGGTGAACGGGAGTCAAGCGAATCGTCGAGAGGTACGGCGAGCCCGGCTCGGCGGGACGCCTCGCCCTACCACGAGCATTCCGGCTGTGGTTTGATTTAATATGCTCAGTGAAACCGCACCGTAACCGGTGCGGCTACAAGCGCAGAACGCCGGGCGGAGCGACGTCGCCCACGCAAAGATTACGGGGACAGAGGCCTCATTCTTTGAGCTCCTTGCGTTCTCTGCGGTTACAATTTTCGAAGAGGGCTTGGTCGGGCGACACTCGCCAGATTCTGGCGGTTGATTCAAGGGGAACGGAGGAAACTGCGTAACTTTCCGCGATGCGATGCGTCGCACCGCGCGTCAGGAATTTCCGTACCATTTAAATGATCGCCACGTTTCCGCCGCCATTATTCTGCTGCCGGCCGTCGCTCGATTCGGCTCATTCGCGCATCCGGCCTGCGGGTATGAAAAGAATTGATACTGGGTTGGGCAGCACACGAACGGCTAGTGAGGTGATTCCTCTTCGAGACCGCAGCGGTGGGACGGCCTTTGCGTTTCATCGGCCCCTCTTTCCCTCACTCTTATGAACACTTCCATCGATCTCACACGGCCCCCATTGGGAAAGCCGCCTACTATTCGACGGCGCTCGCGCTGGTGGGTCTGGGTCCTCGTCGTCCTGCTGGTCATCGCTGGAGGTGCATTGGGTTGGCGCTTTCGTCCCGCTGCTCCTGCCACGGCAGGTGGCCCGGGTGGTCCTGGCGCTGGTGCACGCCGCTTTGGCGGTGGCGCCACCGCCGTTACGATCGAACCGGCCAAACAAGGTGAACTGCGCAACTTTCTCACCGCGTTGGGTACCGTGACCGCTGCAAACACCGCCACCATTCGCAGCCGCGCCGATGGCCAGCTTTTGAAAGTGCACTTCGAGGAAGGCCAACGCGTGAAGGCCGGCGACCTGCTCGCGGAAATCGATCCGCGTTCCTATCAGGTCGCGCTCCAACAGGCCGAGGGTCAGCTCGCGCGCGATCGCGCCTTGCTCGCTAATGCCCGCCTCGATCTGCAGCGCTACGAAAGCGCGCATGAAGCCGTCACGCAGCAGCAAATCGACGCCTCGAAAACCTCCGTCGCCCAGTATGAGGGCACCGTAAAAGCCGACGAAGGTTCTGTCGCCAGTTACCAACTACAGTTGAGCTACTGCCGCGTCACCGCACCGATCGATGGCCGCGTTGGCCTGCGGCTCGTCGATGTCGGCAACCTCGTGCGCGCGAGCGACGCCACCGGTCTCCTCGTGATTACCCAGGACGCGCCGATCATGGTCATCTTCAATCTTCCGGAGGATAGTCTTCCCGGTGTGCGCCGCGCCATGCGGGGCGAGACGCCGCTCGAGGTGGAAATTTTTGATCGCTCGATGAAGCGTCGCCTCGCGACGGGCACGCTCATCGCCATCGACAACCAGATCGACACCACCACCGGCACGGTGCGTCTCAAGGCCACGATTCCCAACGAAGATCTTGCGCTCTTTCCCAATCAATTCGTCAACGTTCGCCTCCTCGTGAACACCGTGAAGGACGCCACGCTGATTCCCACTTCGGCGATCCAGATCGCGGGCACCGACCGTTTCGCTTACGTCGTGGACGCCGAGGGTGTGGTGCAACGTCGCGCCATCAAAACGGGCAACAGCGAGGGCTTGCTCACGGCTGTGACCGAGGGCGTTGCTCCCGGCGAACAGGTCGCCACTGAAGGTCTCGATCGTTTGCAAAATGGCGCCCACGTCACTGCGCGCGCTCCTGTGGCGATCGACACCTCGGTTCCTGATCGTCCGCGTCGCAATCGAAATGGCGGGGCCGGCGCGGGCGGTCCGGGCGGCGGCGCGTTCTCCGGCGAGCGTCCGGCCGGCGCACGCAAAGCAAATCCGGCGGGAACCACCGACGGAGCTGCTCGCAAGGCGGGTCCGACGGCGCCAGCGGACAGCAGCGGCAAAGCGCCATGAACCTGTCTCGGATTTTTATCGAGCGGCCCGTTGCGACGGCGTTGCTCATGGTGGCGTTGATGCTTTCCGGCGCCATCGCGTACCGGCTCCTGCCGATCTCCGCGCTGCCCGAGGTCGATTACCCGACGATCCAGGTCAGCACGCTGTATCCCGGCGCGAGTCCTGAGGTGATGACTTCAGCGATCACTGCGCCGTTGGAAAAACAACTCGGGCAGATGCCGGGTCTCACGCAGATGACCTCGACGAGCTCCGGCGGCGCGTCCGTCATCACGCTTCAGTTCAGTCTGTCGCTCTCGCTCGATGTAGCCGAACAACAAGTACAGGCCGCGATCAATGCTGCCAGTAATCTTCTCCCGAACGATCTCCCCAGCCCGCCGATTTACAGCAAGGTCAATCCCGCCGATACCGCGATCCTCACGCTCGGCATCACGTCGGGTTCGATCACTCTTCCTCAACTCGCCGATCTCGCGGACACGCGTCTCGCGCAAAAAATTTCTCAAGTCGCCGGCGTTGGCCTCGTGAGTATTTCCGGCGGCCAGCGGCCCGCTGTGCGTATCCAAATTAATCCCAACGCGCTCGCCGCCTACGGACTGAGCTTGGAAAACGTCCGCTCTGCCATCGCGAACGCCAACTCAAATTCCGCCAAGGGCAGCTTCGATGGACCGCGTCAGGCCTCGACGATCAATGCCAACGACCAACTCCGTTCCGCGCAGGATTATCAAAACGTCATCCTCGCCTATAAAGCCGGCTCGCCGATCTATCTCTCCAATGTCGCGCAGGCGGTGGACGGTGCGGAAAATCTTTATCTCGCCGCGTGGTCCAACGCCTCGCCCGGCGTCATCCTGAACGTCCAGCGCCAGCCGGGTGCCAACGTCATCAAGGTCGTGGACAACATCAAGGCGTTGCTCCCGCAACTCGAATCGCAGTTGCCCGAATCCGTTCACGTTTCCGTGCTCACGGATCGCACCGTCACCATCCGCGCGTCGGTGCACGACGTGGAACTCGAGCTCTTGCTCGCCATTGGCCTCGTGATCCTCGTGATCTTTGTTTTCCTGCGAAATTTCCGCGCGACCATCATTCCCGGCGTCGCCGTGCCGCTCTCGCTCATCGGGACTTTCGGCGTGATGTACCTGGTCGGTTTTTCGATCAACAACCTCACGCTCATGGCGCTCACGATCGCGACGGGCTTTGTCGTGGATGATGCGATCGTGATGATCGAAAATATTTCGCGCTACATCGAGGCGGGGGACGATCCCTACACCGCGTCGATGAAGGGCGCGAAGCAGATCGGTTTCACGATCATCTCGCTCACCATTTCGCTGATCGCGGTGTTGATTCCGTTGCTCTTCATGGCCGACGTGATCGGGCGACTCTTCCGCGAATTCGCGATCACACTCGCTGTCGCAATTCTCATTTCGGGTGTGATTTCGCTTACGCTCACTCCGATGATGTGCAGCAAACTTCTGCGCCCCGTGAGCGAACATCACGAAGGTCGGCTCGCAAAAAAGTTCGCGAACTTCTTCGACTGGATGATCGGCCACTACAGCACGGCGCTTCGCTGGGTGTTGAAACATCAAGGTCTCACGCTCCTCGGCGCACTCGGCACGCTCGGCCTCACCGTGCTGCTCTACATTGTTGTGCCGAAAGGTTTTTTCCCGACGCAGGACACGGGTTTGATTCAAGGCATCACCGAAGCGTCGCAGGATATTTCTTTCTCCGCGATGAGCGAGCGGCAGCAGGCGATCTCCGAGGAACTGCTCAAAGATCCCGACGTGCAGAGTATCTCATCGTTCATCGGCATCGATGGCACCAACTCCACGCTCAACACCGGTCGTCTCTCGATTAACTTAAAACCGCTCGACGAACGCTCCGAGCGCGCACCCGCAATCATCCGTCGTCTGCAGGAACGCGCGGCGAATGTTCACGGCATCACGCTCTACCTGCAACCGGTTCAAGACATCACGATCGAGACGAGTGTGAGCCGAACGCAGTATCAATTCGTCCTCCAAAGCCCTCAGCTCGCTGAACTCGCCACGTGGGCGCCGCGCGTGGTTGAGCGCCTCAACACGCTTCCCGCGCTGCAGGATGTGGCGAGCGATTTTCAGGCGCAGGGCCGCGAAGTTTATCTGGAGATCGACCGCTCCGCCGCGGGCCGCTACGGCATCACGACGGCTGCGATCAGCAGTGCGCTCTACAACGCGTTTGGTCAGCGACTCATTTCGACGATCTTCACTCAGGCGAATCAATATCGCGTCGTCCTCGAAGTGCAGCCGCAGTTCCGCGAAGGCTCCGATGCCATCAACGAACTCTATGTGCCTTCGTCGACTGGCCAGCCCGTGCGACTCTCGAGCATCGCGCGCGTGAGCGAACGCCCCGCGATGTTGTCCATCTCGCGTCTCTCGCAATTTCCGGCTGCGCGAATTTCATTCAACGTGAAACCGGGCAACGCACTCGGCGAAGCAGTCCCCGCGATTCAGGCTGCGTTAAAAGATCTCGGCATGCCCGTTTCCATCGAGGTGTTTTTCCAAGGCGCTGCGCAGGGTTTCCAAGCCGCGCTGTCCAATCAGCTCCTGCTGATTCTCGCCGCGATCGGCACGATGTATATCGTGCTCGGTGTTCTCTACGAGAGCTACATCCACCCGGTCACGATTCTCTCCACGCTTCCCTCTGCCGCCGTCGGCGCGTTGCTCGCACTGCTCGCCGCGCGGATGGATCTCAATGTCATCGGCATTATCGGGATCATTCTCCTGATCGGCATCGTGAAGAAAAATGCGATCATGATGATCGACTTCGCGCTCGAGGCGGAACGTGAGCAGGGACTCCCGCCTCACGAAGCGATTTACCAGGCATGTCTGCTGCGCTTCCGCCCAATCCTCATGACCACGATGGCGGCGCTGCTCGGCGCGCTTCCGATGATGTTCGGCCACGGCATGGGCGCGGAGCTGCGTAGTCCCCTTGGTATTACGATGGTGGGCGGACTCATGGTGAGCCAGGTACTCACGCTGTTCACCACGCCGGTGATCTACCTCGCGTTCGAACGCCTCTCGCGCCGCGTCCGTGATCGCCGCAGCGCACCTGCCTTGGTCGACGAGCCGTTGCCAGCCACCGCGCAAAGCCAGACGTCGTGAATTTCGTCGAACACTTCATCCGCCGGCACGTCGCGACGACGTTGATCACTCTCGGCGTCACCGCCGCGGGAATGATTGCGTTTAAGCAACTGCCGGTGGCGTCGCTCCCGCAGGTCGATTTTCCCACGATCAACGTCAAGGCCAACCTGCCTGGTGCCAGTCCGGAAGTCATGGCGGCCACCGTGGCCACGCCGCTCGAGCGCGCGCTCGGCCGCATCGCAGGCGTCACTGAAATGACGTCGCGCAGCACCGACGGCTCGACGTCCATCACGCTGCAATTCGATCTCTCGCGCAACATCAACGGCGCCGCCCGTGAGGTCCAGGCCGCGATCAACGCCGCGCGCGGGATTCTGCCATCGAGTCTTACGAGCAATCCCACCTACCGGAAAATCAATCCTTCGGATTTCCCGATTCTCATTCTCGCGCTCACCTCCGACACACTTACGCGCGGTCAGATTTACGACGCAGCCTCCACGATTCTCGCTCCGAAAATCGCGCAGCTCGACGGGGTGGGCGACGTCTCGGTGGGCGGCTCCGCGCTTCCGGCTGTGCGCGTGACGCTCGATCCCGCGAAGCTGAGCGCGCTCGGCATTCCGCTCTCGACGGTGCGTACTGCGATTTCGGCGACAAACGCCAACCTGCCCAAAGGCTTCGTCGAAGAAGGCGGCCATCGGTGGCAGATCGCCGCCAACGATCAGGCGCTCAACGCGAGCGACTATCTCCCGCTCATCATCACTTATCGCAACAATCGGCCGGTGCATCTCGCCGATGTGGGCACCACCGTGGAGTCTGTTGAGAACACGCGCAACGCCGCCAACTTTAACGGCAAGCCCGCGGTGCTCCTCACGATCACACGCCAGCCCGCGGCTAATATTATCGAAACCATTGACCGTATCAAAGCGATGGTCCCCGCGCTTCAGGCCTCCATTCCTGCGGGCATCAAGATGCAGGTCTCAACGGATCGTTCCGCATCGATTCGCACATCGTTACACGAAGTGGAGTTCACGTTGATCATCTCGGTCTCGCTGGTGACGCTCGTCGTTTTTCTTTTTCTGCGCGACGTGCGGGCCACGCTGATTCCTGCGATCGTTGTCCCGGTTTCGTTGATCGGTTCGTTTTCGGTGATGTACCTCGCCGGGTTCAGCCTGAACAATCTCTCGCTCATGGCCCTCACCGTTGCGACCGGGTTCGTCGTGGACGATGCGATTGTGGTGCTCGAAAATATCGCGCGTCACATGGAGGCGGGCGTGCCGCGTTTCCAAGCAGCCATAAAAGGGGCGCGCGAAGTCGCCTTCACGGTTGTCTCGGTAAGCATCTCGCTGATCGCGGTGTTCATTCCGATTCTGCTCATGGGCGGAATCGTCGGACGGCTCTTTCGCGAATTCGCCATCACGCTCTCCGTCGCGATCCTTGTTTCAATGGTCGTCTCGCTCACGACCACGCCGATGATGTGCGCGCGTTTACTGCGCGTCGCTCCGCGCAAATCGAACAAAGCCTCGCCTCACCGGCCCACACACGGCGTGATGGCCACGCTGATCGGTTTCTACGAACGCACGCTGCGCTGGGTGCTGCGGCATCCCGCGATCACGTTGTTGGTTCTGACCTGCACGATCGGACTGAATATTTATCTTTACGCGATTATCCCGAAAGGTTTTTTCCCGCAGCAGGACATCGGGATGTTGCAAGGCGGCATTCAGGCCGACCAAAGCATTTCGTTCACCGCGATGAGTCAGAAGGTCGATGCGTTCGCCGAGATCGTGCGCAACGATCCCGCGGTCTTGTCTGTCAACGCGTCCGCCGGTGGTGGCGGTCCGCGCGGTGGCTCGGCGACGGGCTCGATGTTCGTCACGCTCAAGCCGCGCTCAGAGCGTGATGTTTCAGCGGACCAGATTATCGCGCGACTGCGGCCGCAGACAGCGCGCATCGCCGGCGCACAACTTTTTCTCGGCGCGGTTCAAGACATCCGCATCGGCGGACGGGGAGGTGACGCCACGTATCAATACACGATTCAGTCCGACGAATATCGAGACCTGCTGGAGTGGGAGCCGAAAATTCGCGCGGTGATGTCGCGCATTCCGCAGATCACGGACGTGAACAGTGACGCGCAAAACCGCGGCCTGCAGACGACGCTCACTTACGATCGCGAGACGATGTCGCGACTCGGGCTCACCGTCTCGCAGGTAAACAGCGCGCTCTACGACGCGTTTGGCCAGCGCCAGATTTCGACGCTCTACAAGTCGCTCAATCAATACCATGTCGTCCTCGATGTGCCCGCTGCGGACGAGCAAGGTCCGGACGCGTTGCGCAAGGTCCACGTCATCGCGACCGACGGCTCCGTCATCCCGCTCTCGACCTTCTCGCGCTACGAACCGAGCAACGCCGCGCTCTCGGTGAATCACCAAGGTCAGTTCGTTGCCTCGACGATTTCATTTAATCTCGCCCCGGGCATTTCGCTTTCCGAGGCCCAGGCGCTCATCAAGGCCGAGCTCTCGAAGATCGGTATGCCGACGACTGTGCACGGAAGTTTTGAGGGCACGGCGCGCGCTTTTCAGCAATCGCTCGACAGCCAGCCGTGGCTCATCCTCGCGGCGCTGGTCACTGTCTATATTGTGCTCGGCATTCTCTATGAGAGCCTGATCCACCCGATCACGATCCTCTCCACGCTGCCCTCGGCGGGCTTTGGAGCACTGCTCGCGTTGCTTTATCTGCGCGTTGAGTTTTCGGTCATCTCGCTCATCGGCGTGCTTCTGCTCATCGGCATCGTGAAGAAAAATGCGATCATGATGATCGACTTCGCACTCGAAGCGGAACGCCAGCGCGGACTCGATTCACGCGAGGCAATTTTTGAGGCGTGCCTGCTGCGCTTCCGCCCGATTCTCATGACAACGCTGGCGGCGCTCCTCGGCGCACTGCCGCTCGCGATCGGATTTGGTGAAGGCTCGGAGCTGCGCCGCCCGCTTGGTATCGCGATCGTCGGCGGATTGGCCGTCAGCCAGGTGCTCACGCTCTACACCACGCCGGTGGTTTATCTCTGTTTCGACCGGCTGCGCCTGCGCGCCAAAGAACGTCGCGAACGCCGTGCTCTCGCTGCGCGCCCGCCAGCCATCGCGTCGCCCGCGTGATTATTTTTCCAATGAAAAGTTTTGTGCAGTTTCGTTCGCGAATTCTCCCGGCCACGGCCATCGCTTTCAGCGCTTTCGCGCTGACCTCGTGCGTCGTTGGTCCCGACTACCGGCGACCGGAAGTGAACGCGCCCGCCGCCTTCAAACGCACCGCATCCGGCGAGACTACTGCGACCGTAGTGCCGGCGGACTGGTGGCGACTCTTCAACGATGCGGAACTCAACACGCTCGCCGAGAAAACCCTCGCGGCTAATTTCGACATCAAAGTCGCCATTGCGCGCTTCGATCAAGCGCGTGCGGCCGTGCGCGTCGCGAGTGGCGAATATTTTCCGACGGCCGACCTTGATCCCACGGCGCGTCGCTCGCGCAGTATCACGACGGGTAAGACACAGACGAGTTACTCGCTTCCGGTTGATCTCGGTTACGAACTCGATCTTTGGGGGCGCGTGCGGCGTTCGGTCGAAGCGTCGCGCAACACCGCGCTCGCCTCGCAGGCGGATCTCGCGTTCGTGCAGCAGTCGACTCTCGCCACGCTCGCCCAGGCGTATTTCACGCTGCGCCTTCTCGATACGGAAATCGGCATTTACGAGAAAAACAGCGACCTGTTTCGCAAGCAGCTCGAGTTGACGCAGACGAAATTCAACGCCGGCCTCGCGCTGCAGACCGACGTGTTGCAAGCGCAGACGCAGACGAATTCCGTTTCCGGCCAGTTGCTCGACGCGCGCCGCGCCCGCGAGAAACAGGAACACGCGATCGCGTATCTGCTCGGCGTCGCGCCCGCCGATTTTTTCCTTCCGTCGCATCCACTCGATACGTCGGTTCCCGCGGTGCCCATTGGCCTGCCTGCCGCGCTATTGAATCAGCGCGCCGATGTCGCCGCTGCGGAGCACCAACTCGCCGCGGCGAATGCTCAAGTGGGCGTCGCGCAGGCGGCGTTTTATCCGTCATTCTCGCTCACGGGTTCGGCGGGCTATACGAGTTCGTCGCTTTCTGGTCTTACGGATTGGTCGAACCGGGTGTGGTCGATCGGCCCGAGTATTGATCTGCCGCTCTTTCGTGGCGGCGCTCTCCGCGGCACGCTCGCGCAACGTCGCGCGGCGTATCAGGAACTCGTCGCCACTTATCGGCAGTCGATCGTGGGCGCGTGGCGGGATGTCGAAAATCAGCTGACGGATCTGCATTTGCTCGCGGAGAAATCCACTTTGCTCGCCGACACACTGGCTTCGGCGCGCGAGTATTCCCGTCTCACGGAGATCCAATATCGTCAAGGGATCGTGACCTACCTTCAAGTCATCGATGCGAATCAGACGTTGCTCTCCAACGAACTCTCTTCTGCGCAAACGCAGAACGACCGGCTGGTCGCGACGATACTTTTGATCAAGGCGATTGGTGGAGGCTGGAGCGCTCCTCAGTCGTGATGACGTAGCTTTGGTGTGGCGCCGCCCTTTCCATCGTTCTCGTTCTCGTAGTCTTTCTCGTTCTCGTCTCGATGCCCGGTGGATCGAGAACGAGAACGAGAACGATTAGGAGACGCACCCGAGCAGGCAGGGACGCCTGCGCTACAACGGAGCGCCACGATGGCGGGCTACAAAAAATATCAGCGACTGTGCGGGCTCGGCTCTATTTGCGGCTGGTAGCGAGGCGGGGGACGTGACTGCGTTTTGAGATGAGCATATCTCTTCAACAAAAGGCTGAGCGATTCCGGGCATTGCATGAAGCGCCGGGCGCATTCGTGTTTCCAAATCCGTGGGACGCGGGCTCCGCGCGAGTTCTGGCGGGGATGGGATTCAAAGCGCTCGCGACCTCGAGTTGGGCAGCGGCCGCAACCGCGGGACGGCGTGATGGACATCTGTCACGCGAAGAAGCGTTGAGCATGGCGCGTGCGATCGCAGCGGCGACGGACGTGCCGGTGGCGGCGGATTTGGAAAATGGATTCGGGGACGCGCCGGAATTTGTCGCGGAAACCATTCGACTCGCGGCGGACGCCGGGCTCGTTGGCGGTTCGATCGAAGATGCGACGGGCGATGATGCGAAGCCGCTCTACGATATTTCGTTCGCGACGGAGCGGATCGCCGCAGCGGTCGAAGCGGCGCGTGCGTTGCCGTTTCCATTCGTGCTAACGGCGCGGGCGGAAAATTACATTCGCGGAAATCCGAATCTCGACGACACGATCAAACGACTGCAGGCCTTCGAAAAAGCGGGAGCTGATGTTCTCTTCGCTCCCGGGTTGAAAGATCTGGAGACGATCCGGACCGTGTGTGCCGCAGTTTCGAAACCAGTGAATATTATGAACGGAATGAAAGGCGCGTTCAGCGTGGCCGAACTCGCGGCGGTGGGCGTGAAGCGCATCAGTCTGGCGGCGGCGCTTTATCGGGTTGCGATGACGGGCTTGCGCGATGCTGCGAAGGAAATGGGGGAGAAAGGCACGTTCGAGTTTACGGAACGTTCGATGACATCGCCGGAGTTGACGGTGTTCATGCGCGAACGGAACGAGTGATGTGGATGGTTTTGGGGTTGGGTCTGCTTCGAAATATTCGGAGGGAGGAAACCGCTAATGGGATCTGCCAATGGGCAGATCTTTATATTACCCCTGCGGCTGATCGCCTCCGGAGTAGGTGGTGGGGTCTGCTGATCGCAGACCGCGATTAGCGGGCTCCAATTACGTCAAGGCGCAGGCGATTCGCCGTAGCCACTGGATCAAGATTTCTCCTTTGGGAAAATCCTATTAGCGGTTCCCCTCTAGGGTTTGGATCTTCATTGCGAGAGAGCAAACCAAGCGTGGCGCTTGGGTGGGGCGCTTCGACAGTGGTAGGGCGAGTCCTCTGGACGTGCCGTCGCGTATGTGCGCTTTCGCGCGGCTCACCCGGAGGGGTCGCCCTACCTGTGTCCAGAATCCAATGACGCGGATTTAAACGGCGACCGGCGGTGCTGACGCGGCTTCCTGTTTCCGGCGGCGCTGCCGGAGTGCGACGCACAGACTGAGGATCGCGATTCCGCCTGCGGCGTACGTTGATGGCTCCGGGATCGGAGTAAGGCTGCCGAAGAGACCGTGCGCTTCGTCGTCGATGCCCGCGGCGAAGTAGAGCCGATTCGTTTTTCCACCCGCTCCACCGTTGCCGAATTGCAAACCCCAGAGACCTTCGATCACGAGCGGATTGCCGTGATCATCCTTGAGTGTTCCGACCAGAGCTCCCGTCGTGGGATCAAACGCGTTGATCGTGCCGTCGCCGAAATTCCCGACGAGGAGATCGCCACCGAATTGACCGAAACTCGTCGGTGCGAGAGCGACGGCCCAAGGGGCGTTAAGCACTCCGTTGGAGGCGACACGCATCAGGAAATTTCCGTTCAGGTCATATTTGTCGACGAAGCCCAGCCCCGCTCCGGTCACTTCTTCGTCGCTGCCTGCCTCGGTTTTCGCGTAGGCAACATAGAGGCTGCCGCCAACATTCTGAATGTTGAAGGGCGCGTAGCCGGCGGGAAGACCGGGATCAGTGAAATTTCCGGACAAAGCCGGAGCTCCCGAACTTGGTATCACCTGGATCTGGCCGTTGGAGAAATCCGCCGCGTAGAGGTAGCTGTTCGTCCCAATGGTGGCTATTGCGATGCCTTTGTAGCTGGAATCACCGCTCGGGAGTTGTAGCACTTCCGCGTTGGTGCCGAGAGCTCCGCGCCAGCCGCTGATCGAGCCGTCTTCACCTGCGAAGATGAAACGATCGCCGTTGAAAGCAGTGGCATTGCTGTTGAACACCTGGCCGGTGGGAACACCGCCAGGAACGGTTACGACCAAGGGAATGGCCGTCCCGGTCGTGTTGTAGAGAGTCGATGTCCCTGTTCCGTTGTTGGAAACCCAGAAGGGACTCGTCGCGCTAGACGAGATGCCCCAAGGGTTGACGAGGTTCGGATCGGTGTGCGTCGCCAGTCCCGGAATGTCGGATACAAGATTATCCTGTCGATAGCCGTCCTCGGCTCGCAGCTGGGGTGAGGCGAGGGCGAGCGCCGCAAGTACGAAGACGGGCGCGAGCGGGGTCCTTCTCAAACGATGCTTTTTCACGAGTACTCCTTGGTTGAATGCGTATGTGCTCGTTGAAACTCGACGGCCTGAGAGTACGCAGGACGCGCCGAAGGGGTAGCGGGGGAAACCCGAGATTTGTAACAGTTCAGATAGATTTCACTCCGCCCACGAGGGAAAATCCTGGGGTCGGGAAGTCTCTCACATCGCGATCAGGGGTTGGCGGACGGGCGTTTTTTATGAATCGGAGGGAGGAAACCGCTAATGGGATCCGCCAATGGGCAGATCCGGATGTCACCCCTCCGGCTGATCGCCTGCGGAGTAGGTGGTGGGGTCTGCTGATCGCAGACCGCGATCAGCGGGCTCCAATTCCCTCAAGGTGCAGGCGATGAGCCGAAGCCACTGAATAAAGATTTCCCCATTGGGAAAATCTCATTAGCGGTTCCCTTTCGGATCGAGGGCTTCGCTACGCAGCGATCCATTCGCGACTATTCCTTCAGCCGCGAATCCACCAAAAGCGTCACGGGGCCGTCGTTCACGAGCGAGACTTTCATCGTCGCGCCGAACTGTCCCGTCGCGACGGGCTGGCCGAGTTCAGTGCTCAATAGACGGACGAAAGATTCGTAGAGCGGAATGGAGAGGTCGGGTTTGGCGGCATCGTTGAAGGACGGGCGCGCACCTTTGCGTGTGCTCGCGATCAGCGTGAATTGGCTCACGACGAGGGCCGATGCGACGGAAGCGTTCGCGACCTGACCGGCGGCAGCTTTCAAATCGAGCAGCGAAAGATTCATCTTTCCCGCTTCGTCTTCGAAGATCCGGAGTGCTGCAATTTTTTGCGCGAGCCAGACTGCTTCCGCTTCCGTATCGCCGGTTTGGATTCCGAGAAGAATCAGGAGGCCTCGTGCAATCTCGCCAATCACGCGACCATCAACGGAGACGCTGGCGGAGGAGACTCGTTGAACGACGACGCGCATGGCCACAAATCCGGTGGGTTGCGATGCAGAGTTCGGTTTCGGATGTAGCGGCAGGCCTCCGTGCCTGTCCGAGATCGAAGATCGAAGTTCGGAGATTGGAATTCGGAGGTTAGAACGGCAGGCGCGGAGGCCTGCCGCTACGCTGAGTCGGG
>CBRAFL010000095.1:0-16042 GCA_967755055.1 uncultured bacterium
GGTGAGATGGACGCCGGCAAGAAAGTGCCGCAAGCTGAGTTCGAGCGTCGCATTGGATTGAGCAAAGACTGAGCTGCAAATGCCGGTCGGCTACAGCTACGTGCTGAGCGAAGTTGCGACCAACTTTGCACTTGGCCTCCCGCGCAAAGAACAACACCGGTTCGCGATGGTTTGTCGCATCCTTGCCGACAGCCCGCACAGGAACGGTGATTACGTCACAACAGATCACGCAGGTCGAATTCTTCAGAATCTCCTCATCGACGATTGGGTGATAACGTACTGGACCGATCACGCTACGAAAGAGCTTCGGATTGTAGAACTCGTGCAGGTTTGAGTTATCTTCGCGAACGCCGACGCGCCGACCCGACGGAAATTTCAACTACGATGGCGCGTTCGAGTACAATGGACCAAACGGCAAACGATGGATAATTCCCACTCCCCGCGCGATCGCCAAACCGGGCCAAGCTTTCGGCATAAGAGTAACACGTCCGGACGGTGATATCGGATTTTCCTTTGCGCCAAAGACGGATTGACGACGTGTTTTTGAGGCCGTGCTCGACCGCGATACAAAACTAAACCTTGAAATCATCCGCGGCGGCGCCTAACGCCTCGCGGCTCATGAAGTCACTTGTCATCGCGGAGAAACCTTCCGTCGCAGCGGATCTCGCACGCGCTCTCGGCAAAATTCCCAAGAAGGGCGACCATTACGAGAACGACGAATTCGTCATCTCCTACGCTCTGGGCCACCTTGTGGAGCTCGAGATGCCGGAGGACATCGACAAGAAGAAATACGGCTTCTGGCGCCTCGAGACGCTCCCCATCATTCCGGAAAAATTCGGGCTGAAGCCAATCGAGGACTCCAAGGAGCGCTTCAACGCGTTGAAAAAACTTTTGGCCCGCAAGGATGTCGACCAAGTCATCAACGCCTGTGACGCCGGACGAGAGGGCGAGCTGATCTTCGCCTACTTGTATCAGCTGACCAAATCCAAGCTGCCCGTGAAGCGGGCGTGGATGCAGACGATGACCACTGGCGGCATCCAGGAAGCCTTTAAAACCCTGCGCCCCGGCGAGCAGCTGGCTGGTCTGGCGGACGCCGCGCGTTGCCGCAGCGAGAGCGACTGGCTGATCGGTATCAACGGCACGCGTGCGCTCACCAAGCGCATGTTCGGTTCGCGCGCCGGCAACGTCGCTTCCGTCGGCCGCGTGCAAACCCCCACCCTCGCGATCGTGTACGCGCGCGAGTTGGAGATCCGGAATTTCATCCCGCGCGATTACTGGCGGGTCACCGCGACGTTCGAAGTCGCTAAGGGAAAGTACGAGGGCGTTTACCAACGTCCGAATTTTAAGAAGGCCGAAAACGACGAGCACGATCGCATCGATCGCATGTGGGAAAAAGCGATGGCGGAAGCCGTCCTCGCCGCGTGTCAGGGCCAGCCGCTTGCCTCTGTCACCGAAGAGAAGAAAGGCAGCACGCAAGCCGCCCCGCGCCTCTACGATCTCACCACGTTGCAGCGCGAAGCCAACAACCGCTACGGCCTCCCCGCGCGTCGCACGCTCCAGATCGCGCAAGCGTTGTACGAGCGGCACAAGATGATCACCTACCCGCGTACGGATTCGCGGGCGTTGCCGGAAGATTACATTCCGACCGTTCGCCAGACGATGCAGAATCTTAAGGGCGAGCTCGGCGCACATGCGAACAAAGTCCTCGAAGCGGGCTGGCTCCGCCCCAACAAGCGCATTTTCAACAACGCCCAAATTTCGGATCACTTCGCGATCATTCCCACCGAGCACGAGGCCAAGGATCTCGATGAGATGGAGGCGAAAGTCTTCGACATGATCGCCCGGCGTTTCGTCGCCGCGTTCTATCCTGCCGCCGAGTTCGACATCACCACGCGCATCAGCACCGTCGCGCCCGGTCACGATTTCAAAACCGAAGGTAAGGTTCTCACCGCACCCGGCTGGCTGGCGGTTTACGGCAAGACGACGGTTGATGACGATTCGCCTGATTCAAAAGCGCTCCCGGCGTTGATCGATGCGGATGGAAAACCGGCCAAGGCGAAGACGCTCGATCCCGTTCTCCATTCCGAGACGACCAAGCCGCCACCTCGCTACACGGAAGCCACGTTGCTCTCCGCCATGGAAGGCGCCGGCAAACTCGTCGATGACGACGAACTCGCCGAAGCGATGAAAGAGCGCGGCTTGGGAACGCCAGCGACGCGGGCTGATACGATCGATGGCCTGATCAACCAAAAGTACATGGAACGCGGCCAACGTGAGTTGATCCCCACGGCGAAGGCCGAGCAGCTGATTCAGTTTCTCTCCGCGGTAAAAGCCGAAGCGCTCACCAGTCCGGCGATGACGGGCGAATGGGAATTCAAGCTCCGGCAGATGGAGCACAACAAATTCTCGCGTCCCAAGTTCATGGACGAAGTCGTCGAGCAGACGAAGGGAATCGTCGAACGCGTGAAAGGTTTTGAGGAGGATGACTCCGCTGGACGCGAAACGGACATTCCGTCCCCGACCGACGGGAAGCCGCTGCGAGAAACGTTGCGCGGCTACAAATCGCAGGATGGCGAGTTCATGATCTACAAGGTCATTGGCGGCCGAAAAATGGAAGAGTCCGAAGTGCGCGAGCTCGTCACGACAGGGAAAGTCGGCCCACTCGACGGCTTCATTTCCGCGAAAACGCGCAGCCGTTTCGCAGCGGCGTTGCGCCTCGTGCGCGACGAGGAAAAGAAAAAGTGGAAGGCCGAGTATGATTTCGGCGACAAGGTCGATCTCGGCACGGTTGAGCCCTATTGGACCGATCCGAAAACAGGCGCGCAACTATGTGAAGTCGGATCGAGCCATGTGCTCCGCGAGCGCGACGGCGAAGGCTGGAAACAAACCTTCCGCATCGGCCGCCTGATGTGTCAGAAGCCGATCACCCGCGAAATCGCGATCCAACTCGTGGGCGATGGAAAGACGGAGCTCATCAAGGGATTTATCTCCAAAAAAGGCCGTCCCTTCGACGCTATGCTCAAACGCGAGGGCGCGAAGTTTACCTGGGAATTTCCGCCGCGTGCGCCGAAACTCGACAAGGATGGCAAGCCGATCGCCCGCAAAACGAAGGCCCCGCCCGATCTCTCGAAAGCGAAAGTCATTGGTCAAAGCAAGGCGTTCAACGGCGAGATCCTCGAAGCGGGAGATTCGTATTACGTCCGCCGGCCCGATCAGGACAACCGGATCGTCTTTACGATGAAGCGGCACATTTGCGCGAAGGAGATTCCTGCCGGCGAGTTTCAGAATTTGCTGGAGAATGGCCGGACGAATCTGATCGAGGGATTTACCTCCAAGCGGAACATGCCCTTCAACGCGTTTCTCGTACTCTCGAAAAATCGCGCGAAAGCCGACTTCGAATTCCCGCCGCGATAGAGGCGAACGTAGCTGGCCTCGCCGAGGCCGCTCCGAGGATCCGACGTCTCGTACTCGTGATCGTAATCTTGCTCGTGATCGCTTCCCTCGGAGAGAGGGCAAGATCACGAGCAAGAGCACGATCACGAGCACGGGATAAACAAATCCGTGCCAGCCTCAGCGAGGCCGGCTACCCCTAACCTCGCGCTCGACGAACTTGAGTAACCTCCTGCGCATGTGTAGCGTCCCTTCCCCATGCGCTCTCGAAAAAACTACGCGATCCTGCTCCTTTCGCTGACGACATTGACCGGCGCAGCGATCGCGTGGCAGCAGTATCAAGAGGTCATCAAGCTTCGTGCTTCAGCGATGAACGGTGATGAGCGAGCTGACTGGCAGAAGCGTTTATGGGCGACCGAAAAGCGGCGTACCGAACTCGAATCGCAGGTCGCTTCGCTGGAAAAGAAGGATGAGCCGCCCGGCGAACCCGGCCCCGAACAAAGTCCGCCCGATCAGCCGCGCGGCAACCGTCGCAACGGCCCCGGCAATTTTATGGCGATGATGGATCGCCCGGAAGTTCAACGCATGGTGGCCATGCAGCAGAAAGCCGCGCTGGATGCGCGTTACTCATCGCTCTTCAAAGACCTCGCACTCACGCCCGATCAGCTCGACAAATTCAAAGATCTTCTGGTCGAAAAGCGCACCGCCATGATGGACGTGATGGCCGCCGCCCGTGGGCAAGGTATAAATCCGCGCAGCAATCCCGAAGCGTTTGCGAAGTTGACGGCCGACGCGCAAGCGGAGATCGACGCCAATATTCGATCTACGTTAGGTGAGACCGGATTTGCCGAGTACCAAAATTACGAGCAGACGATTCCACAGCGCAACGTTGTCAACCAGCTCGAGCAGCGTCTCAGCTATTCGTCGACGCCTCTCACGGCGCAACAGTCTGACCAGATGATCTCGATCCTGGCCGCCACCACGAAATCGAGCAGCAAACCCAACGCAGTGCCCGCTCCGCTCACAGCCGTCGGAACCGCCACGTTCGGCGGCGGTGGCGGAAGTAGGATCACCGATGCGACGATCAATCAGGCGCTCGGCGTCCTCGCGGCGCCCCAAGTCGATGCTTTGCGTCAGCTCCAACAAGAGCAGCAAGCGCAAGCTGCCCTCAACGCGCAGATGCGAAATCGCTTCCAGGGTACCGGCACCGCGACAACGCCTCCTACTGTTCAACCGCAGCCAACTAAGTCGCCCTCCGGCGGATAACTGGACGCAGGTAGGGCGAGGCGTCCCGCCGAGCCGCGATCGCGAGATCGCTCGTAGGTTGCGTGCTCGCCGCGCAACGGTTTGGCGCCTTCGTGGCGCGCGAGCGCGCAACCTACATGAAATCTCACCATCACCCGCCGAGCCCCTGCTCATTTCTTGCGGCAAAGATGACACGCCGCGCGCAGAGAATTCACTTGTCGCTGGTTGGTGCCACTGCCTTCGTTTAATCCGACTGTTAATTTCGTACGCCTATGATCGTCACCACCGCGCAGCTCTTCAAACACGCCTATGGCAAGTACGCCGTCGGCGCCTACAATATCAACAACGCCGAACAGGCGATGGGTCTCTTCAAGGGAGCGATCCAATCGCAAGCTCCGTTCATCATCCAAATTTCGAAGGGCGCGCGCAAGTACACTGACAAGCGCATGCTCGAGGCGATCATTCGCGCCGCGGGTGAAATTTTCCCAGACGCCATTTTCGCGGTACATCTCGATCACGGTGACGAAGAAACCTGCTACGAGTGCATCGATTCCGGCTTCTTCAGCTCCGTGATGATCGACGCGTCGCATGATCCGTTCGAGCAGAACGTCGCGATCACCAAGCGTGTCGTCGACAAGGCCCACGCCAAGGGCATCTCCGTCGAAGCCGAACTCGGCATGCTCGGCGGCGTCGAGGAAGACATCAAAGTCGAGGACGGCCACGCCACGCTCACCAATCCAAAAGAAGCCCAGGAGTTCATCAAACTCACCGGCTGCGATTCGCTCGCTTGCGCCATCGGCACTTCGCACGGCGCGTTCAAGTTCAAAGGCAAGCAGTCCCTCCACTTCGACGTGCTCGAAAAGATCAAGGTCCTCGTCCCCGGTTTCCCGCTCGTCATGCACGGTTCGTCTTCCGTTCCGAAAGACGAAGTCGATCGCATCAACAAAGCCGGTGGCCAGATCAAGGACTCGATGGGCGTGGACCCAGCCGAGTATCTTCCTGCCGCCAAATTGGGCGTAACGAAGATCAATATCGATACAGACGGCCGCTTGGTTTGGACCCGCGTTCACCGCGAATATTTCCGCGACAAGCCAGGTGATTTCGATTTCCGCCCACCCGGCAAGATCTTCATCGAAGAATACGCCAAGTTCATCGCCGGCCGTAATCAGCTCCTCGGCAGCGCCGGCCAGCTGACTGATTTGCGCAAGAGTTTAGGCAAGTAATCCACACCTCGAGTGGTTCAGTCTTTTTCAGCCGGCGTGCCTCAAAGCACGCCGGCTTTTTCATGCTCCGAGGTAGGGCGAGGTCTCCGACCCGCCCTTCCGCACGCCATGAATCTCAGACGGGTGTCGCGCCTCAAACACTTCATGCTGGCGTCGCGCTCACCAGCCCCTTGGCTCAAACCACCCCTGACGGAAATCCACTTCCGTTGAATCCCGCTTCACGCTCATGACTGCCGAACACAAACTCCGACTGACCGAGAAATTCTCCTACGGCTGTGGCGACGTCGCCTCGTGTCTCTACTGGCAGACATTCATGCTGTACCTGACGTATTTTTATACCGACGTCTTCGGCATCGCAGCACTCGCTGCCGGTACGATGATCGGGCTCAGCCGCAGCCTCGACGCGTTTTTTGATCCGGTGATGGGCATGATCGCGGATCGCACGACATCCCGCTGGGGAAAATTTCGCCCATATCTTCTGTGGTTCTGCGTGCCGTTCGCGATCATGGGTGTGTTGACGTTTACCGTCCCGAATTTTGACGCGTCGGGTAAACTGGTGTGGGCGTGGATTACCTACAACGCCCTCATGCTGCTCTACACCGCGATCAACATCCCGTACACGGCGATGCTCGGAGTGATCACGCCGAATCCGAAAGAGCGAACCACGTTGTCGTCAGTCAAATTCGTCGGCGCGTACGCCGGCGGTATCCTCGTTTCGGCGACGCTGCTCCCAATGTCCAGTTACTTGGGCCACGGCAACGAATCGCGCGGCTGGCAACTCTCCTTCGTGATCATCGGCTTGGCCGCGATCGCGTTTTTCCTGATCACGTTCTTCAACACACGGGAACGCGTGCTCCCTCCGAAAGCGCAAAAACCGTCGGTCGTGCAGGATTTAAAAGATCTGCTCACCAACGGACCATGGCTGATCCTGCTCGCCACGACCCTCAGCTTCATCCTCTTCGTCGCCGTGCGCGGCAGCGTCACCGCTCACTTTTTCAAATACTACGTCGGGACGCAGACGGTCACGTTGCCTTCATTCATTCCGAAATTTGGCGGCACGCAGGAATGGCATTTCGAAGGACTCGTCTCGGCGTTCAACACCAGCGGCCAGATCGCATCATTGACGGGCGTGATCCTCGTGCCGTTCTTCGCGCGTGTCGTCGGACGGAAAATTGCTTTCGTCACGATGTTCCTCGTCGCGATCGCTTGTACGGCCTCGTTTTACGTGCTGAAGCCAGATCAACTCGTCCTTATCTTCGGCATTAATCTCCTCGGCTGCGTTACCGGCGGGCCACTCAGCGCGCTGCTCTGGGCGATGTATGCCGACACCGCCGATTATGCCGAATGGAAGAAAGGTCGCCGCGCCACCGGCCTCGTTTTCTCCGCTTCGATTTTTTCCCAAAAGCAAGGATGGGCGATCGGCGCGTGGGTCGCGCTCGGTCTGATGCAGAGCGTGGGCTTTGTCGCCAATACTCAACAGACGCCGCAATCATTGCACGGACTCGTCCTGCTGATGAGCGTCATCCCCGCCTCGCTAGGCGTCGTCTCGGTGTTGATCCTGCTCTTCTATCCGCTTAACGAGACGAAGGTCTCACAGATCGAAGTCGACCTAAAACAGCGTCGCGCCGAACTCGGCGAATCCGTTCCGGTGTAATTTGCTCAGGTGACGCGCGTGTGAGCAAGCGGCGGCTCGAATTGTAGGTAGCGCGCTCGCCGCGCTACAGATCACGAATGTAGCGCGGCAAGCACACTACCTAAACACCTCGAACGGATCGGCGCCCGGTATCGCAGTCTGCGATTAGCAGACCCTACACCTATTCCGGAGCCGATCAGGCGGAGGGGTGCCATCAAGATTCGCCCATTGGCGGATCTCATTAGCGGTTTCGTCTCCTCAAACCGCAGTCAATCCGCGCTCAGGGCAGCCACGGAAATTTGCGCGCGTTTGGTTTTCGTTTCTCGCGCTGCGCGCCGTGAAACTCCTTCGCCTCCTCGCTCATATAATAGAGCAGCGTGGCGTTGCCCGCGAGTTCCTGGATTCCCGCCTGACCGTCAAGTTCCGCGTTGAACCCACTCTTGAGAAGGCGGATCGCGAGCGGACTTTTTTCCATGATCTCGCTGGCCCATTTAACTCCCTCGGCTTCCAACTGGGCCACCGGCACGACGGCGTTCACGAGCCCCATGTCGAGCGCTTCCTTCGCCGTATATTGGCGGCACAAATACCAAATTTCCCGGGCTTTTTTCTGCCCGACGACACGCGCCAGATAACTCGAGCCAAATCCGCCGTCGAAACTGCCCATCTTCGGACCAACCTGACCAAAGATGGCATTGTCCGCCGCCAGACTCAGATCGCACACGACGTGCAGCACATGTCCGCCGCCGATCGCAAAACCGGCCACCAACGCGATCACGACCTTGGGCATCGAGCGAATGAGCTTTTGCAGATCGAGCACGTTAAGCCGGGGGACGCCGTCGGCGTCGATATAGCCCGCATGCCCGCGCACACTCTGGTCACCACCCGCGCAGAACGCGTATTTGCCATCCGTGTGCGGCCCGGCGCCCGTCAACAATACGACGCCGATCGAAGGATCTTCGCGCGCGTCGCTGAATGCGTCGAACATCTCCGACACGGTGAGCGGCCGGAAGGCGTTCCTTTTTTTTGGCCGATTGATCGTCACTTTGGCGATTCCGTTGGCCTTGTGATAGAGAATGTCGGTGTAGGTCTTGGCGACCTTCCAGTCTGGCGGAGTCATGGTCGAAAAAAATTGGGGAATTCCCCGGCGTTGTCGAGGGAGAGGGACGCGTCGGCGGCTACACCGTCTCCTGATTGACTGCGAAACTGCTTGGACAGATCGGCCTCTTGTTGAGCATCTTCATCCCTTGATGAGTACGCCACCACCCGCCTCGGCCCTAAGTCTGCGCGCAAAAACCGCGTTGAGTGTCGGTGTGCTCGGAGTTGTTTTCGGCGACATCGGCACCAGTCCGCTCTACACGATGCGTGAATGCATGGCTCATCTGCCACCCGTCGAACGCAGCGAGGGCGTGCTGGGCATCCTGTCGCTGATCTTCTGGTCGCTCACGCTCGTGGTGAGTGTGAAATATCTCTTCTACGTTACGAGAGCCGACAACCAGGGCGAAGGCGGCATCTTCGCATTGCTTGCACTGATTCACTCCCGCCGTGATAGCGCGTCGAGCTCCTCTTCCAAGCGGCACGGACTCGGGGCGGCCGTCATCCTGATTCTGATCGGCGCGTCCTTGCTTTATGGTGACGGTATTATCACACCGGCGATCTCGGTGTTGGGCGCAGCCGAGGGACTCAACGCCATCAGTCCGAGGTTCGAACCTTATGTTGTCGGTATCGCCGTGGTCATTCTCGCGGTGCTTTTTTGGTTTCAGCACAAAGGCACCAAGCAAATTGGCGGTGTATTCGGTCCGGTGATGCTGGTGTGGTTCGCTACGCTCGCCCTGCTCGGTGGCTGGCAGATCATGCACTACCCTGCCGTGCTCCGCGCATTGAATCCGGCATACGGTCTCGCGTTGCTTGATCATCATCCGGCTACGGTCGCCGCTTTGCTCGGTGCCGTGGTACTTTCCATCACCGGCGCCGAGGCGCTCTACGCCGACATGGGGCATTTCGGCCGCCGCTACATCGCGTTTGCCTGGTACGGCGCGGCGTTTCCCGGGCTGATCTTAAACTATTTTGGTCAGGGCGCCTACATTCTCACTCATCCCGATTCAGCGGAAAATCCGTTCTTCGCCCTCGCATCGCCCGGTGTCGGGCGTGCCCTGCTCACCGGTCTTTCGATCGCCGCCGCGGTGATTGCGAGCCAGGCGCTGATCTCCGGCGCCTACTCACTCACGCGGCAGGCGATTCAGCTCGGCTATTTCCCGCGGTTGAAAATCAACTACACGAACGCCGAGCACTCCGGCCAGATCTACGTGCCGTTCGTCAACACGCTGCTCGCAATCGGTTCGATTCTCACCGTCTTCGGTTTCGGTTCCACGACTCGACTGGCGTCCGCTTACGGTATCGCCGTTACCGGTACGATGGCGATCACCACGATCGCATTTTACATCGTGACGCGTCGTCTTTGGCGGTGGCCACTCTGGAAGGCGGTCCCGATCTGCGGCGTGTTTCTCTTGATCGACCTCGTGTTCTTCGTCGCCAACTCCGACAAGATCATCGAGGGCGGCTGGTTCCCCCTCGCGATCGGCGCCGCCGTTCTCGCCGTCATGCACACGTGGAAAATGGGTCGGACCGAAATCTATCGACGCGTTTACGGCAACCAGGTGACCGAGACTGAATTGACCAGCATCGCGCGCAGCCAGCATGTGACGCGCGTGGCCGGCGCTGCGGTTTTCATGGTCGGTTCACCGCAGGGTACGCCAATTGCGCTGCTCCATCATGTAAAGTCCAACCGCTGCCTGCACAAAATTGTCGTGCTCCTCAGTATCATGACGGAAGAAGTGCCCGCTGTGCCTGATGCCGATCGGCTCGAGCTCCGGGAAATTGGCGAAGGCATCTGGCGCGCCACCGGCCACTACGGCTATATGCAATCGCCCGACGTCGGCAGTCTGATGGAAAGAATCAGGGACGGTGGCGTGGCGATCAATCCGCAGGGCGCGATTTATTTTTTCAATCGCGAGATGATCCTCACCGGCGGCAGCGCACGCATGTGGGAATGGCAAAAGCGGCTCTACGCCGTGCTCAGTCGCAACGCCAGTCCGGCCCGGGCGTATTACCAGATTCCACCGTCGCAGATCATCGAACTGGGTCTCGCCATCCAGCTTTAGTCGGTCGCCGCGGCGTCGCTTTCTCGGTGCGTGAAAAACGACGAGATGGACCACGAGTGGTGGTGCGGAAACGCCCCATGGCGTCGGGCGTTTTTGTGAGCTGAAGCTAATTATTTTAACGCCTGACCGGACGCCACCTGCAACGTTCAGCTTATAGGTGGTCACAATCCCGAACCGGGCGTCGGGGAACTGCATGGATTTTCCAGACTCTGAGTAAGGAACACTCAAAAACTTCCCGCCATGGTTTATCGACCTTCACCCAAAAAACTGGCCGGTACGGCTGAGCAGTCGGAATACAGCTTTCACCTCGTCGGGAAAAAATCGATTTTGGGCAATTCCGCCTCCGTCGTGGGCGTAATCGCCACCGGTCCGGTTAATCTCCTGTTCAGCGATGTGCTCGGGACTGCGTTTGAACCTTCGAAGAGCACACCACTGTCAAAACCCGCGAAGGCAGCGAAATCTGACGCTGCGTCGAAAACCAAAGGTCCGCGCCGTCGCAAGCTCTCACGAACTGCGATCGATCCGTAACGCGCGTCACCCTCGTCGGGTTTCGAAGAAAATCTCACGCCAGCCCGAGCTTCTTAATCAAATCCAGCGGTGGGCCTTCGAATTTTTCGAGCGGGACGTTTCCCGTATAGCCAATGTCCTTCATCCCTTCCGGCGTCGTATAAAATCCGCCAGCAGTCAAGTTGCGAAACCGCGTGAAAAATTTCGCCGGTGTCTTGAACTCTGGCTTCGCTTTCTCCTCGAAGCAGATGTCGTCGCAAATCGCGGTTTTCTGCCGGCCGATCGTGTTGACGAAGGCCAGCCCGAAACGCTTTTGCGATTCCGCTTTGAGCCACACGAGCCCGTTGAGAATCAGCTCACGATCCTTGGCGTGCCCCGGGTACGGCGCGCTGATCCACTCGTCGATAAAGTCATGTACGCCCACCGCTGACGCGCTCGGGGATTTCGCGTCCGCCGGAATAATCACGTCGCACAACGTCGCTACCGTCTGTCGCTGCGCCGGCGTCAGCGTCAGCGGCCAGCAATCGCCGGGGTTGTAGGTCTTGGTCAGATTGGGATCCGTCCCATAACCAACGGCGTGAACCGCGGCGGCTTCGTCTTCAGCAGCGGCCATCCAATGCGGCGTGAGCGCAAGACTCGCCGACGCCGTCACCATCCATTTGATCGCGGTGCGGCGATCCATGCGCGGGAGTTCGGGCTCGTTCATATCAGAGATTTCCTTTCCGCATTTCATCGAGCATGTAATCGGCCGCGCGCCAGGCGAGAGCCATGATCGTCAACGTGGGATTCTTATCGGCATTCGAGCAAAACGGCGCTCCGTCGGTAAGGAAAACGTTCTTCACGTCCCAAGTCTGTCCCCATTTGTTGGTCACAGATTTTTTGACGTCGCTCCCCATGATGGTACCGCCGACCTCGTGAATGATCTCACCGCCTTTTTTGATGTAATCACGCGGATCTTCCTTGGACGGCCGGACGTTGCCGCCCATTTCACGAATGACGTCGTCAAACGTCTTCCGCATATGCGCAGCCTGGCCGATTTCGTGGTCTGACCATTTCCAGTGAAAACGCAGCGCGGGAATCCCCCATTTATCTTTCAACGCCGGATCCAGTTCGCAGTAGGAATTTTCGTTGGGAATCATCTCTCCCCGCCCCGCCATCCCGACGAACGATCCATAGTAACGACGCGCGTCTTCCTTGAACGCGCGCCCGTAACTTCCGCCGGTAAACTGCTCTAATCCCGAAAACGCGGAAGCGCCCGGCATCCCGCGCCCCGTGGTCAATTCAATATGATAACCGCGGGCAAAGCCGAGCTGGCCGGCGTGCTGCTGCCCGTAGAGCCACCACGGAACGTACAGATGCATGCCCGATGTACCGTCTTCATTCATCGGCGGCAGATTTTCCAGCAGCGGTACTTGTCCGCCGCCATTTCCGCCGACCGTATCCATAATATACTTGCCGACTAATCCGCTGGAATTCCCCAGCCCATTCGGGAACCGCGCCGACTTGGAATTCAGCAACAGCCGCACGGATTCGCACGCGCTCGCCGCCACCACGATAACGCGTCCCTTGACGTGAGCTTCCTTGCCCGTGGTTTTGTCGATGAACGTCACGCCCGTGGCCTTGCCGGTGTCGTCGTGCGTGATTTCCCGCGCCATCGCGTTCGTAAGAATATCGAGGTTACCCGTCGCCATCGCTGGCGGAAGATGAACCGTGGTCGATTGATAATTCGCGCGAATGGAACACCCGCGTCCGCACGGCGTGGCCCAGAAACACGCGGCGCGCGCCTGCATGTCCTGGGAAAGGATACGCTGCGCTTTTGGATTATTCGGATGCAATTTCCGCGGAATGGTTTCGTGATCGAGCTTCTGCGTGAGCACCGCGCGGTGTGAGGCGATCACGGGAATGCCGAGATTCTTCGCGCGCTGTTGAAGCAGCAGTTCGCCGATGCGCGGTTTCGGCGGTGGCAACAAAACTCCCGGCGAGGAACTCGGCGTGTTCTCCAATCCTTCGTTTGCTCCGTGCACGCCGATGAGCATTTCCACTTTGTCGTAATAAGGCTCCACGTCTTCGTACGATATCGGCCAGTCGAAACCGAGTCCGTCGCGCGTGTAGGGCTTAAAATCATACGGCCCGTTCCGGAGAGCGATCCGGCCCCAGTGATTCGTCCGGCCGCCGAGCATGCGCGCACGCCACCACAAAAATTTCTGGCGCGGATCATCTGAAGCGCTGGAGTACGGCTCGCCCGGCACAGTCCAACCGCCATCGATTGTCGCGTCGTGAAAACCAAACGGCTTGTCCGGCGTGCCGGTGCCGCGCAAGGGAGCGTCGCGATTCGTTTGAAACATCGGCGTTTCTTTCGCGACGTCGTAATTTCGGCCCGCCTCGAGGATCAACACCCTCGCGCCTTCCATCGCCAGCGTGTAGGCGGTTTGTCCACCTCCGGCACCGGACCCGATGATCACTGCGTCATAGTTTTCCTGGGCCGTAGTCGCGGTAACAAATGCCATGGGGTTTGCGATAAGTGACGAATGGATCGACTAAAAGTTCCTCAGGTTAGAGCTGACGCTTGAGACTTCGAATCATTTTTCGCCGGGAGCGAGGATCGCAACGCACCGCGCCATAACTGGCACGGCTACCCGCGTCGATTCCGCGACGACGACTTGAACTTCGTCCGATCGTCCGCACATCCTGCCGCGGTGCAATCCATCGCAACGCCCGCTCGCTCTCCTCAGGTTGGGCCCCGCGGGATCCGTACGTCGCGAACAACTTGGCTGGTCCTCTGGATTCTCCTCTCGATCCTGCACGTCACTCAAGCGATCTGGCTCAACGCCGGCCGTGCTTATCCCGGCGATCTCGGCGACGGGCGTTTCAATCAACTGATTCTCGAACACGGTTACCAATCGCTGCGGGGCGTTTACACCTGGTCGTCGCCGTCGCAATTTTATCCGGCTGCGAACACGCTTGGTTTCAGCGATACCCATGTCGGAACTCTCCCGATTTACGCGGCGCTGCGTCTGGTGGGATTTTCGCTGGATCGAGCATGGCAGGCGTGGTTCATCGTGGTCGCCGCGTTGAACGCGCTCGCGGTGCTCCATTTTTTCTCGGCGCTCGGCATCACGAAATCTCTGCGAGGACCGTTTCTTTTCGCAGCGACTGCATCTGTGCCCATGGTGTGGCTTGCGGGAACGCACATGCAGATGCTACCGTTTTTCCCGCTGGTGCTCGCCTGGGCTGAACTCGCGCAGTGGAACCAGGATCGCGTTCACGCGCGTCTGCTCACCGCTGCCGGCTGGTTCGCCTGGCAATTCGCGGCCGGACCGTATCTCGCATTTTTCGGTGGTGTGATCACGCTGTTCGTCGGACTCGCGTGGTGGCTGATTTCGCCAGCAACGAAGCGGACAGCTCTTTCAGCGGGATCGTCAGCGACGCTTTGGATTCGCAGCATCGTGATTGCGCTAATCGGCGGCGGCCTGGCATTGGCCGCTGCAAAAATCTACGTCAGCTCGGTCCAGTCCGGTGCGGGACGACCCATGCGCGAAGTCGTCGATCTCGCGCCGACTTTGCGTTCATGGTTCACCGCACCGCCACCGTCGCTTTATCCCGTCGGCTGGCCCGGCGGAGATCACCAGCTCGTCGAACGTGCATGGTTCGCCGGGTTTCTTCCTTTGGCTCTGCTGCTCTCCGCACTCTTTGCTGGCTGGAGAAATCGCCGCGACGCGCAAGCTGCCACGATGGCCGCGCTTGCGATCGGAGCGCTCGCCACCCTCGCCTTTTTCACGCGATGGAACGAAACGCGAGGTATTTGGGTTGTCGTTACGGAGTGGATTGAGCCGCTTCGCGCTTTCCGCGCTTCGGGCCGCGTTGGCGGCATAGTACTGGTGGCGGAACTGGCAGCGGGAGGTCTGCTTCTTTCACGCTGGCAAGGTGTGCTGTCCACGAGTCGCTGGCGTTTCCTACCCGCGATCACGGCGGTTCTTCTCTGCGTTGAAAACATCGCGCATCATCAACCCGCCACCCTGCTGGCTGCTGCCGGCGCACGCGCGCAAGCACTCATCACTGCGTGGAAATCCTCCGGCAATAAGCCAATTCTTGTATTCGCGCCGGGCCCGACGAATCAACCCGATTCCTATATTCAACTCGACGCTTGGAGTGCCGCGTTGCGCCTACACCGAGCGACCTTGAACGGTTACAGCGGAGGCATGCCTGGTTCGCACCAAGCCTTTCTCTGGAATTCAACGCCGAAAAATGCGAGTGCAGTGATTTCCGCCTCAGGAATTCCGTCTGACCAGGTTTCAATCGTCGAAAGTTTCGGCGCTGAAGCGGACAAACGTCTGGGACTCGTTAAATATGCGCAGCGCCATCTCCGCCGGCTGGAAGGTTTCGAGCTGCAGCCGATCAGTGCGCAGCTCTTCTCGCCACTGGAAACATTCATAATCGACGGCACACCGATGTATCAGTTCACGCCTGCAGCTGAGCTGAAGTTCGCGCTGCCAGACACGGTGAAGTGGATCACCTATCTTGTCGGCCTTCGTGAAGACGCTTACGCGGACGGCGGAAAAACCGATGGCGCCGGAGTGACGTGGTCGCTGCAAATTTCCGGAGAGCCCGAGACGCAACTCTCCTATGAACTTCTCGATCCGCTCAACCATCCCGAGCACCGCGGAATGCTGCGGCGCGAGCTGACAATTCCTTCGGGCCACGACCGTATTCTAATTCTACGCACGGATACGGGGCCCGCCCATCAGTTGTATTGGGATTTCCTGCTCTTCGGCGCGTTGAAGGCTGAATAGCACTCAGCCCTTTGAACCGTGTGGCTTCGAGCGTGCGCGAGTGGGAGGAAAAACCCCTCGCTCAACCTCGCAGCCACCAGAAGAGAGCGGACCTCA
>CBRAFL010000096.1:0-15952 GCA_967755055.1 uncultured bacterium
GGCAGGTCGCGCGGACGCATGAGGTTTTTGCTCCGCAAAAACCTAGAATTCCGAACCGATTACAAACTCTGCGTGCAGTTTTCGCCCTGGGCCGGCCGCGACCACTTTCAAAAACTTAGGTTTTCGCGCCGCACGAAAACCTGTGAACAACCCGTGAGTATGTTTGCTCGCAAGTTATTCACCGATTTCCGCGGTGCAAAAGTTGTGAAGAACAATGCCTTCACATTCGTTCAGCGACTCGCACTCTTTCACTCGTTCCTTGATAGAACAGTCGCAGCGCGGCGGCCTGAAAAACCCGCCGAGAGCACGACTGAGATAATCCCGGGCGACCGGGGAATGGTGAGCGGCAGCTGGTGCCGCTTTCCCCTCCAGACTGCGCAAGCAGTTTGACAGGCAGATATCACCAGCTCCTCTGGCCGGAGTCGTGTCCGGTCAGTCAACACGAAATCAGGAGCTGAGCGGCAAGGCGCGATTAGAAACCGCTCCCAAGCCGAGTCAGGCCCGCGGGACGTTTCGACCCGTGCGCCGGACGCAGTTACCCCAGAGGGTTTTGGTTGCTACTGCGCAGACCAGAACGCAGTCGCGTTTCCCGGTGGGACGACCCCACCAAAAGGCCCCGCTCGCTCGCACGAGCAGGGCGCGCAAGGGAGGCGTGATTGCGGGGAGTGAGCGGGCCTGGCAAAGCTCGTCAACCTCCTCAATTGAAGCGGCGCGAAAAAACGCGTCACCTCACTGCAAAAGCGAACGCAACCTGAGAGTTAAGAGGTCAGACCCGTAACGCGGGGCCAACGTCCGGTCAAAAGCCGGGGCCGTCCCCGTGGTAACGGTGCCGACGCGAGAAATTAGGAATTGCAGGCGTGTCCGCACCACGTCCGGCGAGCCGCCTCCGGCAGGAGACGACCGAACCGGGCGAAAAGACCTCACTCGATAGATTCCAACCGGAAACGGTTGGAACGGTCCCGCCATGAGACCGAAACCTCCGCATGCCGCGGAGAGTGGCGTCGGGAAGCACAAGGCCCGCGAAAGCGAGGCGCCCAACATTGTGCCGTCGGGAAAGAGCGCGTGGCGAACGCCCACCCCCAAATTTGGCCCCGGGACCGCAAGGTTCCGGGGCCTTATTGTTTTTGGAGGAATGGGTTCGCTGTGGGAGGGCTTCATGCCCCGGTTGAACGCGAACACCTCTCGTCGGGGCGTAAAGCCCCTCCCACAGTTTCGCTCCAGATAGGTTACGCGCTCGTCGCGCCACGGCTCGACGGTCCGGCGCTTTCTTGCGCGAAGACAGTGCCAGCAATACATTCTGGGAATGAATCCACCTTCATCCGCGATCCCCCCGCCTTCGGCCTTGCCTTCGGCTTCGGCGGTCAGCACGTTCTCCTTTTTTCCAAAGACCAGAACGCGCAGCGCCATGAACCAGAACATCCGAAATATCGCCATTATCGCCCACGTCGACCACGGCAAAACCACCCTCGTCGACAAGCTTCTCAAGGAAGGCGGCGTCTACCGCGCCAACCAACAGGTCGAGGAGCGCGCCATGGACTCCATGGACTTGGAGAAGGAAAAGGGCATCACGATCAAGGCCAAGAACACGTCCGTTCACTGGCAGGATAAGATCATCAACA
The DNA here is from genome assembly GCA_967755055.1 of uncultured bacterium. Lineage (GTDB taxonomy): Bacteria > Verrucomicrobiota > Verrucomicrobiia > Opitutales > Opitutaceae > Opitutus. The sequence goes on from CBRAFL010000096.1 coordinate 1,620, forward strand.
TCGTCGACACTCCCGGTCACGCTGACTTCGGCGGCGAAGTTGAGCGCGCTCTCCGGATGGTTGACGGCGTTCTCCTCGTGATCGACGCCTATGACGGGCCCCAGGCGCAAACGCGTTTCGTTCTCCGCAAAGCCCTCGGCCACGGCCTCAAGGTCGTCATCGTCATCAACAAGATCGATCGCGAGAACGCCGAACCAGCGAAGATGTACGACAAGGTGCTCGAGCTGCTCATGGAGCTCAACGCCACCGAGGAACAGTTTGACGCCCCCGTCGTTTACGGTTCCGGCCGCGACGGCTACATGATGTTCCATCTCGGCGAAGAGAAGAAGAACATGTCGCCTCTCTTCCAAACGATTCTCGACCACATCCCACCCCCCTTCGCGAAGCCCGAAGAGGCGTTCCACATGCTGGTGTCGAACATCGATTGGAGCGATTACGTCGGTCGTATCGCCGTCGGCAAGATTCTCGGCGGCACCGCCAATATCGGCCAGACCGTGTTCATCGTTCGCCATTCCGATGGCAAACGCGTCCGCGCCAAGATCACCAAGGTCTTCGAGTTCACCGGCCTCGGCACGCGTGAAACCGACAGCGCCGTTGCTGGCAATATCGTAGGTCTCTCCGGTTTCGAAGATATCGACATCGGCGATACGCTCACCGCAGACGAAGCCGGTCACGCCCTTCCCTTCACCCAAATCGATCCTCCAACCCTCGAGATGCAGTTCTGCGTCAACGACGGTCCGTTGGTCGGGCAGGAAGGAAAACTCGTTACGTCCCGCCAGCTCCGCGAGCGGTTGATGCGTGAGTTGAAGACCAACGTCTCGATCAAAATCGAAGACACCGACAAAGCCGGTATCTTTAACGTCAAAGCTCGCGGCGCCATGCAGGTGGCTGTGTTCGTCGAGACGATGCGCCGCGAAGGTTTCGAGCTTCTCGTCTCCCGCCCGACCGTCATTGAGAAGATCGTCGATGGTCAGCGCCAGGAGCCGTACGAGACCGTGTGGATCGAAGTGCCCGACGAGTGCGTCGGTTCGATCATGCAGAATCTCGCGAACCGCAAAGGTCAGCTCACGAACATGGAGAAGCTCCCGCACTCCACGATGCTCGAAGCTACGATCACCACGCGCGGTCTCATCGGCATGGAAATCGACGTCGTCAACGCGACCAGCGGTCGCGGCGTGTTGAGCCATCTCTTCAAAGAGTACGGACCGTACGCGGGCGAAGTGCTCACCCGCATCACCGGCACACTCATCGCGACCGAAGCGGGCGAGACCACGTCCTACGCGCTCGTGATGGTGCAGGAACGCGGCAAACTCTTCGTCAGTCCTGGCGAGCAAGTTTACGAAGGCATGATTGTCGGCGAGAACCCTCGCAACGAAGACATCGCGTGCAACGCCGTTCGCGAAAAAGCGCTGACGAATTTCCGTTCGCAAGGCTCCGGCGTTGCCACCGGCCTGACGCCCGCCTCGAAACTTTCGCTCGAGCGCGCCATCGAGTACATCGCCTCCGATGAACTCGTCGAGGTCACGCCGAAGAGCCTGCGTCTTCGCAAGCGTATCCTGAATAACAATGCACGGCAGAAGGCCGCGAAGTCCGGCAAAGCCTGATTTGTTTTAACTCTTAGCCCGTGCCCGCGAATCTTCGCGGCGCGGGCTTTTTTGTGGGCGAAAATATTTCGGTTTGAAGGTAGGGCGAACCCTCCGGGTAAGCCGCGGCACGGCGGGGCGTACGCCTGAGGCGCACAAGCCTCGTGGCCAACGCAACCGCGTCCCAAGGCCGTTGCTCACTTCGCCATCACGACAGGTTCCGGAACGTCCATTGTCTCACGCTCAATCTGCTGCGCTTTCTTCAAACCATACGCGCTCGAGTGACCTGTGACACGTACGCAAAGCCGATCGACCAGCACATAACAGATCGGAACGACAAACAGCGTAAGGAACGTCGCGATACTGAGACCGCCGACAATCACGATGCCCATGGGATTGCGCGTCTCTGCTCCCGCTCCCGTCGCAAACGCGATCGGGACCGCGCCCAAAATCGTCGCGATCGCCGTCATGAGAATCGGCCGGAATCGCAAGATCGCCGCTTCATAAGCGGCTTGGAATGCCGTTCGTCCCTCCAACTGGAGGTGGTTGGCGAACTCCACGATTAAAATTCCGTTCTTCGCCACCAGTCCGATCAGCATGATCAAGCCGAAGCGCGAATAGAGATTATCGGTCATGGCCGGTCCCCAAAAACGTGTGCAGTAGAGCACCGTCACGCCGCCTGAAAGCGCCAGGATGATTCCCGTGAAGATCGTGAGCGGATGTATCCAGGATTCAAATTGCGCCGCCAAAATCAAAAACGTGAAGACCAACGCCAGCACGAATAACATCCACGTGTCGCTCGCGCTTTCGACGAACTCACGCGTCTCTCCGTCCCAAGCGTAGGTGTACCCGGCCGGCAGTACGCGCCCCGCTTCCTTGCGAAGAAAGTCCACGCCGTCGCCGATCGTCGCATCGCCGGCCAATTGCGCGGAGACCGTCACGGCGCGAAGACGTGCGAAGTGCGGATAATTTTCCGGCACCACGCTTTCGTTCGCCTGCACGAGATTCGTCAATTGGATGAGCTGGCCGGTTGTCGCCTTCACATAAACGCGGCTGAGGTCGGACGGTGAGGTGCGATCTTCGTCCGCCACTTGCACGATGACATCGTACTCCTGACTCCCGCGTTGAAACGTCGTCACACGTTTGCCGCCGAACAAGGTTTCAAGCGTGGCGGCGATTTCTGAAATTGGGACGTTGAGATCTGCGGCCTTGGCGCGATCGATCCTCACTTCTAATTGCGGCTTCGTCGGCGAGGGATCGAGACGTGGCTGATAAAACATGGGGCTCGCTCGCATGGATTCGAGCATCTGGCCGGCGTACTTTTGGAGCTGATCGAAATCCGATCCTTGCAACACCACCTGCACGCCAGAGCCGCCGCCGCGTTGCCCAAACGGGCGCGGTGCGATCGGAAACGCCTGCCCGCCCGTGATTTCATTTCTGAATTTCTCGCGCAGTTCAGCGATCACGTCCTGGGTTTTGCGCTCCCGTTCCTCCCACGGTTTTAGCGTGGCGAAAATAAACGCCCGATTGCCGTCCCCACTTCGGCGAAATGTAATCGCCATCTCCGGCACCTTCAAAATTATCTGCTCCATCTTTCCGGAATAATAGTGCGCATACTGCGGGGTCGATCCGACCGGCGCGATGAACGATGCCCGGAAAGAGCTGCGGTCCTCCAACGGCGTGAGTTCACGTTGTAGTTTAGTATAAAGATAGGGTCCCAGCAGAACCACAGCCGAGGAAAACAAGATGATCCATCCTTTGTGCTTCAGCGAAGCGCTGAGCATCGACGCGTACCACCGGTTCATGCCTTCGAAAAACGGCTCAGTCTTTTCATAGATCCAACCGTGACGTGTCTTACCTTCCACGATTCGCGCCTTGAGCATCCGCGAACTCAGCATCGGCGTGAGCGTCAGTGCGACGAAAGCTGATACGAGGACGGAAATGGCCAGTGTGACGCCGAACTCGAAGAAGAGACGCCCGGTTTGACCTGATTGAAACGCCACCGGAAGAAATACCGCGGCCAGCGTCAGCGTGGTGGCTATGATCGCGAACGCCACCTGGCGCGCGCCGTGGACCGCAGCGTGGATCGGCGGCTCTCCGTCTTCGATGCGTCGATAAATATTTTCGAGCATCACGATCGCATCATCCACCACCAGGCCTACTGCGAGTACGAGTGCGAGCAGCGTCAAGACGTTCAACGAAAAGCCCAACCAACTCATGATTGCGAACGAGCCCACGACTGAAACGGGAATCGCCAGCAGCGGAATAAATGTCGCACGCCAGTCCCGCAGGAACAGAAAGATCATCAGAATCACGAGGCCGGACGCTTCCCACAAGGTCTTGTACACTTCGCGCACCGACCGATCCACGAAAACCGAACTGTCGAAGCCGATGTCGAAGCTCACGCCCTTCGGCAGATCCGCCCGAATGTTGGCGATCTGCGCCTTCACGCCGTCGGCGAGATCGAGCAGGTTCGACTGGGATTGACGGAACACCATGATACCAACGGTCGGCCGGCCGCGAAAGAAACTCTCGCCTCGATAATCGTTCTGCCCGAGTTCGACGCGGCCGATATCGGAAAACTTCACCTGATAACCATCGCGCACGGCGAGGATCAGATTTTCAAAATCAATCACCTCCGCGAGATTCCCCTGCGTGCGCACGGTGAACTCGCGCGTGACTGATTCGATGCGCCCACCAGGTACCTCGACGTTTTGCTGGCCCAACGCCCGCTCCACATCAGCGACGGTCAGCGCGTACGCGGCGAGGCGATCGGAATCGATCCAGAGTCGCATCGCATAGCGCGGCCCTCTCACCTGCACGGATCCTACTCCCGGCACCGTTTGGATACGCTGCACGACGAGTCGATCCGCCATGTCGTAGAGCTCTTGTCGCGAATAGCGGTCGGAGTTCAGTGAAAACCCAAGAATGGGATCAGCGTCGGCCTCCGTCTTCGTGATCTGCGGCTCAAGCACTTCGTCTGGCAGCCTACTTCGGGCGCGACTCACGCGGTCACGGACGTCGTTGGCCGCTTCGTTCACATCGCGCGCTAGATTGAATTCGACCGTGATCTCCGACTGTTGCTCGCGAGAAACGGAGCGAACAACGCGAATGCCGTCGATGGACGAAATCTCTTTCTCGAGCGGTTCGGTGATTTTTGTTTCGATCACCTCCGCTGACGCGCCCGGATACGACGTCTGCACCGAAATGATCGGCGAATCGATATTGGGATACTCGCGAACCGCCAATTTCTTGAACGAAAGTACCCCGATCAATACGATCAGGATGGACGCGACGAGGCAGACCACCGGACGGCGAATTGAAATATCCGAAAGAATCATGGTGTGGCCGCAGTGCGAAAGTTGCTGATAAACGGCCGCGGTTCGATCGGTGCTCCTGAAAAAAGTATCAGTGCACCCACACCAGAAGCGACGACCTGCCGCGCTTCGGAGAGTTCACCTTTGAGTGGCGCAACCTCGACATAACCTTTGCCGCGCAATCCTGTTTTCACGAGGATAAATTCGGCTACGGTCGCGCCGCCCTCTTGTTTCGTTGCGATGATTTGCGTACCGCTGGTCGTTGTCAGGATTGCACCTTCTGGCACGGTTAAAACGGCCTGACGAACCGCGAGCACGAGTTCGACATTTGCGAACATACCGGGTTTTAAGCCTGGCGCATCGCCGGACATAAAGCCTTTCACTTCGCTGGAACGAGTCGCGCGATCCACAATTGACGCGACGTAATAAACTTCTCCCGACAACTCCGTTCCCGCCGCGAGTGCTTGTGACTTCACTTTGAAGGTCGTGCCGGGACGGACCTTTGCGGCAAAACGTTCGGGAACTTGGAAATCAATTTTCAAACGACTCAGATCATTGATCGTCGTGATTTGAGATTGAGAGTTCACGTAATCGCCCGGCGAGAGCGTTCGGCCGCCGACCATGCCGTCGAACGGTGCGCGAATTTCCGTGCGGTCGAGGCGCACGCGAATGAGTTCGAGATCGGATTTCGCCGAGGCGAATTCCGAACGCGAACGATCCACTTCCGCAAGGCTGTTGCTCTGCGTTTCGCCAAGCCGCTCGGCGCGTTTCAAATTGAGTTCGGCCAGCCGAAAACGCGCTTCGCTTTGCCCCAGCTGCGCGCGCATTTCGGCATCGTCGATCTTCACCAATAGATCGCCCTTTTTTACGCGCTGCCCTTCTTCGAAATGAATGCTGCGAACGAGGCCCGTTGTTTCAGGGCGAATAACCGCGGACTCATTCGCCGCCACCGAGCCCACGATATTTAAGGTTTCGGCTAAATCCTGGCGGAGTACCGGAGTAACCTCGACGGGTTGGGCCGTCGGTCCCGCTGAAGCGGTGACGTTTTTCGTTTTGGCGCATCCACTCAGCAAGAGTGCGAAGCTGAAGGCGTAGATGAAGTGGCGTGGAAACATGGGGAAAACGGGGTGGCACGGGAGGGCAACGAACCGCGCTGCTGTGCATGACGGCCAGACGATTGCAAAGATGCATACGAGGATTGCCGGACTCGATCAAGCCCGGCGCTGAGTCAGCTGAGAACGTGGATGCGCTTTCGTTGCGCAACGAAGCGTTCAATTGGTGGCGCGACGATCGCGCAACCCACGGGCTGACCGGAAAATGGCGCTGCCTCAGCTCAACAGTTTTCCGTACGCGTCCGGATCCAGGAGTGCAGCGACCTCTGCGGGATTGCCCACTTTGATCTTGAGCATCCAACCGTCCGTATAAGGAGCCGTGTTCACCGTTTCAGGAGCGCCATCCAACGCCGTGTTTACGGCCAAAACCGTGCCGGCTACGGGAGCATAAAGATCGCTCGCCGCTTTGACGGACTCCACCACCCCAAACGTTTCGCCTGCTTTCAGCATCACTCCGACTTTGGGTGCTTGAACGTAGGTGATATCACCAAGGGAATTCTGCGCGTAATCCGTGATACCAACCAGCGCGGTGCCATCGTCAGCCAGTTTTACCCATTCGTGGGATTTCGCATAACGAAGATCAGAGGGGACGTTGCTCATGGTGCTTTTTTCAATGGGACAAACGGTGGTTTGACCAGATGCAAATTCAGTTTGGTGCCGCGAATATCGACTGCGAGCGGCAGCGCCGCGGCGGTGGAAGAAACGAGTGCGGAGCCAATCGCCTCGTTGAGAATCGGCGATAGGGTTCCTGAAACCACGCGACCAACGATCGCGCCCGCTCCGTCGAGCACGGGAGTTTCAGCGCGGACAATGCGCCGATCGCCTGTCTTGAAAAACACGACTCGCTGAGCGGCGCCATTCTGTTTTTCCGCGTGCAACGCCGCGCGTCCGACGAAATCGGCCCCTTTATCCAGTTTCACCGTCCAGCCGAGACCGGCGGTGAGCGGCGAAATATCCTGGGTGATTTCGTGACCGTAGAGCGGATAACCCGCTTCGAGTCGCAGGCTGTCACGCGCGCCAAGACCTGCGAGTTCCAATCCGAGCGGCGTTCCCGCGGCAAGGATTGCCTCGGCCAGCGGCACCGCGTCACCGGCAGCATGATACAGCTCAAACCCATCCTCGCCGGTATAGCCGGTGCGACTGATGATGCAGTGAACGCCTACGACGGTTCCCTCGGTAAAATGATAGTATTTCACGAGACCGAGCTTCGCACCGGTGAGTGACTGCACAATTTCCGCCGCACGCGGTCCCTGAACGGCGAGCAACGCATAGTCATCAGATCGGTCAGTGATTGTGACATCAAAGTTCGCCGCCTGCTCGCGAATCCATGCGAGGTCCTTGGCGATATTGCCCGCGTTGATGCAGAGAAAAAAGTCTGTCGGACCGCGGCGGTAGACGAGCAGATCGTCGACCACGCCACCGCTCGGATAGCACATCGGCGAATAAAGCACCCGGCCGGGAAATAGTTTCGTGACATCATTCGTCACGAGCTGATTGAGGAACGCTTCCGCGCCGGTTCCGCGCACGTCCACCTCGCCCATGTGGCTCACATCGAAAAGGCCGGCGGTGCGACGCACGGCTTTGTGTTCTTCGAGAATGCTGCGGTACTGGACCGGCATTTCCCAGCCGGCGAAGTCTACCAATCTCCCGCCGTGGGAAGCATGAAAATCGCGGAGAGGCGTACGTTTGAGCTCACTCATGAATAAAGACTACGCGGTCGCTCTCGCGCGGCGGCAAGGCTGTTTTGCAGGACGGACATGGATCGAGCGGCCGTCTTGTAGGTTGCGCGCTCGCCGCGCCACGTTCGACTGCCGTGGTGCGGCAAGCGCACCACCTACCGCAAATCGTGCCGCCTTCGCCGACCAAGCGGTTTTCAAATCAAATTGGATTGTTCGCCGATGTTGTCCCGGCAAGTCTCGTATTCCCATTCCACCGCCGAGCATGTTTCACGTTACGATTCCCGCGTCTCCTCTTGCCTATTGGACGCATCACCTGAGTCCGTTCCTTTTTAAATTCAGCGACAACTTCGGGATTCGCTACTACGGGCTCAGCTATCTGCTCGGATTTATGAGCGCGGCCTTGCTGCTCAGCCGATACTGGCGCGCAGGACGTTCGCAGCTTCCGCGCGAAAAAATTTCCGATCTCATCGTCGCGCTGGTCCTTGGCGTGATGATTGGCGGTCGCATTGGATCGTTCCTGCTTTATCACCCGGATGAGCTGCTCGCCGATCCGTTGAGTTTGTTTCGCGTATGGGAAGGTGGAATGGCGAGCCACGGAGGAATGGCTGGCGTGGCGATCGCACTCGCGTGGTTCGCTCGTGCTCAGAAGATCTCATTTCTTCACCTCGCAGATCTTGTCACGTCGACGGCGCCGCTCGGACTTTTCTTCGGACGCGTCGCGAATTTCATCAACGGCGAACTCTGGGGGAAACCGAGCAACGTTTCGTGGGCGGTCATTTTTCCGGGGAGCCCGGATCCCCTCGTGCCGCGGCATCCGTCGCAGCTTTACGAGGCGGGACTCGAAGGTGCGTTGCTCTTCATTTACATGCAGTGGCGTTTCTGGCGCAGCAACACCATCAAGACCACGCCCGGACAACTCACGGGCGAATTCCTGATCGCTTACGCGATCGTGCGCGCACTCGGAGAAACGTTTCGAGAACCGGACGCCGGTCTAATCCTCGGCCTGAGCCGCGGAACCTTCTATTCGCTGTTTCTCATCGTGGCGGGTGTAGCGCTGATCGCGATCGCATCGCGAAAAGCGCTAACAACCACCGCGACAACGAAACGGGATTAACGCGCGATCGCGCCGTCCGTGGTTAACCGCCGAGTCGTCGGGCTCCGCGCTCCGCGCGTTAGACCACCGTTCCCGCTGGAATCAGTGCGCCTTTTCTGACCACCAGGACTCCGTCGCGGATGACCACCGTACCGCCGGCGTATTCTCCATCGGCCTTTCCTTCCGCGCTCAGCACACAATTATCGCCGATCCGGGCGTTCTTATCGATGATCGCATGCTTCACCTGGCAGCCCTTCCCGAGCCCCAAGTGCGGCCGATTCATTGCAACATTTTCCGCCAGCTGCTCCGGCGTCTCGTACTGATCGGAGCCCATGACGATCGTGTCTTCCAAGATGCAGCCTTCGCCGACGTACGATCGAATTCCGAGCACGCAATGCGTCAGAGTGGAGTCCGTCAGGATCGAACCGTCGCCGATAACGACATGGTTGATCTCACATTTATTGAGCTTCGAAGCCGGAAGGTACCTGTCCTGGGTATAAATTGGAGAGCCGGCATCGAAGAAATTAAACGGCGGCAAGGGTTGGGCCAGCGCGAGATTCGCGTCGAAAAATGCCTTCACCGTTCCGATGTCCTCCCAGTATCCTTCAAAAATATACGCAAAGAGCTTCTTCTTTCCGAGCAGGCCAGGGATGACCTCTTTGCCGAAATCCGCCATGTTGTTGGCCAATGCGTCTGCCAGCACATCGCGGTTGAACACGTAAATACCCATCGACGCCAAACAGCGTTTTTCTTCTGACGGCGTTTTCAGCCTCGATTCGATCGTGGAACTCAACGCCAGGCTGGCGATGATCGCGGGATCTTTTGGTTTCTCAACAAACTGAGCGATTGAGAGGTCGTCCGCGACACGCGTGAGGCCCAGTCCTTCCACCTTCGAAACGGGAAATGGCACGGTAGCGAGCGTGACATCCGCGTTGTTGGCGATGTGCTGTTCGATAATATCTCTGAAATCCATCCGGTAGAGCTGATCGCCGGAAAGAATCAGCACGAGATCGTGCGGGAACGCCCGGAAATGCATGAGATTCCGCCGTACTGCGTCCGCCGTTCCTTGATACCAGTCTAAACTTTTTTCCGTTTGCTCCGCAGACAATATATCAACGAAACCGCCACCGAATGGGTCGAAGTGATACGTGGTTTGAATGTGCCGGTGAAGCGACGCGGTGTTGAACTGCGTCAGAATAAAAATCCGGTTGATATCGGAATTGATGCAGTTGCTAATCGGAATATCGACGAGCCGATATTTACCGGCGAGAGGAACCGCTGGCTTGCAGCGTTCCTGTGTAAGGGGATGCAGGCGAGTGCCACGACCTCCGCCCATGATGACGGCGAGCACGCGTTTTTGAGTGAGCATAGGGAAGTGGGAGGGGAGTTGGGGGATTAAAACTTGCCTCACGTTTGGCCAGCGCGCTTAGTTTCGCCAAACAAAAAACAGGAAAATATGTGTGGAATTGTTGGTTACGTCGGCAAACAGAAAGCATCTGCAATCATCCTCGAGGGTCTGAAACGCCTCGAATATCGAGGCTACGATTCCGCGGGTGTTTGCATACTCCAGGGGCGTAAGCTCGACGTCGCCAAAAAAGTGGGACGCGTCGAAAATCTGGTCAAGGAGACGGTCCGTCATCAATTCACCGGCACCACCGGAATCGGTCATACGCGCTGGGCCACGCACGGCGGCGTCACTGATGCCAACGCCCACCCTCATGTGAGCAGCGATGGCAAATTCGCCCTCATCCATAACGGCGTCATCGAAAATTACTCGCAGATAAAAGTTTTCCTGACGAGCAAGGGCTACACCTTCCAGTCACAAACCGACACGGAAGTGCTCTGTAATCTTATCGCGTATCACTACGCGAAAGAGCCCGCGGAAAACAACGCGCACAGCCCATTCGTTGAATGTGTCCGCAAGGCGCTTCGCCACGTCGAAGGCACCTACGGCATCGCGGTCCTTTGCGTTGATTTCCCCAACGAACTCGTCGCCGCGCGCAAAGCCTCGCCGCTGATCCTCGGTGTGGGCGACGGCGAATACATCATCGCGTCCGACGCGTCCGCGCTGATCAGCCGCACCCAGAACGTCGTTTATTTGAAAGACGGGGAGCTGGTGCACCTCACCTCCGGAGCGTTTTCCATCACCACGCTGGACCAATCCGACGTTTCGCCAGTGTTGGACAAAATTACCTGGTCAATCGCTGACGCGGATCAGGGGACTTACGCGCACTTCATGGAGAAGGAAATTTTCGAGCAGCCCTTGGCGCTTGAAAATGCGATGCGTGGACGGTTTTCCGCCGACGGTAGTACGGCACAATTCGGTGGGTTGAACGTGACACCGAGTGAGTTTCGCCAAATCGATCGCCTCATGTTTTGCGGCTGCGGCACGGCGTGGCACGCCTGTCTCGTGACCGAGCATTTGATCGAGCGTTTCGCGCGCTTGCCCGTCGAAGTCGATTACGCGTCCGAGTTCCGCTACCGCAACTCGCCGCTCCATTCGAATACGCTGTTCTTCGTAATGAGCCAGTCGGGCGAGACGATCGATACGCTCGCCGCGCTCCGGGAAGCAAAACGCAAAGGCCATCGCGTGCTCGCGATCAGCAATGTCGTCGGCTCCAGCATCGCACGTGAAGCGGACGGCGGAATCTACCAGCACGTCGGTCCGGAAATCGGCGTGGCATCCACGAAGGCGTTCACCTCACAGCTCCTCATCGGCGCGATGATGGCACTCTATCTTGCGCGTATGCGCGATATGAGTTTCTCCGACGGTGTGCTCTACGTGAATGCGCTAAAACGAGCTCCAGCCCTCGTACAACGCGTACTCGATCAAGCACCGAAAATCCGCGAAATCGCCAAGAAATATGCTCAGTCCCGGGACATGCTGTTTCTCGGCCGCCTGTCACTTTTCCCGCTGGCCCTCGAAGGCGCGCTGAAGCTGAAGGAAATTTCCTATATCCACGCTGAAGGCTATCCCGCTGCCGAAATGAAGCACGGCCCCATCGCGCTAATCAGTGAGGAATGCCCCAGCGTGTTTTTTGCTCCGAGCGGCGAGATCTTTAACAAGATCGTTTCCTCGATGCAGGAAATTAAAGCGCGTAACGGGCCCATCATCGTCATCACGACCGAAGGCGCGGAAATCCCCAACGGAGTCGCCGACGATGTGATCGAGTTGCCTGACTGCCATGAAGCGGTGCTGCCCATCATCGCCGCCATTCCCGTCCAATTGCTGAGCTATTACATCGCGGTCGAACGAGGCTGCGACGTGGACAAGCCGCGCAATCTGGCGAAGTCGGTCACGGTCGAGTAACGATCACAGCTGGCAACGAGAACGACAGCCGCTCCCGTTGCAGGAAGATGATCAGCCTTCGACGGGCGACTGAGCTCGCGCGCACAGGCGGGGAATGGTGACAGTGGCGCGTTTGATGGCTCGTCACAGTTGACGAGCTCATTCGCGCCTTGCCGCTGTTCCATGGCGCACGCATAAGGCCACCTTTGACGATGAATATTCACCCCAACAGAGACGCGTTTGTAAGTCTGGCGAAACAGGGCAATGTCGTCCCCGTTTGCGCGGATCTGATGGCGGATTTTGAAACGCCGGTGTCCGCGTACGCGAAACTCAAAGAGGCGGGCCCATCCTATCTTTTGGAATCGGTGGAAGGTGGAGAAAACCTTTCGCGTTACAGTTTCATCGGCTGCCGTCCGCGAAAGATTTTCATTTGCGGGAAGGATACGACGGAAATTCGGCAACCCGGACAGCCCACGCAGATCGTGCCGACCCCCGCCGATCCGCTCAAATTGATCGAAGCGGAAATGCAGGGCTACAAGCCGGTCACACTCCCGGGCCTGCCGCGCTTCACGGGAGGGGCGGTCGGCTTCGTGGGCTACGAGTACGTTTCCAGGATCGAAAAAACGGTACCGTCCGCGAAGACCGACGAATTGGGCGTTCCCCTGCTCTATTTCATGCTGTCGGACTCGTTGCTGATTTTCGATCGCGCCAAGCAAACCTTGCGCCTCTGCGTGAACGCCCACGTCCGGGGTGACGTTGCCGCTGCCTATGACGCTGCCGTGGCGGAATTGCACCAGCTTTACAACTTCCTGAAGCAACCGCGTGGATTGGCACCCGCGCCGCTCATCGATCCCGTCAAAATCGCGGTGCCTGCGGGTAATTTCACCAAGGAGCGCTTCGAACAGGCGGTCGAAGATGGCAAGGAATTCATCCGCAGCGGCGACATCATTCAATTCGTCCCATCCCAGCGGTTCTCCCGGCCTTTCAGCCGTTCGCCGCTGGATCTTTATCGGGCGCTTCGAACGGTGAATCCGTCGCCGTATATGTTTATTTTGGAGACGGAGGATTTCTCGATCGTGGGCGCATCACCGGAAGTGCATGTCCGCCTGACCGATGGTCGCGTGGAAATTCGACCGATCGCGGGGACGCGGAAACGCGGCGCCACCGTCGCCGAGGATGTCGCGTTGGAAAAGGAACTGCTCGCCGATGAAAAAGAGCGGGCGGAGCACTTGATGTTGGTTGATCTTGCACGCAACGACATCGGGCGGGTGTGCCGTTACGGTTCCATCCGTGTGCCTGAATTCATGATCGTCGAGCGGTACTCTCACGTCATGCACATCGTATCGCAGGTTGAGGGCGACATCGCCCCTGATCGAAACGCCTACGATTTGATGCGCGCTACTTTTCCCGCCGGGACGGTGTCAGGCGCGCCAAAGATTCGCGCCATGCAAATCATCGCGGAACAGGAGCCCGTCGAGCGTGGCTTCTACGCCGGCGCGCTCGGGTATTTCGGATACGATGGCAACATGGACACGTGTATCATGCTTCGCACGGCGTTGCTCAAAAACGGCACGCTTCACATTCAAGCCGGTGCTGGCGTCGTCGCCGATTCCGTCCCCGCTTCGGAGTATCAAGAGACGATCAGCAAAGCTTCCGCGTTGTTCAAAGCGGTGGCGATGGCTGAACAATTTTAATCCATCTCGGCGAGAGCACTCGTCGGAGCCTCCAGCGATCGACGCGGATTTCAGACTAATAGTAACAATCCAGAAAGATTTGGTCGCGGAACCCACAGAGGGAATTCGCATACGGAATTGTACGTTCCTCCAGAACGTCCGGGCTTCCTAATGTCATATGGCCGACTTGTTGTCGGCGCAGCCTGAGATAATCTAGTGCATCGGTTGCACTAACACGACGGTACGGGGCGAATTCCGCGGTTCTGACCGGTTGATCGACATTCAGAGGCTAGGCACCCCCTTTTGGCATTGCAGCGTGCCATCGTGACACGTCCGCCCGGAGCGATGGGCCAAAAACTCGCCCCTATTTTTACTGTTTTCCGAAACTTCCGAGGGAACGGCGCGTAGATCTATCTGGAACAGCTTCAGCTACAGTTACGGGAACAAACTACCACGGTCCTGCTTCTAATAAATAAACCCACCATGTCCCTAAAAACAAAATCACTTTCCTCCTCGTCCGAGCCCGAAGCGTTTACCCCTGTCACGCTTGAGCTACCGGATGCTCCTCCCTCATTTTTAGAAAAGCC
>CBRAFL010000097.1:0-15950 GCA_967755055.1 uncultured bacterium
TTGCTCGCGGGAAAAATGGAGCCGAAGCTCACCGAAGAACCTTACGTCGCGTTGCGTGAAGGCGGCGTCGCGTGATCTGAGCTTCGCCTCAGGCAGCGCTGACGGAGCAGCGCCCTCCAGCGGAACGGGCTCGAAACTTGAAATCACAATTTGTGATTTCAAGTGGGTAAACGTCTCCTGGGTAATTGAGTACCTGCCTTCGTGCTCATGATCGTGCTCCCATCCGTTTCGATTTCGAATGCCACTCCTCTGATCACGAGCAGGAGTACGATCATGAGCACGAATGGGGGAGCGGTATCCAGGGTTCGGCATCTTTCTGACCCCATGTTTCTGACTAAAGGGTAGGTTATCTGGTCATCTGCGCTCTCCGCGAAATCTGCGGTTCAATTCCGAGTCGTTCGATTCCGAGCCTTTTTTACCGCAGATAACGCGGATTATCGCAGATGGCGGCCGCTTCGAAGAGCGTGGAGATCGGAACGGAGTTCGTGTCAGAAAAATGGGGTCAGAAAAATGCAGATCGGTATCGGGATCGCATCTTTCTGACTCCATATTTCTGACTGATTCCGGTCGGTTATCGGTTATCTGCGCTTTCCGTGAAATCTGCGGTTCAAATCCGAGTCCCGGCTCTGCGTGACTTTGCTTTGACGTGACCTTGTGATTCTGAGTTTTCATACGATCTTTCGCCCATGCCCTCGTCTGTCCGCCTCCGCGCTTCGGGTTCGATGCCCGATCCGGTTTTACCGCCGAAAGCAGTCGTAGATCATGGATTTATCGGGGTGCGCGCCAAGCTGATCGAAGTCGCCGCCTTTCTCGATCGCGTCGAACGTTACGGATCGGCCGATGACTTTCGCTGCGTCGCGCTTCGTGAGGCCGCCGAACTGTTAGTTGACGGCCAGCCTGAGCGCGCTCGGCGGATCCTCGAAAAGCTCAGCGATCCGACGACCGAACCTGCCGACCGTTCTTCGGGCAAGGCGGCGCTCGGCGCCTGGAATCCGTCAGCGAAATAATCTGTCGCATGCGTTACATCGAACCTCATGGCCACATGGTGAGCCGGACGACGGATGACTATCTCGCGATGGTGACGGCGGGTTGCGTGGCGGTGTGTGAGCCGGCGTTTTGGGCGGGATTTGACCGCACTTCGGTTGATGGTTTTCGCGACTACTTCCGCCAGCTGACGGAGTACGAACCGGCGCGCGCGAAGAAATTTCTCCTCCCGCATTTCAGCTGGTTGTGCATCAACCCAAAGGAGGCCGAGGATCTCACACTCGCCAGCGAGGTACTGGCGCTGATCCCCGAATTTCTGGTGAAACCCAATGTCCTCGGGATCGGGGAGATCGGACTGAATCGTAACACACGCAACGAGCTCAAGGTCCTGGAGCAACACATCGCCTTGGCGGTGGAGCACGATCAGCTCATCCTCGTGCACACGCCACATCTCGAGGATAAGTTGAAGGGCACGCAGCTCATCATTGACGTGTTGCGCGCACATTCCGGCGTCAAACCGGGGCGCGTGATCATCGATCACGTCGAGGAGCATACGATTCAGCGCGTGCTCGATCATGGTTTCTGGGCGGGCATTACGTTGTATCCGGATTCCAAGTCCTCGCCACCGCGGGCAGTCGACATGGTTGAATTATGCGGTCGTGAACGCATCTGGATGAATTGCGCGTGCGATTGGGGCGTCAGTGATCCGCTGGCCGTGCCGAAGGCGGCGCTCGAAATGCGTCAGCGCGGACACAGCGCGGAATTCGTCGATCAGGTGCTCTACCAAAACCCGCACCGCTTTCTTTCGCAGTGCCCCAAGTTTCGCCTCGGCGAGCCGTCGTTCGGATGAAGCTCAACCATGGCATCCATCTCGCCTACTGCACCAACGTTCATCGCGGCGAGACGTGGTCGGAGACGTTCTCGACGCTCGAGCAATATACGCTCCCCGTTCGCCAGCGTGTAGCTCCCGGGCAGCCGTACGCGATTGGCCTGCGTCTCGGCCAACGCGCCGCCGCAGAGCTGGCGCAACCGGGGACGTTCGCCGCTTTCCGTCGCTGGCTCGATGCGAATGACTGCTACGTTTTTACGATCAACGGATTTCCCTACGGCAGTTTCCATGGCACACGCGTGAAGGAACAGGTCTACGCGCCCGATTGGTCCACGCCGGAACGACTCGCTTATACCAATCAACTCTTCGACTTGATTGCGGATCTCGTGCCCGAAGGTGTTGCGGGCAGCGTGAGCAGTGTCCCCGGAACTTTCAAACCATGGGCGGTGGCGGATTCGACCCGACGGTCCGCGATTTTTAAAAACCTCACCGCGTGCGCCCGGCACATCGAGTCGGTAGCCGAGCGGACGGGGCGTGACTTGCATCTCGGCCTTGAGCCGGAGCCGTGTTGCCAGTTCGAGACGAGTGAAGAGACGGTGGCGTTTTTCAACGATTGGCGCGAGAGCGATGTCGCAGTGGAAAAGCTGCTTCACCGTGTCGGCGTGAATTACGACTGCTGTCACCTCGCCGTGGAATTCGAGTCGCCCGCCACGGCGCTCGATCGTCTCGCGGCGGCCGGACTGCGTCTGAGTAAACTTCACCTGAGCTCGGCCTTGCGCGTACGGCCGGACGCGGCGGGACGTGCGGCGCTGGCGGCGTTTGTGGAGCCGACGTATCTTCATCAAGTGGTGGTCGGTCGTGGCGACGCGGTTCGCCGGCGGTTTATCGATCTGCCTGACGCGCTCGCGGCGATCGAGTCGTCTCATCCGGCTGACGAGTGGCGGATCCATTTTCACGTGCCACTGCACGCTGCGCCCGGTGCTCCTTTTTCCGATACACGTGATCATCTGCTTGGCGCGCTTGACTGGTTGCAGGCGAATCCCGCTGCGTGTCAGCATCTCGAAATGGAAACGTACACGTGGGAAGTCTTGCCACCGGCATTGCGTCTCGGGATCGAAGAACAACTCACCCGCGAATACGCGTGGACGCTTAAAGCGTGTGCTGAACGCGGGTTGGCCGGCTCGCAGCTCGCGGCGCGGGTTGGAGCGGACGTTCACGCATGATGCCGGATTCGGCGGCGATTCCACGGAGCCGGGCGCGGGCGTGGCTCGACCTCGCGCGCGCCGGAAACTTTCCGTCAGTGTGGAGCAATGTGCTCGCGGCGCTGATACTATCGGGCGCAATCGCGGGCGAATGGCCAGCGCCGGGCCTCTTCGCGCTGGCGCTGGTCGCCGGCAGTCTGGCGTACGCGGGCGGGGCGACGTTGAATGATGTGGCGGACATTCGTTTCGATTCAATCCATCGGCCGGAGCGAGCGATCCCGCGCGGGCTGGTGGCGCGATCCGCGGCAGCGTGGATGGGTGGAGTGGAACTCGCGGTGGCGGTGAGCCTATTGGTTGCGCTCGGAGCGTCACCGATTGTGGCGTCCTCACTGGCGGCGACGATCGTGCTCTATGACTGGCTGCATAAACAATGGGCGGGTTCGGTCGTGCTCATGGCGGGATGCCGTGTGTTGCTTGCATTGACGATTGCATCGTTGCCGGAGCATGCGTTTCGACCGGCGTTTCTCGGATGGATTGCGGGACTGTTCGTTTACATCGTGGGATTGAGTTTGCTGGCGCGACGGGAATATCGGCCCGGTGCACCAGCGGCGAAGCTCGGGCGCATGGTCGGGCGCTTGCTTGCATTTATTCCGTTGGTGGATGCGATTGCGCTGCTGATGGTCGGCGCGTGGTGGCCGGCGGTTGCATGTGCGGCAGCAGTGCCGCTCGGCCGCTGGGCGCAACGGCAGGCCGCCTCCACCTGACGCAATTTCATGCCTGAGTCTTCTGATTATGTTTCGCTCCCCATCACGCTGCGGCATGAACACCGGCTGATCTTCACGCGCGATGTGTTTGCGCCGGAAAATCTCACGCTCGCTGAGACGCTGACCCCGCGCGAACCCGGCGAACACGTGCGGGCGCTCGTCGTGTGGGACCGCGGATTGGAAAAAACTTTCCCCGGCTTTGAGGATAAAATGATTCGCTGGTTTGCCGCGCGCGGCGAAGCGGTGCGACTCGCGGCCGAGCCGGTGGCGCTGGCCGGAGGCGAGGCCGTGAAGAACGATTTTCATCAGCTGGAAAACGTGTGGCGGTCGATCGAAGCGGCGCGGCTCTGTCGGCATTCGTACATCGTGGCGGTGGGCGGCGGGGCAGTACTTGACCTCGTCGGTTTTGCAGCGGCGACGGCGCATCGTGGCATCCCGCTCGTGCGATTGCCGACCACGAGCTTGAGCCAGGGCGATGGCGGGATCGGGGTGAAGAACGGCGTGAATTTTTTCGGTAAAAAGAACTGGCTGGGTTCGTTCGGCGTGCCGCACGCGGTGATCAACGACCTGACTTTCCTGCACGGATTGCCGGTGCGCGAACGGCGTGCTGGATTGATCGAAGCGGTCAAAGTCGCGCTGATTCGCGACGCGGAATTTTTCGAATTCATCGCGTCGCGCGTGGATGCGCTCGCGACGTTTGAGCCGGAGCCGTTCGAGGCGGTGATCCGTGAAAGCGCGCGTCAGCATCTCGAGCACATCGCGACGGCGGGCGATCCCTTCGAGCGCGGATCGGCGCGACCGCTCGATTTTGGACATTGGTCAGCGCATAAACTCGAGCAGATCTCCGCATTTCAAATCAGCCATGGTGAGGCGGTCGCGATTGGGATCGCGCTGGATCTTATCTACGCCACGCGTTGCGGACTGCTTCCTATCGCGACGGCTGAGCGGATTTTAACGATGCTGCACCAGCTCGGATTTGTGCTGTATGCGCCGGCGCTGGATTTGCGCGGGTCGAGTGGTCAACGGCTGGTGTTGGAAGGACTGGAAGAATTTCGCGAACACCTGGGCGGGCGGCTGTCGATTCCGATGATTCGTGCGCCGGGCGTTCGGCTCGAGGTGCACGAGATGGACGCGAAACGGGTTGATGCGGCGATTGACGAGTTGAAGGCGCGCCATGGCTGAACGCACCGCGGTGATCAATGTAGTCGGGCTCACCTCGCGTGTGCTCGGGCCGGATACGCCGCGGTTGTTGGCGGCAGCGAAGGCTGGCGGGCTCGTTCAGGTGAAACCGGTTTTGCCGGCGGTCACGTGTACAGCGCAGAGCACGTATCTTACGGGGCGAACGCCAGCGGAGCACGGCTGCGTGGCGAACGGGTGGTACGATCGCGAGTTGTCAGAGCACCAGTTCTGGAAGCAATCGAACCACGTGGTGCAGGGGCCGAAGTTATGGGAGAAATGTCGCGAGGCGCGTCCGGGCTTCACGTGCGCAAAACTGTTTTGGTGGTACAACATGTACGCGAGCGCGGATTGGTCGATTACGCCGCGACCGATGTATCCGGCAGACGGACGCAAGGTGTTCGACGTTTACACGCAGCCGATGGGATTGCGGGAAGAGATTAAACAAGACCTCGGGCCATTTCCGTTCCCAGCGTTTTGGGGGCCGCTCGCGGACATCGCTTCATCGGAGTGGATTGCGCGGTCGGCGGAATGGATCGAGGAGCGTCATCGGCCGGACCTGTCATTGGTTTATCTGCCGCATCTCGACTACAACTTGCAGCGACTCGGGCCGGATGATCCGCTACTCGCGACGGACTACCGCGAGATCGATCGCGTGGCGGGAGGACTGATTGATTTTTATGCACAGCGCGGCGTGCGTTCGGTGGTTTTGTCGGAGTATGGAATCACGGCGGTGCGGCGTTCGATTGCGTTGAATCGGATCTTTCGCGCGCGCGGCTGGATCACGATCAAGGAAGAGTTGGGGCTGGAACTGCTCGATTGCGGCGCGAGCAAAGTGTTCGCGATCGCGGATCACCAGATTGCGCACATTTACGTGAACGATTCATCGCTGCTCAGCGCGGTGCGTGCTGCGGTCGAGGGGGTTGACGGCGTGGCGCAAGTGTTGGACGCGAAAGGTAAACGCGATGCGGGGCTCGATCACGAGCGTTCCGGAGATCTCGTGGCGGTGTCGGCGGAGGACGCGTGGTTCACGTACTACTATTGGGAAGACGATCGGAAGGCGCCGGATTTTGCGCGGTGCGTCGATATTCACCGCAAGTACGGCTATGATCCGGTGGAGCTGTTCGTCGATCCGAAGTTGAATCAGCCGAAGCTGCGGATCGCGGCGAAACTCCTGCGAAAGAAACTCGGGTTTCGCGAGCTGAAGGATGTGATTTCGCTCGATCCGTCACAGGTGAAAGGATCGCACTGTGCATGTCCGGCGGACTCACGGGAGTGGCCGGTGCTGATTGGCGCGGGTGAATCAGGAACGCCGATACGGGCGACAGAGGTGCACGACCGGTTGTTGCGAGTGTGTTTGCGTTGAGCGGGGCTCGAACCCGCGACGAGGAGGTCGCGGCTGTAGGTGGCGCGCTCGCCGCGCAACGCATTCACGGACGACACGGAGGTCGTCCCTCCGCCCTCCGGATTCCCGTGCAACAGAGGGGCAACCGTGGCGCGGCGAGCGCGCAACCTACAAACGCAAAAAAGGCCGGTCCTGTGGGACCGGCCTTGGAAAATCGGGCGTGATTCGAGCGGGGTTCCGCATCCTAACGGATGCGGCTACATTAACGGACGCGGCTACATCGATCTTATCCGCGCTTAGCTGACGAACGCGGGCAGCGCTTTGTCGACCCGCACTTTATCGAGGCGGGCGAAGACGGGTACGCCGTTGTCGTAAGGGAGGGTGATCTCGCCTTGGATCAAAGGTTGGGCGTAGCGGAGGAACTGGAAGTTCATGCTGGTGCCGTCTTCGTTGATCCACTCGCGCGGGAGCTTCTTTACGCCGTTCGCAATATCACTGAGTGGCGCAAGACCAGTCTCGCACGTGTAGTGTTCAGCGTCACCGCGGAGGAGCGTAACCATCTTGTCGGTTTCGCCACGAATTGCGGCGGCGACAGCGGCCTGGCCGGCGAGGAAAGCTTCATCGGAATCGGTCTTCGAACCAGCGTGCGCAGCGGCGCGCTGAACGATGCCGGGTTTCGCGACGCGGGCTTTAACACCGGGGAGATTATTTTCGACGAGTTCCTTAAGAAAATCGCCGGCGCCACCGAGTTGAGCGTGGCCGAATGCGTCGGTTGCCGCGTTGGCGGAAACGTAATTGCCGTCGGCGTCGATGAGGCCTTCGCCCACGACGATCATGCAATACTTCTCACGCTTCAGAATGCGGCGGATGTCCTCGAGGCACTTCGTTTGGTCGAAGGCGATTTCGGGGAGATAAATCAGGTGCGGCGCGTCGTGCGGGTGGTCGCGACGTTTGGCGAGGGCGGCACCGGCGGCGATCCAGCCAGCGCTGCGGCCCATGACTTCGACGATCGAAACGAGATCGCCCTGGCCCATGGCTTCGTTATCGCACGCGAGTTCGCGCACGGTGGTGGCGACGTATTTGATCACGCTGCCGTAGCCGGGAGTGTGGTCGGTGATGGGAAGATCGTTATCGACCGTCTTCGGCACACCGATGACGCGAAGCTCGTAGCTTTGTTGTTGGGCGAGCTTGGAGATCTTATCGGCGGTGTCCTGCGAGTCGTTGCCACCGATGTAGAAAAAGTAACGGATGTTGTGCGCTTTGAAAACCTCGAGGACGCGCTCGAAGTCGGACTGCTTCTTCAGCTTGTAGCGGCAGGTGCCGAGAGCGGCGCCCGGAGTGTGGCGGAGAGCGCGAATCTGCTGTTGGGATTCCGAGGCGAGATCGATCAGATCTTCCTGGAGAATGCCCAGCACGCCATTTAGGGCGCCGTAGATTTCCTCAACGCACTCGTGGTTCAGCGCCTCGGCGACGATGCCGGCGACACTGGCGTTGATGACAGCGGTGGGGCCTCCGGATTGGCCCACCAAAACATTTCCTACGAGTTCAGCCATGACAGATATAAGTGAAGGGTTGTAAACAACGTGAATTGGCAAGAAAGCGGGTCGCCCCGAGGGGATGCAAACTCAAATTTCCAGCGGCCACGTGTCCGGGGAAAACCCTATCGCAAAAATTCGGAGGTGCGGGTCGGTTGAGCGACAGGCGTCGGCGTACGTGGGTGTGTGTCGGAAGCGGAGCGCGTTCTGGCGGTGCATCGAGCCGTGGCGCGGCGAGCGTGCAACTGCGCGCAACCTACCCGGCGGAAAGCAGGCAGGGACGCCTGCGCTACTTGGGCTTACAGCAACCGGCCGGGCCGGTAATCTATGGCGCCCTTGTGCTTCTTCGCGAGGGGTTTCACTTCGGCAAGGAAGGCGTCGACTTGATGCGGGGCGGCTCCGACGAAACGAGCGTTCTCGGAGAGAATGGCTTGCAACGCTTTTTTTCCGAGGCCGATGCGTTTATCAGCGGCGAGTCGCGCAAGAAGATCGGCGTCGCCTCCACCGGACCGGAGCGCTTTCGCGGCGGCGAGTGCGTGCTCCTTGATTGCTTCGTGGGCGGTTTCGCGTCCGGCGCCGCGTTTGACGGCTTCCATCAAAATGGTGGTCGTCGCGAGGAAAGGCAGATTGCGCTCATTTTCGGCCGCAATCGCGGCGGGGAAAACTTCCATCTGCCGCAGAACGGTTAGGAAGGTTTCGAGCAAACCGTCGATCGCGTAAAACGCATCCGGCAGCGCGACCCGGCGCACGACGGAACAGGAGACATCGCCTTCGTTCCACTGATCGCCGGCGAGAGCGCCGGTCATCGTGACGTAGCCGCTGAGAATGGTGGAGAAGCCGCAGATGCGTTCGCAGTTTCGTGCGTTGACCTTGTGCGGCATCGCGGACGAACCCACCTGGCCCTCTTGAAATCCCTCGGTGAGTAAACCGGCGCCGGCCATCAAGCGCATGGTGGTCGCGAAGCTCGCGGCCGCCGCGCCGAGCTGGTGGAGCGCGCTCACGACTTCGAAGTCCAGCCCGCGCGGATACACCTGGCCGACTGCGATCAACGACGCCCGGAAACCCAGATGGCGCAGCACGCGGGTCTCGAGTTGGTCAACTTTGCCGTTGTCGCCGCCGAGGAGAGTGAGCTGGTCGAGCTGCGTGCCGACGGCGCCTTTTAATCCGCGCACCGGGTAACGCTGAAGCAACTCGTCGATGCGGGTAAACGCGATGAACAATTCCTGGCCAAACATCGCGAGGCGTTTTCCGAGCGTGGTCGGCTGGGCGGGCACGTTGTGCGTGCGACCCGTGATCATCAGATCGCGATGCGCCTCGGCCTGGCGGGCGAGCGCGAGGAGTGCGGCGGCGGATTTAAAATGAGCGACTTTGAGTGCACGGAAAATTTGAAGCTGCTCGACGTTTTCCGTGAGATCGCGACTCGTGAGGCCGAGATGGATGAACTGGCGTTTGGCGAGTTCAGAGAACTCTTCGATGCGTGCCTTGACGTCGTGCAACGTCACGCGCTCGCGTTTGTCGATCGCGACGAGATTGATGTCACCTTTTACCCGCTCGTAGTCCTTGATCGCCTCAAGGGGAATCGGCACGCCGAGATCGCGCTGGCCCTTCATGACGGCGATCCAGAAATCCCGTTCTAATGAAACGCGGCCGGTCTGCGACCAGATATCTTTCATCGCGACCGAGGCGTAGCGCTCGGCGAGGACGTTTAAAATAGGCGAAGCGGGCGGCGATGTCGGAGAGGATTCGTTCACGGCAAACCGCGTGAGTAAGGGATGGACACGCCCGATGGCGAACGGAAAGTAGCGGACGCCGCGGCGTTTTTTACCGCGGCTCAGCCAGTAGGGCAGTGGTCTCCGACCTGCCCTTTTACGTTTGTTGGCACTCTCGCGTGCCGGAGAAGCAGCCGGGAAAACTTACAAGAAGGAGCAGATATATTCGCAGATGCCGGATGAGACTTCGATGGTGAAGCCGGACTTGCCGGGAACGTCGAAATATTCACCCGCGGAATAATTCTTCGCGGTGGTGGTGCCATCGAGGGTGACGCGGCAGGCGCCAGCGATGATCTCCATTCGTTCCGGAGCTCCGGTTCCGAAGTGGAACGAGCCGGGATAAATCAGGCCGAGGGTTTTTTTTGCGCCATCGGACAGCAGCACGGTGTGGCTGACGACTTTGCCGTCGAAATAAACGTTGGCTTTGGCGACGACGGTGACGCTGGCGAACTGCGTGGGCAGGGTGGACATGGTGCGTTGAGCCTTTCGGTCACGTGAGCGCTCGGCAAGTCTACAGACGCGGGTGGCGTGTTTCTGGGAGAACTTGCGCGGCGAGCGCGCACCTACTCGATCATCCACTCGCTCACCAGATTGTGTGAAAACTCACGTGATAACACGCGAACTGCGGGCCAAGCACGCAAGCAACACACCCCGCCCTTCGGGCACCCCTCTCAAGAGGGGACTTCGGCTGCAAGTATCGCAGAAAAATCCCCTCTTGAGAGGGGTGGCGCGAAGCGACGGGGTGTGTGATCGCGACTTTTCACACAGTCTGTCACGCTCGTAGCTACGAGCGTGAGCGAGTGTAGTTTGGATTTAAGTGAGTGCCCTTGGGCAGCGATCCGGCTACACGTTGACTTCAAACACGCCGCACTTGCGGCTCAGCTGCGCGTCGGCAACTTTCGCGGAATGGCTCATTCGGTTGCGGATCATTTGCAGGTGAAGATCGCGGACTATGATCAGTTTATTCGGACGGTTATTCCGCACTACGATACGATGCGGTGCGTGCAGCTTGAATTACTCGCTCGTTGCATTCCGGCGGATGGACGTGTGCTGGATTTAGGCGGAGGCACGGGAGCGTTGGCGGCAGCGGTGGCGGAGAAATTTCCCCGCGCGCACGTGGAAATTTGGGACACCGATCCGGCGATGCTGGAAGTGGCGCGGAGTCGTTGCGCCGTGTTTGGCGGTCGTGTCAGTTTCGTGGAGCGATCGTTCGCGGAGCCGTTGCCCGAGTGTGATGCGGTCGTCGCCTGCATCGCGTTGCACCACGTGAAAGACATGCGGCTCAAGGGGCAGATCTATGCGAACATCGGGCGGGCGCTTCGGCCGGCCGGAATTTTTGCGAATGCGGATTGCGTGATGAGCGCGGTGGCTCCGGTGCGAGACGCCGCGTTCGCCGGATGGGCGGATTTTATGGCGGGCAACGGAATCGCGCTCGAACAAATCCGGCAGCATTTCGCGAACTGGGCGCGGGAGGATTATTATCCGCCGCTGGCAACAGAGATGCGCTTGCTGGCGGAGGCGGGTTTCAGTGAGCCGGATTGTTTTTGGCGCGCGGCGCCATTTACGGTTTTCGGCGGCGTGAAATGAGAGCTGAGGTTCGTGGGTAGCGGCAGGCCTCCGTGCCTGTCCGGGTTCGGAGTTCGGAGTTCGAAGTTTGGAGATCGGAGATCCGGATTTGTAGCCGCGCCGGTTACGGTGCGGTCCGCACGCGTACGCGTGCGGCTACGAAGAACGGAACGGGCAGGCACGGAGGCCTGCCGCTACGGCTGAAGCGTGCTCGCGAACGAGCTGCTTGCGCGGCGCCGACGGCTAATTCGCGAGGCAGCGGACGGCCATCTCGCGAAGGACTTCTTCCTGCTCGTGCGGACGCTGGATGATTTCCTCAAACGCCGTGATGAATTCCTGCTGGTTGTCGATCAGCCGGCGGAGCGAAGGAAGTTTCGCGTTTCCCGCGAGCTTGCCGACGTACCACGGATTTTGAGTGAAGAGATTGAAGGAGCTTTTTTCCGTCGCGCCCGTGAATCGTGCTCCGTACGTCGCTGCGGCTTTCGGCAGGCCATCCAGACCCCGTGGTCCGAGGCGCGCGTCGCCAGCGTCGAGCAACGCGCGAACTTGCAGCAAAATGCGATTGCGATTCTGCAGCGCGGCCAGAATCGGCCGCGTGGCGTTAGGCTCCGCAAAAAATTGGCGTTCCAGTGCGGCGAGCGTCCATTTCAAGTCGCCACTGAAAAACGCTTCCGCTGCTTCGAAAAAATCTCCTTCGGCGACGTTGGGCGTGAGTTCGGCGACGTGGGCTTCCTCGATTCGCTCTCCCTCGGCAACGGTGTTGGCGAGCTTGTTCACCTCTGCCACGAGTAGACGTGTGTTCGCGCCGACCTTCGCCAACAGGAGCCGCACGGCGTCGGGCGCAAAGGCGACACCGAGCGATTTTGCCTCGGCCAGGACGACGCCTTCCAATGCGGAGCCATCGCCGTCATCGCCGCCGATCAGAGCGAAATCGGCGTTTTTCTCGCACCATTTTGGAAACGCGCGTCGACGATCTATCGGCGAAGCGGTGATCAGCACCGCCGTTTCGGCCGGGTTAATTTTTTCGAGAATCTCCTGAAGATCGGCGACGAGTTTTAAGGTGCTCTCGGCGCGGCCGGTCACCGTATCCGCGAGAAAATTCACGTCTTTCAACCACACGATGCGGCGTCCGCCGAACATGGAAACCGTTTGTACGGATTCGCGAAAGCGGTTCACCGTCGACTCCACTTCACCGACGTTGGCGGCGAAACCACTCAGTACTTCGCGGGAAAATTCATCGGGGACTTCAGCGGCGAGCGTGGCAAATCGCTCAGTTCCGACCCGCCCGACGAGAAAATCATCGGGGCCGCAGATGAACGTAAAGTTTTTTGCGGAAGGAGACATCAGCTTGCGTCGGTTTCACACGAAGGCCGGTCGAGGCGCACGCTTAAAATCTGACACCTGGCTTGCCGGAATCGCAAATTGGGGTGATTTGACAGAGGAGGATTGTGTCGAATGCATGACAGAGTACAGTCGGCAATCTTCTGTCGCTTCCTTACCCCACAATTCATGATTTGATGAGAATTCTCCAATGGTTCCGCCGCTCGGCGACACGCCGCGATGGTGGAGTAGTGCTGTTTGTTGGGTTGTTTGCCGCGGTTGCGTTGCTGACGCGCGTCGCGCTCCTGGTAAAAGCCGCGAGCGTCGTGAGTTTCGACACGAGCTTGGTGGCCGTTTTTGTGATTGGGCTGATTTATGATATCGGCGCGGCGCTCTTATTTGCGCTTCCGGTAACGCTGCTCCTGATCTTGCTCCCCGCGAATTTTTTCCAGCGCAGCTGGGGCCAGTGCCTCGCATATGCGGGATTTCTGTTCGCGTTTTATCTGATGTTGTTCGGCGCGGTTGGTGAGTGGCTTTTCTGGGACGAATTCGGCGTGCGCTACAACTTCATCGCGGTCGACTACCTGGTTTACACGCAGGAGGTCGTGAAAAATATTCAGGAATCATATCCGATGCCGCTGATTTTTGGTGGCATGGCCGCGACGGCGATCGGTGGTGGCGTGTTGTTATGGCGGACGAAATTGCTCGGTCGGTGGTTCGCCGCGGAACCGGAATCGTTTCGGCATCGCGCGTTCGCGGGCGGCGTGTGGCTGGCCGCGGCCGTGGTGTTCGGGGTGTTTCTCGACTCCGACCAAGAGCCGAAATTTGCGAACAACTACAATCGCGAGCTGGCGAAAAACGGTGTGTGGTCACTTTTCGCCGCGTTCCGTAACAATCATCTCGATTACGACCAGTTTTATCCGACCGTCGCGATCGACGATGCATTCAAGCGTCTCTCGACGGATTTAGCGGGCGATCGTAGCACGAAGCTCTCGGCCGATCCGCACGACACGCTACGCTTCGTGCGTTCAGCGGGAGTGGAGATTCATCCGAATGTGATTCAGATCACCGTGGAAAGTTTGAGCGCGGATTTTCTGAGCATCTTCAATCACGCGTCGCGGCTCATGCCGAACGTCGAGGCGATCGCGAGCAAGAGCCTCGTGTTTGACCAACTCTATGCGACGGGTACGCGCACGGATCGTGGCATGGAAGCGTTGACGCTGGCCATTCCTCCGACGCCGGGACGCTCACTCGTGAAGCGGCCGCGGAATGAAAACCTGTTCACACTCGGCTCGGTATTTCGCAGCCGCGGCTACGACACGGCGTTTATCTACGGAGGCTACGGGTATTTTGATAACATGAACTATTTTTTCGGTCACAACGGCTATCGCGTTGTCGATCGCACGGGAGTGAAGAAGGAAGACATCACGTTCGCGAATGCGTGGGGTGCCTGTGACGGGGATCTCTATCGGTGGACCATGCGCGAAGCAGACGCCGCTTTTGCGAGCGCGAAGCCCTTTCATTTCTTCGTGATGACGACGTCGAATCATCGGCCGTTCACTTATCCAGATGGGAAAATCGATTTGCCCTCGAAGATTTCCGGGCGGGCGGGCGCGGTGAAATACACGGACTACGCGATTGGCGAATTTTTGCGCGAAGCGGAGTCGAAGCCGTGGTTCAAGAACACGATTTTTGTGATCGTCGCGGATCATTGCGCATCTGTCGCGGGCCGCACGACTCTCCCTGTACAGAACTACCACATTCCGCTGATCATCTACGCGCCTGGCGGCCAGATTGCGCCCGGCCACGTGAAGGAATTAATGAGTCAGGTGGATTACGCGCCGACGCTGCTAGGTCTGCTGAACTGGAGTTATGCGAGTCGGTTCTTCGGTTGGGACGTGCGCAACGCGTCGGGCGATCGGCGGGCCCTCATCGGCAATTATCAAAAACTGGGATTATACGAGGCCGGCGGCCTGAGTGTGTTGATGCCAGTCAAAGTCTCGGCGGAGTATAATTATGATCCGGTGACGTTTGAATTGGCGAGCCGTCCGGCAACACTGACAAACGACGCGATCGCGTATTACCAAACCGCAAGCTACATGTATCAACACGGCCTGTACAACGAGGTGAGCGCGGGAGACCAAAAGGCGTACGCGGCAAAAGACGCATTGAAAAAAGTGGCGACAGTCGGGCCGTAGAGACTCTTGCGCGTCGGCCTGGCAGTGTTTGCGAATTCGGGGCCATCGAGGTGACGCGTTGGAGGGCTGCGCTTCCTCGCAGCCTTGATGCGGCACGAACAGCGCTGATGGAAGCAGCGCCCTCCAGCGGAGGTGCCCGGCTAAAATCGATTTCCGGATGCGCCAGGTGGGAGGTAGCTCGTGTCACGACGCTTGGTTCTCGCCATTCACGCGGGCCCCGGTCGAATTTTGCACACTCATCACATGGAAAAGGAAGCCACTCTTGAAAGTGCAACCGATCGAAGCAGTGCATGGACCGACCTCGCCCTGTTGAGCCTGATTTTTGGCGTGCTCTATTTTTACGGGCTGGGAGAGACGATGCTCGTGAACCCGGACGAGGGCCGCTACGCGGAGATTCCCCGCGAGATGGTGGCCACGGGCGACTATGTGACGCCGCGATTGAACGGGGTCCTCTATTTTGAAAAACCGCCCTTGGTCTACTGGGCG
Organism: uncultured bacterium; assembly: GCA_967755055.1. Lineage (GTDB taxonomy): Bacteria > Verrucomicrobiota > Verrucomicrobiia > Opitutales > Opitutaceae > Opitutus. Next base: position 15,175 of record CBRAFL010000097.1, read on the forward strand.
ATCGCGGGATTCCTGCGGGTTTTTGGGCCGAGTGAATTGTCGATGCGTGCCGTGCCGGCGCTGTTTGCGGTGGCGGGCGTGTTGAACACTTATCTCGCGGCACGCTGGCTAAAAGGGCGGACAGCGGGTTTCTCGTCGGCGCTCGTGCTCGGTTCGTCGCTGCTGTATTTCGCGCTCGGGCGTATTCTACTTTTGGACATGGCGGTGTCGTCGCTGATGAGTGCGACGCTGTTCTTTTTCATTCTGGCGATTCGTGAGCCCGCAGGTGGTAAACGTCGGTGGCTTTTTTATGGGCTGTATGCGACCGCGGCGCTGGCGACGCTGACGAAAGGACTGATCGGGTTTCTGGTGCCGGGCGCGGTGATGTTTTTGTGGCTGTTGGTTTTCAATCAATGGTCGAGGCTGCGGCCGCTCTATTTGCCAACAGGAGTAGCGTTGTTCCTGGCGATTGCGGCGCCGTGGCATGTGCTGGCCGCCCAGCGCAATCAAGCGTGGGCGCATTTCTATTTCGTGCGCGAGCACTGGGAACGATTCACCACGACGGAGCATGGCCGTTATCAGCCGTGGTGGTATTTTCTTCCGTTTATTGCGCTCGGACTGTTCCCGTGGACAGGTGCCTTGTGGGGGGCTGTCCGCCACGCGCTGCCGGGAGGCTGGGCGCGACGGAAAGAAAATGCGGAGGCGTGGTTTTTTGTGACGTGGGCCGTTTTCATTTTCCTGTTTTTCAGCAAATCGCAATCGAAGCTGGCTCCGTACATCCTGCCTATTTTTACACC
>CBRAFL010000098.1:0-15876 GCA_967755055.1 uncultured bacterium
GCGTTATCTGCAGGTCAATGAGACGTTCGCTGGGATCAGCGGCGTTGCAGCTCAAGATCATCGCGGCCGGACGCTGCGCGAAATCGAGCCGAAGGTCGCGCCGGGGATGGCACCGATTTTCGAACGAGTGCTCGAAACCGGTCGTGCTGTCATGGAGGTGGAGCTGTCGGGTGAAATCGCATCGCAGCCGGGTGTCTGGCACCACTGGATCGGTTCGTTTTTTCCGTTGCTCGGAAACGGCGGAACGCCGGAAGGCGCGGGCGCGATTTTGGTGGAGATCACCGAACGTAAACGCGCGAAAGCAGCGTTGGAGGAAAGCGAGCAACGACTGCAACTCGCGCTCGCGGTTTCGTTCATGGGAGTGTGGCAATGGGATTTGCGCACCGATGAGGTTTATTGGTCACCGGAATGCATGGCGATCATGGGCCCCGGGTGGAACGAACGCTCGCTCGAGGCGTTTAAAAAAATGGTGCATCCAGAAGATTGTGACCGACTGATCGCCGAGGTGGACGCGGCCATCGCCGGACGATCCGTGCTCGCGAGTGAATTTCGCTTTCAACGCGGCGATGGCGTTCTGCGGTGGCTGGCCAATCACGCCCGTGCGGAATACGATGCTGCGGGCGAGCCGCTGCGCATCGTTGGCACGATGCGGGATATCACGGAAGCCAAGCGGATCGAGGAACAGCTCCGGATGTTGTCGCGCACGGTCGAGCAAAGCCCGGCGTCCGTCGTTGTGACCGACCCGCAAGGGAATATTGAATACGTCAACCCGAAGTTTACCAGTCTGACGGGCTACACCGCTTTGGAAGTGCAGGGCCGAAATTCGCGAATATTAAAAGCGGGCGATCTGCCGACAGAACACTACGCGCGCCTCTGGAGGACGATTCGCTGCGGCGAAGAGTGGCGGGGTGAGCTGCACAATCGAAAGAAAAACGGTGAGCTGTTTTGGGAGCAGGCGACGATCTCTCCGTTGCTCGATGGCGTGGGAAACATCGCGCACTTTTTGGCGATCAAAGAGGACATCACTGAAAGGAAGCGGGCGGATGAATTGCGGCAGGCCAGCGATGAACGTTTTCGAATTATGTTTCACTCCTCGCCCATCCCGCTGGCCAACACCACGGCGGAGGGCCGGATTTTGGCGGCGAATAATCAATTTTGTGATTTCTTCGGTTACGATGCCGCGGCGATTATCGGACGCACGACGGTGGACCTCGGTTTTTGGGCTGATCTCGCGGATCGAGCTCCCGCAATGGAAAAGTTGCGCGTCGAACATGCGGTGCGAAACCATGAAGCGCGGTTTCGGCGCAAATCCGGAGAAGTTCGCACGGCGTTACTGTCGCTGGAGCCAGTCGTTTTTGGCGAGGGACCGACGCTGCTCGCGACGATCGTTGATATCACCGAGCGCAAGGCGCTTGAAGCTCAGTTGCTGCGTGCGCAACGGGTGGAGAGCGTGGGCCGGCTCGCGAGCGGGATTGCGCACGACATGAACAACATTCTTGCGCCGATTATGATGGCCACATCGCTGCTGCGTGGTCCGACGAAACCAGCGGATTTGGAACGGACGCTTACCACGATCGAAATTAGCGCCAAGCGTGGAGCGGATTTGGTGAAGCAGTTGCTGACCTTCGGTCGCGGAATCGAAGGCAAACGCGGCCCGATCGAACCGATCAGCCTGATTCGCGAGATCGTGAAAATCGCCGCTGAGACCTTTCCCAAGAGCATCGCGATCACGACTCGCCTCGCGGAGAATGTCTGGCCGGTCCGCGGCGATGCTTCGCAGTTGCACCAGGTGTTGCTCAATCTCTGCGTCAATGCCCGTGACGCGATGCCGCAGGGCGGTTCACTCGTGGTTGGAGCGGACAACATCGAGATCGCCACGGGTAGCCCGAGATTGCATCCCGATGCGAAGTGCGGTCCTTACGTACGTCTCCGTGTTATAGATACGGGCACGGGGATTCCAGCGGAGATCGTGGATAAGATCTTCGATCCGTTTTTCACCACGAAGGAAATGGGCAAGGGCACCGGGCTCGGTTTGTCCACGGTGATTGGCGTGGTGAAAGGCCATGGAGGTTTCCTTTTGCTGAGCAGCGAAGCCAACCAGGGAACGACGTTTGAGGTCTACCTGCCCGCGACGCCTGGCGCAAAGATTGCGATCGACGAAGGCGTGGGGCAAACGGTGGACGGCCGGGGCGAATTGATTCTGGTGGTCGATGACGAGGAGCACATTCGCACCGTTCTGCGGGAGACACTCACGCGTCACGCCTACCGCGTGTTGGTCGCGAACGACGGAGCGGAGGCGTCGGTCGTCTTCGACCAAAACCTTACCGACATCAAGCTCGTCATTACGGATATCGACATGCCGTATATGAACGGAGTGAGCTTGGTAAAGATGATGCGACGCATGCGGCCCGCAGTGAAGGTGATCACGTCGACCGGCGCGGGCTCCAACGCCAGCAGGGTGATGGACGAACGTCGCGCCGAACTCGGCGCTCTTGGAGTGAACGTATTTCTAACGAAGCCCTACACCGCTGATGAAATCCTGCGCGCGGTCCGCGCGTCGCTGGACGAGAAAGGGATTTAGCAGCCCGTTGGTGGAGGAACCTAGCCACGGCTCGATCAAAGCCGGCTGTCTCCAAGCTACGACCGGCAGCCCTCGCCTGTTATTTGCGGTATTGTTCGCCTGCGAGCAATGAAGGTCGTTTCGGCGCTGGTCTGCCAGCCCTTGGCTAGGCAAAGACTGGCGGAGAGGGAGGGATTCGAACCCCCGGTACCCTTTCGGGTACGCCTGATTTCGAGTCAGGTACGATAGACCACTCTGCCACCTCTCCGACGCAGGAACGCTGGAACGTAGGTCGCGGATCGGAAAACGGAAGTCGAAAGTTTGTGCGCAGTTTGGCTTCGTCGCGGCCACGGGCATTTCTCTGCTCCATCTGACGATGCACTGCTCTGAAAGATCGAGCCTCTTGGCTCTCAACTCTCGGCTCTTAGCTGATCGCTTCCCTTCAGAATCACCGAGATCCACCCGTCCTTGTCCGGCAGCTCACCCGCGCTTGGCGGCAACCCGCCCCATTTCTGAGCACCCGTAGGCGCAAATCAGGTAGAACAAGCCAGTTCGAGCGTAGTGACTACGTCGAACCTCACTACCCAACACCCACACCCATTGTTAGCGGATCTCCGTATGCTTCTTCATATCTGGTTATTTAAACGCACACCTTTGCTGGCACGATTGATTTGTCTGTTCGGCCTTGCGCTCATTCCCGCCGCAATGTTCGGCCAAGGTTGTGTCGTCGCTCGCGGCGGCGGCGCATCCTCTGTCACGGGCGAAGGCGGTTATCTCCCGGCCAAACACTGGGAACTCAATTTCGCCTACCGAAATTTCCGCTCCGATCGTCACTTCGTCGGCGACGACGAGCAGAAACAGCGCGCTGCCCTTCACAACGAGGTCATCAACAAATCGAATCTCGCGGACGTCGCTGCGACCTACGCTTGGAGCGAGCGCTTCAACCTCACTCTCACGGTGCCGTTTTCATGGCATGACCGCTCGTCGCTCGATCGAACCTCGGGCGTGCGCTATCACACGCAGGCCGCCGGTCTCGGTGACATGCGCTTGAGCGCAAGCTATTGGATTCTCGATCCAGCGGTGCCGCATCGCGGTAATCTCTCCGTCGGCGTGGGCCTCAAGGCTCCCACCGGCAACGCGGAGGCGAAAGATACATTCTGGAGTTCCACAGGTGCGACGATCAAATACGTGGACTCTTCGATTCAACCTGGCGACGGCGGCTGGGGAGCGACGGTGGAAATGCAGGGCTTCCTCCATCTCGTGGGAAACCTGTCGGCGTACGGCAACGGGTTTTATTTGTTCAATCCCGAAGAGCAGGTCGAAGCGACAGGCTGGTCCATTCCCGATGGGTACATGGTGCGCGGCGGTTTCGATTATCGCATCGAGGCGGTTAAAGGATTGGTGGTGAGCCTGGGCATGCGCAACGAGGGCGTCGTAGCTCACGATTTGTTTGGTGGGAGCCTCGGGCGCCGCCGCCCCGGCTTTGCGGTCGCGGTTGAACCGGGCATTACCTATGGCCGTGGCGCGTATGTTTTCACTTTAACCGTGCCGATCGCGATGCATCGCAATCGTGTGACTTCCTATGGCTCGGCCAAGGCCGGAGACGCGGCGTTTGCCGACTATACGATCAACACGGGCCTGACGGTGCGTTTCTGATTTTAAAATTTTGTAGGTGGGTCAGAGACGGCGGCGATTTTCGCCGCCGTCTTTTTTTGTTTGGCCGTACTTGCCGGACAACCACGCTCACCGTCTTCCATGAGGTCTGCACCGAACTCGATCCGAGCGTCTGCGCCCGCCGTCGCTCCGAACGACGCGCCGGTTGCACTGCTGCTGTTCGTGTCGGGCGCGATCGCGCTCGTGTACGAGATCGCCTGGCAACGAGAGTTCGCGCTGGTGTTCGGGTCCGCCGCCCCCGCGACCGCCGTGGTTTTGGCCGCGTACTTTGGGGGCCTTGGGACGGGAGCCTTGGTGGTCGGACGATTTGGGAGCAGGTGGTCGCGCCCGCTTCGAGCTTACGCTTTGCTCGAGGCGTTCGTGGGTTTGGGCGCGCTGTTGGTGTCACCGCTTCTCGGATTATTTGAGATGATTTATCCGTGGCTGGTTTCCACGTTTTCGACCAGCCCCGGCGGATTCATGGCGACGCGAACCGCAGCGGCGTTTCTTACGCTGGTGCTTCCGACCTTCTGCATGGGCGGCACGCTGCCAGTGCTCGGCGAACTCGTGGACCGACGTCGAAACCGATTGGGCATCACGGTGGGCTGGCTTTATGTCGTGAATACAATGGGCGCTGGTTTGGGCGCGCTGTCAGTGCCGTTTTTTTTGCTGCCTCAACTCGGTCTCGCTAAAACGGTCTGGCTCTGCGCCGCGATAAACGGACTGCTAGCGGCTGTCGCGTGGTTCCTGGATCGACGTTCCCGGTCCGTGCCGAATGAGCCTGTGATCGGTATGGAAAAACGGGAGGTGAGGTCGCCCGCGACAACCACGACCACCGCGACGGCAGATCAACCGGTGCTCACGTTGGCGCTCATTTCGGGGGTGGCGACGTTCGCGTTGCAAGTGTTGTGGAATCGGGCGTTCGCCCAGGTGCACGAGAACTCGATGTACTCGTTCTCCGTGATCGTGGCGGTGGTGATTTTCGCTCTCGCGATCGGCGGGCAACTCGCGCGCCTCGCGTTGCGACGAGGCGTGGAACCGCGCCGGCTGATCGGTGGGGCGTGGTTGGTTGCGGGTCTGGCGGTGGTGATTGGCCCGTGGATGTTCATTCAGTTGTCGAATGGCTTGGGCTATCTGCCGACGGGAGGAGGTTGGGCGGGAGATTCATTTCATCTGGTTCGCCTTGCCGTGGCCCTGATCCTTGCGCCCATGGCCCTACTCGGAATCGGCCTGCCCGCGCTGATGGAACAGGCCGGTCGTGGTTCCAGCGAGACAACGGGTCGTGTGCTCGGCCGATTGCTGGCGATCAATGTCGTCGGGTCGGTGGCGGGCGCGTTGCTCGCTGGATTCATTCTCCCGGGTTGGTTGGGGCTTTGGGGTGGAATATTATGGCTCGGCGGATTGCTCGTGGCGGCGGGTCTTTGGCAGTGGGTGAGCGGAATCAGCGTCGTCGCGCATCGGAAATTTGGATGCGTTCTCGCGGTCGGCTGGCTCGCAAGTTCGCTGGTGGTGGTGCGGGTTGACCTTCCGCGCGTGCGGCTCGCATCCGATCAAAGCGAGAAACTCGTGGCGTTGGCGGAAGGCACGCACGGAATCACGGCTGTCGTGGAGCGCGGTGGTGCGCGCCGGATCAAGCTGAATAACTTTTATGGTCTCGGCGGAACGACCGCGACGGCCGATGAGCGAATGCAGGCGCACCTCCCGCTCTTGCTGCATCCGGCGCCGCATGACGTGGCGTTTTTGGGTCTGGGTACGGGAATTACCGCGGGCGGAGCGCTCTTTCATCCGGTCGAAAAAGTGACGGTGATGGAGCTTGTGCCGGAAGTCGTGGCGGCGGCCCGAACACATTTTGGAGAGGCGAACAAACGCGTGCTCGATGACACTCGTACGCGTGTCGTGGAAGACGACGCGCGCCATTTTCTCCGGGGAGCGAGTGAACACTTCGATGTGATCGTGGGCGATCTCGTGGTGCCGTGGCGGCAAGGCGAAGGTTCGCTCTTTACGCTGGAGCAATTCGAAGCGGCGCGGAAGTCGCTCAAACCTGACGGCTTGTTTTGTCAGTGGCTGCCGCTCTTTCAACTTTCGGAAGAGGAATTGAATATTCTGATACGGACATTCCTGACCGTCTTTCCGCGTGCGGAAGTATGGCGGGGTGATTTCTGGCCTGATGAACCTGCGATCGCTCTGATCGGACGGGCGGCGGATTTCAAAATTGACGTGGATGTCGTTCAACGCCGTCTCGGCGAGATGCGGCCGGATTCGACGAATCCGCAGCTGCGCGCGGCGAGTGTTTTTTGGATGCATTTTGTGGGCGTGCTCGAGGCCGCGGATTTGCCGCCCGGGGACTCCCGGCTTAATCGAGAGGACCGGCCATGGATCGAGTTGCTCGGGCCGATGCTGCATGCCGGCGGCAACAAGGATAAACTTTTCACCGGCCGCCGACTGCAGGCTTGGTTGAACCAGCTGCGAAGCCGATCGCGGGAACGGCTCGGACCGTTGCCGGCGCGCGAAGAAACCGGAGTGAGCGCGGGAGAAATTCTCGCGGAGATGGTGCTCTGCGTGGCCGAGGACAATCGCGCGGGCGCCGATGCTGCGCAGGAACGTTTGAGAAAAACGCTACCGGAAGCTTCCTATCGCGCGGTGATGTTTCGCTGAGAGATAGGATGCGCAGACGAGAATCTGTTTGCGCACAGATTATCGGAGTGGAGGGCTGCGCTCCGTCGCAGCTGGGTTCGACGCGAACAGCGCTGACGGAGCAGCGCCCTCCAGTGACGAGCCCGATCAAACGTTGTCGTCCTCGCCAGCGCGGCCTTTGCCACCGTTGGCGGGCAGGTGGTGCGGGAACAGCAGATAATAATTCATCAGCCACCAGCTGCGAGACGACCGATAGAAGAGCGCCGGAAAAAGAATGGCGCCCACTCCCGCGAGCACGATGGCGACCGTCGTGCTGATGACTTTGTAATACGCGAGCAGCATCACCGGCGTGAGAAAGCAGACGAGCGTCATGCCGTAGTTCAAGGACATCGAGCCGAGGAAAAAACCCTCGTCGTTATCGCGCTCGAAACGGAAGCCGCAGGCGCTGCAGCTCTTGTTCACTTGAAACAATTTGCCGGGAGCGAACAGCGTGCGTGCGCCGCAATTCGGGCAGCGATGAGTAAGTCCCCTGGCGACGACTTGGAGGCGCGTAACGTTCATGCTAAGAGAGCAATCGCGCGATGAACCGGGAGCAAATCGTTTATTGAGCCAAGCGAGGAACGATCACCGGGATAAAAGTGGTCGCCATGTTTGCGTAGCGGCAGGCCTCCGTGCCTGTCCGGGATCGCAGATCGAAAATCCGGAGATCGGACTCCGAAAACATCGTAACATCAGACATCGAGCATCGAACATCAAACCACAGCAGGCGCGGAGGCCTGCCGCTACCCTCGAAACACGACGTGGCGCGGCGAGCGCGCAACCTACTCGGATTGTCCGTGCCGATAATGCAGCACGCGGACGTTTTCCATCGTCACCAAGCCGCCGCCCATCATGCCATCGAGTGTCGGCAGGAACGCGTTGATCTTCGTTTCTTCATCGACGATTTCGATGATGATCGGGAGGTCGCCGGACAGGCGCAGGATTTTTGCGGTGTGCAACCGGCTGGTGGCGCCGAAGCCCATCGGGCTTCGCAACACGGTCGCGCCCGCCAGGCCGGCTTCGCGGGCTTTCAGGACGATCGCTTCATACAAGGCGTGGCCGTCGTGACGATCGGACTCGCCGATAAAAATGCGGAGGAGAACAGAGTCGCGAGGGAGTTGCATGGATCACGAACCTTTTAGGGTGTTACAGGCGATTGCGGCCATGTGACCGAGCCACACGGCGACGAGGCAGAGAACAAAGGAACCGGCGGCGTTGCCTCCGGCGCGCAGCCACTCCCCGTCGCGTGCGAGCGTGAGAGTTTGCAAACTGAACGAAGAGAACGTCGTGAATCCGCCAAGAATTCCGGTCATCACGAACTGACGAGCGGTGCCGCTCACAAGGAGGCGGCCTTCGGGCCCGGTCAGCGTGGCGAAGAAGCCGATGATGAACGAGCCGCTGACATTAACGATCAGCGTTCCCCACGGAAATGTCTCACCGAAATGGTGTGCGACGAAACCCGATACACCGAATCGGGCGAGAGTTCCCAACCCGCCGCCGAGCGCCAGCCAAAGATAGAAGGACATGATAACTCCAAAGGTTTAGTTTGGTAGGAGTCATCAGCACCAGCACGCAGCCGGGCGGTTTTCCCGCAAGCGGGATGGCAGATTCCATTGCCGACCAAAAACCAAGGTCGTGCGCGGGCGTGTGTCAATCCGCGGTTTTGAGTGGCGCGAGGTGAAGGTGCGTCGGCCTGTCGCGGTCGCAGGTAAGGCGGCCGGTGTTTTCGAAAAGTTCGACGACCTGGATCGAACTGCGACGGAGTTCGAGCGAATCCTTGTCCTCGGGCTTGATCGTGCCGGCGCGGCCGGGATGCGTGAAGTAAAAGAGAAACGCGCGATCTCCACTGACAACGACGCCGGGATGTCCGCCGTTGACGTGATCGTCGTCGCCTTTGCCTGGGACGCCGAGGAGATCCTCCGGTTGAGCGGTCCAGTGCTGCAGATCGTCGGAGCGATAAACGCCGAGGCCTTTCCAAAGATCGACGAGCATCCAGTGATGACCTTTCCAAGCGAAGACGTAAGGGCCTTCGCCCGGGCGCTCGCCGACACCGGCGCATTTGCCGCGATCGGTCCAGGTGGCGAGGTCGGGGCTGTCGGCGTAGTAGATCGATTTGTGGTCCTGCTCGTTGTTGTACCAAAGTCGCCAGGTTCCGTCGGGCAGATGAAATACTGCGGCGTCGATCACACGGTCGGACGCGAGAGCAAGCGCGGAGGCGTGATGCCACGTGCGGAGATCGGTGCTCGTGAGATGAACGATGCGGCGCGGATGATTCCAGTTTTCGAATACGCCCGGGACGACGGTAAGAAACATGTGGTGCATGCCATCGGGTGCGGTGACCACGTCGGGCGCCCAGTGGGTCGGTTCCGTGCCGCCGATGTCGGGCGGAAGGCCCTCGATGTTTGCCGTGCCGACATAGCGCCACGTCACGCCCGCATCGGTGGATTCGGCGATGCCGACCTTCGTGCCGTGAACCCACGCGACGCCGGAGAGACCGGGAACGTTGGCGCGGCGATTGGTGTAAAACATCCACCAGCGCTGCACGTGTGGATTCCAGATGACGACGGGGTCGGCGGCGCCGTCGAAAACCGGATCGCGGAAAAGAGGTTTGGGCGCGATGGGCGTTGAGACGTCGGCCGAGAACGCCCTCGGCGCGAAAGAGAGGCCGAGGAGCAGGGTCAGTAGTACGAATGCAAAAGTCGGAGCGCGCGCTCCTGCTTTTCCTGAGCGAGCCTCATTCTGTTTGGGGATGAATTTCATAATTTCCTCAGGAAGATTTCCGCGAAATTCACACGACGAATCATCGCGCAGTTTTTACCGCAGAGAACGCAATGCGTCGAAGCCGCAACCAAACCATGCCCGGAATTTTAACCGCAGATTGCGCAGAGGGCGCAGATAAAGGCAGGGGGGAGATAAAAGACATCAGGCTCTCGGGGTTCAATGGTTTGATATCTGTGTTCATCTGCGAAATCTGCGGTCAAGCATTCCGGGATCGGGCGACTCTTGTACGCTTGGTTCGGGATGTAGGCAGCTCGCTTGCGAGCGCGGGGACTCCTGTGCTCATACAGAGCCAAAACGGATTTTTTAACCGGAGATTACACAGAAATACGAGGCCTTGATCTCTGTGCTCTTTGCGTTCCTTGCGGTTAAACTGCCGCTGGTTCGGTCTGGAAATGCCCCATCTTACAATTCGAGCACGACGACGCTCTTGGCGGGGAGGATGACGGTGAGTGTGTCGCCGGCGAGTTTGGCTCCGGTGAACGCTTTCGGTTCGACGACGTGTGGTGACGCGAACGTATTATGCGAATCGATCGCGGGCGCTGAGAGCACGCGACCCGAGACGGATTTCGCCGTGAGACCCGCGAGCTTGCAGGTGACCGTGATCGCATCGGTGGGCTTCGTGTTCACGAGCGAGACATGGATTTTTCCCGCCGCGTCACGCGAGGCGGAGACGCTGGCTGCAGGAATTTTTTCGCTGCCAAAGGTGTAATCGGGCGAGGTGAGCTCGAGCGGAAGCGCGGTCGCGCCTTGGTGAACCTTGTACATCTCAAAGACGTGATACGTGGGCGTGAGGACCATCTTTTCGCCTTCGGTGAGGATCATCGACTGGAGTACGTTAATCATCTGCGCGATGTTGGTCATCACGACGCGATCGGCATGCCGGTGGAAAATGTTAAAGTTCAATCCAGCGACGAGGGCGTCACGCATCGAATTTTGCTGATAAAGAAAACCAGGGTTCGTGCCGGGCTCGACGTCGGTCCACACGCCCCATTCGTCGATCACCAGACCGACGCGTTTTTTGGGATCATATTTGTCCATGATCGCGGAGTGTTCCGCGATGATCTCGTCCATCTTGAGGGTGCGACGCAGCGTGGAAAAATATTCGTCTTCGCCGAAACCGGTGGCGGGGCCCTTCGGTTTGCTCCAGTCGCCGCGAGGCAGCGTATAATAATGGAGAGAAAGTCCGTCCATCTGCTTGACGGCGTTTTTCATCATGACTTCGGTCCAGTTGACGTCGTCGGCGTTCGAGCCGGATGCGATGCGGTAGACCGGATGTTCGCGGTCGTAATTTTTAACGAACGTATTGTAGCGGCGAAACTCGCCCGCGTAGTACTCGGGCGTCATCGAACCGCCGCAGCCCCAGCTCTCGTTGCCGACGCCGAAGAAAGGAACCTTCCACGGTTTGTCCCGACCATTCGCGCGACGGAGATTCGCCATCGGGGAACTGGCGTCGGACGTCATATATTCCACCCATTCCATCATTTCCTGGACGGTGCCGCTGCCGACATTGCCGCAGACGTAGGCCTGCGTGCCGATCAGTTCGCAGAGATCCATGAATTCATGCGTGCCGAACGCGTTGTTTTCCACGACACCGCCCCAGGTGGTGTTGATCATGGAGGGGCGTTTCTCGCGCGGGCCGATGCCATTCTTCCAATGATACTCGTCGGCGAAGCACCCGCCCGGCCAGCGCAGGACGGGAATTTTCATCTCCTTCAGCGCAGCGATAACATCATTTCGGATACCGCGGGTATTCGGAATCGGCGAATCCGGCCCGACCCAAATTCCGCCATAGATGCAGTGACCAAGATGCTCCGCGAACTGGCCGTAGAGATTCGGATTGATGACGGTGCCGGGCTGATCGACGTGGATGACGGCGGTTGCCGGAGCGGGAGCGGCCGGCGTTTGGGCGCGGACGGCGACCGTGGCGGCGAGGAAAAAGAGAGCGAGGCTGCGCTGAAGCAACGTGGTCATGGGGGAGGAAGGTTGGGGGATTGCAAACGGCGTCAGCGGTGACGCGCGAAACGGAATGAATAGCCTGCGAATCCGCGACGAGCGCGACAAATCGCGCCGCACTTGACCGTCATGTTTTTCAGGACGGTAACGCCGGTGCGTGAGTTCGGCGGCCCGGCGCTCCGGTTGATGACAATAAGAACATTCCTTCACCCCGCGTGCGACGCCACGCGCGTGAATCGTCTTATCAGCCGCGTTCCAAACGTCTTTCTCGAACCTGTGATCAGGATGCCGATGCGACTCGGTTAGAGGTGTCGTCGGTTTTGGTGACGAGCAGCGCTTTTTGAACCGCAGGTGCAAGCTCAGTGCCGAGAATCTCGATCGCACGCAGCATCTGTCGATGAGGAACGTCTGCGACGGTCATCTGAAAGTTGATTCGCGCGAGACCACCCAAGGTTTCGTTCACGTACAGAATTTTCTCCGCCACGGTCTTTGCGTCGCCAATCAGGAATGCGCCGTGCCGCCCGCGCTGCGCGTCGAATTGTGCGCGCGTTGTGGGCGGCCAGCCGCGCTCTTTCCCAATCTCAGTGAACGCGTGCGCGAATCCCGGATAAAAATCGTCTGCCGCTTGCTGCGTCGTGTCACCGAGAAACCCGATCGCGTGCAGACCCACGCTTAGTTTTTCAGGGGCGTGGCCAGCCGCCGCACCCGCCTCGCGATAAAGATCGATCAACGGACGAAACCGATGCGGCTGCCCGCCGATGATCGCGACCATCAGTGGCAGCCCGAGCGTGCCGGCGCGGATGAACGACTCTGGCGTGCCGCCGACGCCCACCCAAATGGGCAGCGGGTTTTGCAACGGCCTCGGATAAACTCCCTGTCCGGTGAGCGGCGGCCGGTGTCGGCCGGACCAGTGCACGTGCGTGTTGTCGCGAATCTTCAGGAGCAGCTCGAGCTTTTCGGCGAAGAGCGAATCGTAGTCCCGTAGATTGAGTCCGAAAAGCGGATACGCCTCGGTGAATGATCCGCGTCCCGCGACGATTTCAGCCCGGCCCTGCGAGATCAGATCGAGCGTGGCGAACTCCTGGAACACCCGCACGGGATCCGCCGCGCTGAGCACCGTGACGGCGCTGGTGAGCCGGATGCGTTTCGTGCGCGCCGCCGCGGCCGCGAGAATCACCGGTGGCGCCGAATCGAGAAATTCGCTCCGATGATGTTCCCCGATACCGAAGGCGTCGAGGCCCACCTCGTCGGCGAGCGCGATCTCTTCGAGTAGATCGCGCATGCGTTCAACGGGAGTGGGCGCGGAGCCTGTCGCTTTTCCTGCGCCACTGACGAAACTGTCGATGCCGAGTTGCATCAGGCGATTGCGCGAATCTTGAACACGCCGGTGAAGGCCGAACGCACGCTGTAAAGTACGACGGCCCCGAGCGCGGCGGTGATAAGGGCCAGCGGCAAACCCTGCGGTGCCATGAAGAGGTGAAAGAACACGATGTTCACGATCACGGGACCAAGCAGTACGAGCGCGAGCGGCACGAAGCGGTTGGCCAACAGCAATCCGCCGCCGACCACCTGCAATATAAAGACCGGCACCAGAAAATGCGAAACGAACAAAGCGCCCATATATTGACCCGCTAGTCCGCTGGGTGGGGGCATGGGGATGAAGTGCAGAAATCCATTCAGGCCGAAGACGAGGAAGATCAGGCCGAGCAGAAGGCGAGCGATGAGAGCGGTGATTTTCATAGGAAGATAAATGAGGGTGAAAGGTTGAGAGAAGAATTAAGCGGCAATGGCGCGGACTTGCGTCAGGACCGGATTGAGGAAGGTGGCGCGATCGACCGAACCGTTCATCAGGCGCGAAGCGCCGCCGGCGGTGACAAACTTCACGTCAGTCACGCCGATGAAGCCGAAGACGGTCTTCAGGTAAGGATCGATAAAGTTCGCCGCAGCCGCCGGCGTGCCCGCGTCGTAGACTCCGCCGCTCGCTGCGAGCACCGTGGCCTTCTTGCCCTGCAGCAGGCCTTGCGGTCCTTTTGGCCCGTAGGAGAACGTGCGGCCGGCGCGGAGAACTTGGTCGATCCAAAGCCTCAGCACGGACGGGATGGAGAAGTTGTGCATCGCCACACCGATCACGTACTCGTCCGCTTTCATCAGCTCGGCGATCAGTTCATCGGAATTCGCCAGCACCGCCTTTTGTTCAAGTGAGCGCGAGGCTTCAGGTGTGAAGCTGGATTGAATCCAAGCCGCATCGAGTGGCCGGGAAACGGCTGCGGCCAAGTCGCGATAAATCACGGTCCCGTCCGGATGGGCCGTTTTCCAAGACTTCGTGAACTCTTGAGTGAGCTCGCGGCTAATTGAGGTTGAGAGCGGACTGGAATCGAGGTGAAGGAGCGTAGGCATCTGAGTAATAGGTTAATGGGTTTCAGGCGACATGCGCCGCTTAACCAACAGATGTCGTTTAGTAGAAAAACGTCAAGTGTTGTTTTTCTTTTCCTTTCCTTGCCACCGGTCCGAAAGCGCCTACTCGTAAAGCGTGCCTATTTCAGACTGCGAAGTTCGCGACCCGCGCATCCGCCGCACCCGGCAATTGCTCCAAGGTGCGTTGCGGACTCTATTGGAAACCAAGAGTTTCGACGAAATATCAGTGCAGGACATCACCGAGTCGGCCACGGTCAATCGGGCTACATTTTACGACCATTACACGGACAAGTTTGCGCTGCTGGAAGCGATGGTCGCGGGCGGTTTTCACCGGCTACTGCACGAACGAAAGATTTCGTATGACGGAACGTGTCCAGGAGCAGCACGGGCGATCATCTTGGCGGTTTGTGATTACCTTACGCAGTGCGATGCCGCCAGCCGTGCTATTTATCAGCATCAAGGCGCGTTCGAGCCGCTGATTGATGCGGCGGTTGTCCATGCGATTCGGCGGGTCTTGATGGAAGGTATGGAGGGCGGTGAAAAAATGCCTCGCGCTGGCGGTCTCCCTCCAGACGTGATCGCGACCGGAGCAAGTTGGGCAATCTACGGTGCGGCCAAGGCGTGGTCGGCCATTCCCGCCCGGCCGCCCGCCGAAGAAATAGCTCCGATGATCCTGCAACTTGTCGCGCCCATGCTACAACCAAGCGCCCCGCTTTCCCGGGAGTTTGTAGCATCTCCGGCTACCGTCTGAGGCAGCGCCTGAGAACGTGTGCCGGCAAAAACGGCCGCGATGCTTGAACTGAGCGATCAGTTCCTCGCGACACGTGCAGCCTCATCGGCGTCGCACCCGCTCCAACTTTTGTGACGGGCTTTCGCGAAGAAGGTGGCCAACCCGCGCCCAGCCCTTGCCGTCGGCACGACGAATTTTTTGCATCCCATCCATGCGTGTAAGCCGAGTCGTAATCGTCATCAATCCGGCCAATGTACATGCTCGGCGCACGGGCGAAGCCTTGAAGACATTGTTGGATCGCCACGGTGTGAAGCAGGACTGGCGCGATGCTTTTCCACCGTCCTCGCGATTATTCCCCAAGCACTCGGGCATCCTGGCACGTCGACAAGGTGTTTCCGTTCGAACAGGCGAAGGAAGCTTTAGCATATCTGGAAAAAGGGCGAGCCAAGGGGAAGGTCGTTGTGCAGATGAGGTGAGCGGTGATTTGTGGATTGACGGCGAAGGACACAAAAAAAAGCGGCGGAATTTCCGGCCACCCGTTGAGGCGAGGATGGTTCGCTCTATTCGGCTTTCAGTTCCGCGAGCCGCTCGCAGCATTGAACGCATCCGCCGGCTCTGGCTGAAGGTGAGGCCGTGCTCGTGCCGGTATGCTGTGTGGGAGAACGAAGGGGGGAAGTTTGTCGTGACTTCGCACGAACGTGGACGAGGCCGGTCTACGACACCACCGGGCGTGACGATGAGCGCGGAGCTGGACGAAGCAGCGCATTCATCGCGGCTCGCGGAATTGAAAGCCGAGTTAAGAGCGGCTTCGTCTCAGCGGCGGTCGGTTCCGGCGCTTTGTGTCTGCAGGCGCGTCCCTGTGATGGTGAAGCACCGGTGCGGTTTGCTTCGAGAAATCCTAGAGCGGGAAACGCGCTCCCGCGGAAAGTTGCACGGATACTGCTGGAGCGGGTGCCTGCCTGCCTGTGAATGCACCTCCCTCACCACCCGATCACGACGAAACTCACGCCCGCGCGCCCGCTTTGGCCGAAAAGCCGACGCTCGGTCGCCGCTGGTTCTGGCTCGCTCCCGCGCTGATTCTCGCGGGCGTTCTGCTTTATGTCTTCGTGGG
>CBRAFL010000099.1:0-15813 GCA_967755055.1 uncultured bacterium
CGTAATATGTACTCTGGGCCGGAACCGGGCGATTTTCCGCCACGGCTGAGCCGCGCATGCGACTCAGGCCAGCGGCCGCTCGACGCGGCGTTGCGCCAGCCAGTGAAGTAGCAGCAGCGCGCGCTCGGCATCAGGCATTGCGGTTTTCGCAACGAGATATTCGTGAAGCCGCGGCGCCGGCACACCGAGGATCCGGCTCAGTTTCATTTTTTCGCCACGGAGTTTCAGATAAGGCAGCACCGCGGCCGCCAACGCATTCCACATCGGCGTCGCTCGACCCGGCCGAAGCGTCCCCCCTTTTTTCGCCGCATGACGCGCCGGAATTTGAGCACTCGCGACCCGTGTCAGCTCCCGCGCCACAAGGACCAAGGTGTCGGCCACTGCAAACGTTACGTCCAATTTCGGATGAACCGGATTATTCATGATATTACGTATTACGTAATATGTGGGTCGCGCCGCAATCCAATTAACCGGGAAGCGCGGGGAAACAATACGCGATGAACGTGCCGGGCCGGGGCACCGTACAATCGCGCGAAACAGTGCGGCACTCATTGGTGTTTTCTTCTTTAAATCGCGACGCATGCTGCGGAGTCATGTCTGCGCAAGTCCCGGCTACGCCGCTCCCGCATGTTCGCGTTCTCGCCACCGGCGGCACCATCGCTGGTGCCCAAATCGCGGGAGCATCTCGAGGTTACCATGCTGCCGCGTTTTCGATCGACGCATTGATCGCAGCCGTGCCGCAACTCGCTACGCTTGCACAACTGGACGTTGAACAAGTCGCAGCGATCGGCAGTCAGGACATGGACGAAGCCGTCTGGCAAAAGCTCGCCGCGCGTACGCGAGCCGCCCTCGCCGATCCCGCGATCGCCGGCGTCGTGATTACCCACGGAACGGATACGATGGAGGAAACCGCATTCTTCCTCAACCTCGTCACGCCTTCGCCGAAACCGGTCGTCCTTGTCGGTGCGATGCGGCCCGCCACCGCCATCAGCGCGGATGGTCCGATGAATCTTTTCAACGCCATCGCGGTCGCGGCACATCCCGACGCTGACAGCCGCGGCGTACTTGTAGTCGCCAACGACGAAATCCATTTCGCGCGCGAGGTCACCAAAACCAACACGACCCAGGTGGGGACATTCCGCGCCACACACCGCGGCCTCGCTGGTCTCGTGAACGCTGGCCGGCTTCATCTCTATGCGGCGCCCGTGCGCCGACATACCACGTCGAGCGAGTTCTCCGTGGACGCACTCCCGTCGCTTCCGCGCGTTGATATCGTTTACGCGCATGCGGGCATGGGCCGCGAGTTGATCGACGCTGCGGTTCGCGCCGGTGCTCGCGGGCTGATCATCGCCGGCGTAGGTGATGGAAATTTCAATACTGCTGCGCTCGCTGCCGCGGCCGAGGCCGCGAAGGTGGGAGTCGCGGTGGTCCGCAGCTCGCGAACCGGAGGCGGCGTGGTCGAACGGAACATCGAGATCAACGACGATCAGCTCGGCTTTATCGCCGCCGACGAACTCAATCCGCAAAAAGCCCGCGTACTCTTGATGCTCGGACTCACGCGCACGAGCGACCCGCGCACATTGCAGGAAATGTTTTTCACCTACTAAGATAATCAGCGTTTAGAAATCGTCGGGCCGCAGGCCTTGCGGTCCCGGCTGCTGCCGGTTCACGCTCCAGATCGTGGACGCATCGGTTTTCCAACTTCCGGTTTGGTTCGATCTGGGTGCCACCCTGGCCTTCAGCGTCACGGGCGCGCTCGCCGCGATCCGTCGCGGTTACGACATCGTCGGCGTGTTCTTCCTCGCCCTTGCCTGCGGGATCGGCGGCGGGCTGATTCGTGATGGCGTCTTCATTCACAGTGGCGGCCCGACGCCTCTCCTCACTGATGCACGTTACATTGAAGTCGTCGGAGCCGCGACGATTCTCGGCGCGCTCTTTGGGCGGCATTTGAGCAGTTTCCATCGTGTGATTGCGGTCATCGATGCGCTCGGCCTGGGCGCTTACGCCGTGTTCGGTGTTCAGAAATCTCTTCACGCCGGTCTGGCCGTTCCCGCCGCATTGTTGGTGGGAGTTATCAACGCCTCCGGTGGTGGTTTGCTGCGCGATATTATCACAGGCGAAGAGCCGCTGGTGTTTAAACCGGGTCAGTTTTACGTGCTCACCGCACTGGCGGGAGCGGTGGCATTTGTATTTCTCACCAGTCAAACCGAACTGGAAGCCACGCCGGCGGCACTCATCGCCATCGCTCTAACGTTCGCTTTTCGCGCGCTCTCAATCGCGTTTAACTGGCGTACATCGCGGATTGGAAATCCCAGCTCGCCGCGCACACCAGACGGTCCGCTAATCTAGCATCGATGGGAGAGCTGCGATAAACAGCTCAGGCCAATCCGTCCCTGCGCTCGGAAGATTTCTTGCCACTTCCGGGAGGTTGAGCCGTCTATTCCGGTTCTGCCCCGTTCGACTTCCCCCCAGTCACTGCTCCGTTCCTTATGCTTCGCTTTGCGCGCCGACTCACCAGTGTCACCTCCCCGGGTGTTTGGGTGATTTTGGCCATCGCACTGATCTCGTCGGTGGTTGTCGCGATCTGGCCGGTGCCTCCCAACACCGCGACCAAGTTTTGGATTTTCGCGAAACAACACGAACCGATCTACAAGGAGGTCCTCGCGCATTGGAATCGTGATCACCCTTCTGAGCCAGTGCAGCTTCAAATCCTCAGCGTTCCAGTGATGGAGCAGCGGATGATGTCGGGCTTTCTCTCCAACACTCCCGTGGCGGATCTGCTCGAAGTGGAACGCAGTATCGCCGGGCGCGCGTTCACCGGACCGATCGATCGCGTCGGCTTCGTCGATCTCTCCGCGCGAATCAAAGAGGAAGAACTGCTCGAGCAGGTAAACGCTCCCTCGTTCAGTCCGTGGACCTCGCGGGGTCACATTTTCGGGCTCCCGCACGACGTGCACCCAGTGATGTTGTTGTATCGCGCCGACATCGTGGAGGCGGCGGGCATCGACGTGACGCAGATTGAAACGTGGGATGATTTTTTCCGCGTCATGCGGCCGTTGATCCGACGCAGTGATTCCGGCGATCGTATCGATCGCTACTTGCTCAACATTTCTCCGGCGACCCAGAACGCCACCGAAATCATGCTCCTGCAGGCCGGCGGCGGAACGTTCGACGCGCAAGAGCAGGTGATGGTCAACTCATCCATCAACGCCGAAGTCCTGGCGCGACTCGTCACCTGGTATGCCGGCCCGAACCGCGTGAGTAGTTACGCGGACGTCGCGCTGTCCGCGTCAGGCCAGCAGGTCTTTGTCGATGGCGGAGTGATTTTCGTGATCGCTCCGGATTGGGTGAGCGGACGTTTGAAACAGAGCGTACCTGCGCTCGCCGGAAAAGTGAAAGTGATGCCGTTGCCCGCATGGAAACACGGCGGTCGCCGCACGAGCGTGTGGGGCGGAACGATGCTGGGCATTGCCAAAACCTCCCTTCGCCAAAAAGCCGATTGGGAGTTCGCAAAGTACGTTTACTTTTCCGCCGAAGTTGCCGCCGCGCTCTTTCGCACCACTGGAATTGTGACGCCGATCAAAAGACATTGGAGCCTCCCGATCTTCGACGAACCCGATCCGTTTTTCCGCGGACAAGCGATCGGTCGCGAATATCTGAAGCTCGCGCCGAGCGTGCCTCCACGTACGTCGTCACCTTATGCCGTGCAGGCACTGATCGAAGTGAACAACTGCCTCGTTCAACTCGTCAGCTACGCGGATCGCACCGGCCAGTACGACGTGGCCGCGCTGCTGCCGGAAGCACAGCGCCTTCTCGATGGCGCGCAACGCACGATGCAGGCAAAGCTCGCCCGCAACGTGTTTCTTTCCCCCGCTCCATGAAAGCCCCGCCGCGCCAATCGATCCGTCCTTACCCTGCCTGGGCGCCGTGGTTTTTCATCGCGCCCTTCGCGTTGGTGTTCACCTCGTTCGTCGCGTGGCCGTTGCTGCGTTCGTTGGTGCTCTCGTTTGAACAAACCTATGGGCCGAGCACCACGGAGTTTGTCGGCGTGAAAAACTTCACGTTTCTCCTGCGCGACCCGCAATTCTGGAAAGCGCTCTCCAACACCGTCGTCTTCACTTTCGGCAGCGTTTTCCTGCAACTCCCCGTCGCGCTCGGACTCGCGTTGTTGCTCAACCGTCCGTCCCTCCGCGGGCGATCCGTCTTCCGGCTGATTTTCTTCGCACCGTCGCTTGTCGGGCTCGTGTTCGTCGCGCTCCTGGTCTCGCAGGTCTTCGACAAACGCACCGGCCTGATTAATCTCGCCCTGCACGCCGTGCTGCCCACTTGGAATCTCGACTACCCATGGCTCGAGGAGCACGTCATGACAACACTGATACTCTCAGCGCTCTGGCTCTATGCCGGTTTCAACATGGTGTACTTTCTCGCCGCGCTGCAAAACGTCTCGCCCGAATTACTCGAGGCCGCGAGCATTGACGGCGCGAGCCGGTGGCAACGTTTCTGGCACATCACGCTTCCTGAAATCCGCCCCGTATCGAGTCTCGTGGTACTGCTTTCGATCTCCGGCAGTTTCCAGTTGTTCGAGCTGCCCTTTATTCTTTTCAACGCCACCGGAAATCCCGCCGGCCCCAACGAGAGCGGCCTCACCATCGTGATGTACCTCTACCAAACCGGCTTTCTCGTCGGTGATCTGGGCTACGCGAGTGCGATCGGCTGGGTGCTGGCGATTCTGCTGATGAGCATTGCGCTGATCCAACGCTGGCTTGCCCGACGCGAGGAACTCGCATGAGCGCTCGACTCCACGCAGGTCCACCAGCTCCCCGTCGCGCGACCGTTTTCACGGTGAGCACGGTCGCGATCTATGCGTTCCTCCTCATTTACGCGACGCTCACGCTGGTCCCGTTCGTGTGGATGGTAACGGCCGCGTTGAAAACCAAAGCCGATTTTTTCTCGTCAACGTTTCTCCCACGCGGCAGCGGCTTTCTCGGAATCGCCTGGGATCACATCACCCTGGATAATTTCCGCGCGCTTTTCCTGCAGCTGCCGATTGCTCGGGCGCTCGTGAATTCGTTCTTTCTCGCCTCGGTCATCAGCCTCACCGCGACGCTATTCTGCGCGATGGGCGGCTATGGCCTGAGCAAGTTCAAGTTTCCCGGTCGCGAATGGGTGACCACCGCCGTGTTGGGCGCGGTGATCATTCCCGCTCCGCTATTACTGGCGCCCGGTTTCGAAATGATTTTTCACCTCGGCCTCCTCGATACTTATGCGGGATTCCTGCTGCCAGGCCTCGCTCCCGCGTTCGGCGTGTTTCTTTTTCGGCAGGCGATGTTGAACAGCGTTCCGGGCGAACTCATCGAATCGGCCCGCCTCGATGGCTGCGGCGAAATCCGCATCTTTTTCTCCCTCGTGCTCCCGCTGGTCCGCCCGATGGTGGGAGCCTATCTCATTCTCGCCTTCCTCGGAGTATGGAACAACTTCGTCGGTCCGCAGCTCATTCTCCAATCGACCGAACGTCAGACCCTCGCCGTTGCCATGAACATGTTGAAAGGTGTTTATGGTACCGACTACGGTTTGGTGATGGCCGGAACTCTCTGCTCGATCGCCCCCATTATGTGTCTCTTTCTTCTCCTCCAAAAAGAATTCATCTCCGGCCTCACCTCCGGCGCCGTCAAAGGATAACCCATGGCAAAAGTTCTCATCGAAAATCTGGTCAAGACCTACCCTGAAAAAAGCGGCCCAGGCGTCGCCGCGGTCAAGGGCATCAATCTCACAATCGAGGATCGCGAGTTCATGGTGCTCGTCGGCCCTTCCGGCTGCGGAAAATCCACGACGTTGCGCATGATCGCCGGCCTTGAAGAAATCACCGGCGGCGCGATTTCGATCGATGGCAAAGTGGTGAATCACGTGCTGCCCAAGGATCGCGACATCGCGATGGTTTTCCAAAACTACGCGCTTTATCCGCACATGTCGGTGTACGAAAACATGGCGTTCGGCCTGAAGCTGCGAAAGTTTCCGAAAGCCGAAATCGAAGCCCGCGTGCGCGAAGCCGCCGCGATGCTCGGTCTCGAATCTTATCTCGATCGCAAACCCAAAGCGCTCTCCGGCGGGCAGCGCCAACGCGTCGCGGTGGGTCGTGCAATCGTCCGCAAGCCGAAGGTTTTTCTCTTCGACGAACCGCTCTCCAATCTCGACGCCAAGATGCGCGTGTCCACACGCACGGAGATTTCGAAACTCCACGCCCGTCTCGGCGCGACGATGATTTACGTTACCCATGATCAGGTGGAGGCGATGACCATGGGCGATCGCATTTGCGTGATGAAGGATGGCGACATCATGCAGGTCGCCGAACCGCTCACCCTCTACAATCATCCGGCCAATCTTTTCGTGGCAGGCTTCATCGGTTCACCGCCGATGAATTTATTCAAGGGGACCATTCAACGCGCGGGCACGCACCTCGCTTTTGTCGAAGCCAATTCCAGTGGCACTCCCATCACGGTGGCGTTGAACGAATCGCTGTCACGCAAAGGCTCCGCTCATGTCGACAAGCCGATCGTTTTCGGCATTCGTCCGGAAAATGTGCAGGACTCGTTGACCATCACGAATCCGGATCCTTCGCGAACCATCGAAGTGAAAGTCGAAGTTTCCGAGCCCATGGGCGCGGAGACGTATCTTTACCTCGATACCGGCGCCTCCTCGTTCATCGCCCGCGTCCGGCCTACAGATCGCTTTGAAGTGAATCAAAAAGTGAAGGTTACGTTCGATCTCGATCAAGCGCACCTCTTCGATCCGTCCACCGAACTGGCGCTGTAGTTGAGCCAGTGACACACAAATTGCGATAAGCAGTCCGCTCCAGCCCTGCGCAAGGTTTGACTTGAGCGGCGAAAATCGGCCATCTTCCGGGCTGTTCCGCTTTCATGCACGTCTCAGGTAACATCATTCGATTCCCCGTTCCGCCGGTCACTCCGGTGCGTCACGAGCGAACCGGGCAGGAACCAACGAACATTGTTGGTTTTCCCACTCCCGAAACGAATGACGCTTCGCTGGCTCAGATGCAGGAACGCGGACAGGTCTTCGCCGCGCATCGGATCGTTTCGCGCGTCGCTGATCAGCTCGACTCGATCGCCGCGCTCTGACGCAGGCTGAGCTGAGTCGGCTCGCTCAGCTCGTGTCGCCCTTGAGCGAGAGCACTACTTGAGATGGGATGCAGCCGCGTCGGTTACGACGCGGTGCTTTATTTGGAGCTGGAGCTCGACATCCTCGTCGAGCTGGATCGCGAAAAGCGAACGGTCCTTAACCCCGATGCGTCATCGGTCTCCACCTTTTGACTACGTTTGGCTCTTATCCCCCGTCGAGGGGTTTTCGGGAGGTGATCGGGGGGAGCCTTTCCGGGGAGGCCGCCCGTAATCTCAAGCGGCTTCGATCCACTGCAAAACCTGATCCCTTTCCCTGCGTCCGCCCCATGGCGGAAACGCGCGCTAGACGCTATGTTACGTTTACATGAATTTGAGTTCCCGAATTCCGGATATTTTGTCGGGAGACCGCCGTAAACCAGCAGTACGATTTATCATCACGAGCGTTTAACGGCACCCATCCAGACGCCGCCGGGCAAGTACGAGCACCCGCTCGCATCAACACGGCCCTTCCTCTGATCCAAGCCGGATCGAAACTTTCCAGCCGACCATGTCTCAACGCAGCCCCATCCTCAAACGCGCCGAATTAGTCGGCTCTGTCCCTCCATCCTCATGAAGAGCCCGCTGCGTATCGCTTTCTTCGGCTCCAGCCTCGTATCCACTTTCTGGAATGGAGCAGCCACCTATTACCGGGGCATCATTCGCGCGCTCGCGGCACGAGGACACCACGTCACTTTCTTCGAGCCGGACAAATACGATCGGCAGCAGCATCGCGACATCCCCGACCCGTCATGGGCCGAGATAGTAGTTTATCGCAGCGACTCTCACAACGCTGCACTCGCCGCGGTGCAACGAGCGGAGGGAGCGGACGTCATTATCAAAGCGAGCGGCGTGGGTGTTTATGACGAAATATTGGAAGCGGCGGTGTTGGATCTAAAAACTCCGAGCAATCTCGTCGCGTTCTGGGACGTCCACGGACCCGCGACGCTCGACCGGGTCACGCACAATTTGCGTGATGCGTTTCGCCCGTTGATTCCCCGCTTCGACCTGGTGCTGACTTACGGCGGCGGCCCTTCCGTGGTCGCCGCCTATGAAGCACTCGGCGCGACGCGTTGCGTCCCAATCTATAATGCCTTGGATCCTGAAACCCATTTTCCCGCTCCGCCAGATCCTCATTTCGCGAGCGATCTGAGTTTCCTCGGCAACCGGTTGCCCGACCGCGAGGGTCGGATGGAGGAGTATTTTTTTCACGCTGCTTCGCTGCTCCCTCACCGCAAATTCCTGCTGGCCGGCAACGGTTGGAACGAGCGTCCGCTGCCATCCAACGTCACGTACGTCGGCCATGTGAACACGAAAGACCACAACGCGTTTAACGCCGCCGCCACTGCCGTGCTCAACGTCAATCGCGAGAGTATGGTGCGCCATGGCTTCTCACCGCCGACCCGCCTCTTCGAAGCAGCGGGCGCGAACGCGTGCCTCATCACCGACGCGTGGGACGGTCTCGAACTCTTTTTCGAGCCTGGGACCGAAGTGCTCGTCGCCCGAACCGGCGTCGAGGTGGCAGATCATCTGAAGTCGCTCGACCCGGCACGAGCAGCGCGCATCGGTGCCGCTGCCCGGGCCCGCGTACTCGCTCATCACACGTACGCACACCGCGTCGCCCAACTCGAAACCGTGCTCGATGGACAATATATTCGCATCCAGGAGTCGGCTCACCCGTTCGCTCCGTGACCGGAAATAATTTCCCGCGCTTTAAAGCAAAGCGCTGCGACCTTACGCGCGCACCACCGTGAGCAGCGAGAGCGCCTTCTCGAGCGCGGCAATGCTCACTGGCTTGGTCAGGTGCGTGACAAACCCCGCCGCCCGGCTGCGCTCCATGTCCTCGATCATTCCGTAGCCCGTCAGCGCGATGCCGGCGAGGCCCTGCCGTGCGCGCAATTCCGCCATCAAATCGCAACCATTCCCATCGGGCAGTCCGATATCGGAAATGAGAATATCGAAGCGTTCCCCTTCGGCTTTGGCGCGGGCCTCCAGTAAAGAACTTGCCGCGATCACGTGATAGCCGCGACGGGACAATAGCTCCGTCAACGTTGCGCACGTTGGCTGGTGATCCTCGACCAGGAGAACACTGCGCAACTCCGGAGTCGCTCGCGCATGCTCCTTAACCGAGCCGGCATCGACGAGCCGCGGGCGAGGTGCATTCTCCACCCCATGATAAAGAGGGAGTTCGACGGAGAAGGTCGCACCGCGATCACGCCCCTCGCTGCTGGCGTAAATCACGCCGGAATGCAGCTGCACCAGCGTGCGTGAAATCACCAGGCCCAGCCCAAGACCGCCGAAGCTTCCATTCCCACGAGCCGCATGATCGCCTTGGGCGAAGGCGGCGAAAATACGCGTGATCTCGTCCGGCGTGAGACCCAAGCCCGTATCGGAAACGTGCACGCTCACCCGTTTGGCGGACGCGTCCAACTCCGTCGTCACTGTAAGTTCTCCTCCCGCAGGAGTGAACTTCACTGCGTTTTTGATGACGTTCCAAAAAATCTGTCTCAGTCGCATGTCATCTCCGAGCACAGTGTGCTGGGACGCCTGCAGTCGCAATTTCACCCGTAATCGTTTTTTTCCGATGTCCTGGCGCATCATCGCCAGCGCATCGTTGAGCACCGCGTGGACCCGCACCGGCCGCAGATCGAGGGCTACTTTTCCCCGCGTAATCGCGGTGAGGTCCAACAGATCATCAATCAATCTCGCTTCGAGCGTTATATTCTGCGCGATCGTCTCGAAATCAGCCCTGACTCCGTCAGGCAGCAAAGAGTTATTTGCCGCTTCGCTCGCCAGTAACAACACCGGACTGAGCGGTGTGCGCAGTTCGTGTGACAACCGGGCGAGAAACTCATCCTTCGCGCGGGAGGCTTCCAGAGCCTTGTCGCGGGCAGTGGCAACTTCCTGCTCCGCCAGCTTTCGTTCTGTGATATCGGTGATCACCGCCACCAATCCCACGATTTCGCCGTCAGGCGAACGCTCCGGCTCGTGCATCACAAAGACCCACCGCGGCCCGAGCGATGCGTAGGAAATCTCGGCTTCAAACTCCACGCGCTGACCGTTCAACGCGGCATCGATGTGGTGCCGAATCGCCTGATACGGAGCTTCGCCCATGATTTCCGTGAAGTGCTTCCCCACCAAATCGCGCGGCTCAAAACCAAACCGTCGCGCATAAGTTCGATTCACGAATTTGAAACGATGATCGCGATCCAGCTGCGTGATAAAAACAGGCGCGTCATCCGTCACGAGTCGGAGTTGCGCCTCGCTCGCGCGCAACGCCGTCTCGATCACTTTCAGTTGTACGAGTTCGCGTTGTAGCCGCGTGTCACTTTCGCGCAGAGCCTTCTCTCGTTGCGATAATTCCTCGTTCACGCGAACCAGCTCGGCCGTGCGCGCCTCCACGCGCTGCTCCAGTTCGTTGTTGATCAAGCGAAGCGATTCCTCGGCCTGGAGTCGCTGCGCCACTTCCAACTCCAGTGCGTTATTACTCGCAGCCAACGCCGCCGTCATGCGGAACAGATCCACAAAAACCGCGATCTTCGAACGAAGAATCTGCGGGTTCACCGGCTTGGTGAGATAATCCACCGCGCCGCTCCCGTAACCCTGCAGCACGTCCTTATCCTCCTGGAAATACGCGGTGAGAAAGATAATCGGGATGTGCTGCGTACGCCGCCGCTGCTTGATCATCGTGGCCAGCTCGATGCCGCTCATCGCCGGCATCTGAATATCGAGCACGATGACCGCAAACTCTCCTTCGAGCAGCAGCATCAACGCGCGCTCGGGCGTCAATGCACGCACGAGATTGTATTCCGGCGACGCGAGGAGACTCTCGAGGACATCGAGATTTCTGGGCTCGTCGTCGACGAGTAGAATATTGGCTTGGGGAGCGATCACGGATCGGGTGAGAGACGCAGATCGATGGAGGCGCGCTCAGCGGTAAAGCCAGACGCGGAGCAGCGAAAGCAGTTCATTCGTGTTTACCGGCTTCGCAATATAGTCCGATGCTCCCGCTGAGAGACATTTTTCCCGGTCTCCTTTCATCGCTTTCGCGGTCAGCGCCATGATCGGGAGCGCGCCAAACTTCGGATCTTTGCGAATCTCCTTCATCGTCTGATACCCGTCCATTTCCGGCATCATGATGTCCATTAAGACGGCCCCGATATCCGGCTGCGTTTGAATCAACTCGATCGCCTGACGCCCGTTCATCGCACTCACGACGTTCATTTCCTGGTTCTCCAACATCGTCGTCAGCGCAAAAATATTCCGGGCATCGTCGTCCACGACGAGCACTTTGCGCCCGCGCAGAACCTCGTTGGAGGCGTGCAGGTGATCCAGCATTTTTTGCTTTTGCTCCGGCAAATCCGTGACGACGCGGTGGAGAAACAGCGCCGTTTCATCGAACAACCGCTCGGGAGACTGCACGTCTTTCACCAGCACGCTTTTCGCGACCGCCCGCAGCTGTTGTTCCTCCTGCGGCGTCAAATCCTTCCCCGTAAAAACCACGATCGGAATGTCGCGTAGCGTCGGTTCCGCCTGCAATTTTTCCAGCAACTGGAATCCCGTCATGTCCGGTAACCGAAGATCCAGTACGCAACAATCGAACGACTGATCGAGTAGTTTATTCAAGGCCTCCGCACCGCACGCAGCCGTCTCGATTTCGATGTCGTCATGCCGCAGCAACTCAACAATTCCGTCCCGCTCAATATCGTTGTCCTCCACGATCAGCAGGCGTTTGACGTGCGGCTCCACGAATTTTTTGATGCGATCGAAACACTCATCCAGCCCTTGCGTGGTGGTGGGTTTCACCGTGTAAGCAAACGCTCCGCGCGCGAGCGCATGAGACCGTTCTTCATCCACCGAGATGATTTGCACCGGAATGTGACGCGTCGTGGGGCTGAGTTTTAAATTGTTCAGCACCGTCCATCCGAGCATGTCGGGCAGAAAGACATCGAGCGTGATCGCGGTCGGTTGATATTGCCGCGCCAGTGTCAGCGCCGCGTTGCCACGCGTGGCGACGATTCCCTTGAAACCTTTTTCGCGCGCTAGCCCCAGCAAGACGCGCGCGTAATGCGGATCGTCCTCAACGATCAACAGGCTGCGGTCTCCGGGCTGCACCAGATCGCGGTCGTCGAGAATCACTTCCTCGCGCGCCGCCGGCAGCATGATCGGTGTGACCGAAGAAGGCGTGTGCGCCTTGTCGTGCGATGGCTCGATGTAGAACAACGGTAGATACAACGTAAACGTGCTGCCCTGTCCCGCGACGCTCTGGAGCCGGATTTCTCCGCCGAGCAGCGCCGCCAGTTCGCGCGAGATCGAAAGCCCAAGGCCCGTGCCACCGTACTTACGGCTCGTTCCCGCATCCGCCTGCTGGAACGCCTCAAAGATCAGCTTCTGTTTCTCCGCCGCGATACCGATGCCCGTATCGCTGATCGCAAAACCAATCACCTGCGTCGCGCGGTTGAGCACCGGATGCCCAGGCGTCCAGCCGGCTTGCGCGGGTTGAACCTTGATCGAGACCTGTCCCTGACCTGTAAACTTGAATGCGTTCGACAGAAGATTTTTCAAAATCTGCTGCAACCGTTTCGGATCGGTCGTAATCGCCCGCGGGAGATTTTGGGCAAACTCGACGTGGAACGGCAGGTTTTTGGAATCCGCGATATGCTGGAAGTTTCTCTCCGTCGCATCGCGCAACGAATGGAAGCTGATCTCCTCCGCCTCAACCGTAACCGTGCCCGATTCGATTTTCGACAAGTCGAGAATGTCGGTGATCAGGTTGAGCAAGTCCGAACCCGAGGAATGGATGTTGCGCGCAAACTCGATTTGTTTCTGCGATAGATTTCCACCGCCATTTTCCGCGAGTTGCTGGCCGAGAATCAGAATCGAATTTAGCGGCGTACGCAGTTCGTGCGACATGTTCGCGAGGAATTCCGACTTGTACTTCGAAGTGAGCGCAAGCTCCGCCGCCTTTTCCTCCAGCGCGCGACGCGCCTGCTCGACTTCGCTGTTTTTCCGTTCCACCTCGACGTTTTGCTCCGCGAGCTGCCGCGCCTTTTGCGCCAGCTCTTCGTTCGTCTGCGTGAGCTCCTTCTGCTGCGACTGCAACTCAACCGTCAATTGCTGCGACTGCTGCAACAAACCTTCCGTGCGCATTGTCGCTTCGATCGTGTTCAACACGACGCCGATCGACTGCGTCAACTGCTCGAGGAACGTGATGTGGGTAACGCTGAACGGATGCAGCGAAGCGAGTTCGATGACCGCCTTCGTCTGTCCTTCGAACAACACCGGGAGTACTACGATGCTCGCCGGAATCGCTTCACCGAGACTCGAGTGAACGCGGGTATAACCCGACGGCACGTCGTTGAGAAGAATGCGTTCTTTTTCGACCGCGCATTGTCCGACCAATCCTTCACCGAGCATGATATGCTCCGGCTGTCCCGGTCGTTGTGCGTAGCCGGTCAACAAGCGCAACACGAGGCGCTCGTGCTTATCGACGACCATCTGATAGATCGTGCCTTGCTGCGCGTCCACCAGCGGCGCCAGCTCTGAGAGCAGCGTTTTTCCGACGGTAAACAAATCGCGCTGGCCCTGCAGCATGCTCGTGAATTTCGCCAGATTCGTCTTCAGCCAATCCTGCTCCTGATTCGTCTCCGTCGTGTTACGGAGATTGTAGATCATCGTGTTGATGTTGTCCTTCAACTCCGCCACTTCGCCACGCGCATCGACTTGAATCGAACGCGTCAAGTCGCCCTTCGTCACCGCCGTCGCCACTTCCGCGATCGCGCGCACCTGCGTCGTCAAGTTCGCCGCGAGCAGATTAACGTTACCCGTAAGATCCTTCCACGTACCGGACGCGCCGGGCACGTGCGCCTGTCCGCCGAGTCGACCTTCCACACCGACTTCACGCGCCACATTCGTCACCTGCTCGGCAAATGTCGCGAGCGTGTCCGTCATGTTATTGATCGTCTCCGCCAGCGCCGCAACTTCGCCCTTCGCTTCCACGGTCAGCTTCTGGCGCAAATTTCCATTCGCGACCGCCGTCACCACTTTCACAATACCCGACACCTGGTCGGTCAAATTCGCCGCCATGACGTTCACCGAGTCCGTCAAATCCTTCCACGTGCCGGCGACGCCTTGCACCTGCGCCTGACCGCCAAGTTTTCCTTCCGTACCGACTTCGCGCGCCACGCGCGTCACCTCTGCCGCGAATGCGTTCAACTGATCCACCATCGTGTTGATCGTGTTCTTCAGCTCCAGGATCTCGCCCTTCACGTCGACCGTGATCTTGCGCGACAAATCGCCGCGCGCCACCGCCGTCGTTACCTCCGCGATGTTACGCACCTGCGCCGTGAGATTGGTGCCCATCGCATTGACCGAGTCCGTCAAATCCTTCCACGTTCCCGCCACACCCGGCACGACCGCCTGCACGCCGAGCCGGCCTTCGGTGCCGACTTCACGCGCCACGCGCGTTACTTCCGACGCGAACGACCTCAGCTGCTCGACCATCGTGTTGATGGTTTCCTTCAGCTGCAGAATCTCGCCGCGCACGTCCACCGTGATCTTGCGTGACAAGTCGCCATTCGCGACCGCGATCGTCACCTCCGCGATGTTACGCACCTGCGTCGTGAGATTATTCGCCATCGAATTCACGTTGTCCGTCAAATCCTTCCACGTGCCCGCCACGCCTGGCACTTCCGCCTGACCGCCGAGTTTTCCTTCGGTACCGACTTCACGCGCCACGCGTGTCACTTCCGACGCAAAACCGTTCAGCTGATCCACCATCACGTTGATCGTGTTCTTCAGCTCCAGAATTTCTCCGCGCACGTCCACCGTGATCTTGCGCGACAAATCTCCCTTCGCCACCGCCGTCGTCACCTCCGCGATGTTACGCACCTGTCCGGTAAGATTCGCCGCCATCGAATTCACATTATCCGTGAGATCCTTCCACGTGCCGGCCACGCCTTGCACCTGCGCCTGACCGCCGAGTTTTCCTTCGGTACCGACTTCGCGCGCCACACGACTGACTTCCGATGCGAACGCGTTGAGCTGGTCCACCATCGTGTTGATCGTGTTCTTCAACGCGAGAATTTCGCCCTTCACGTCCACCGTGATCTTACGCGACAAGTCACCTCGCGCCACCGCCGTCGTCACCTCCGCAATGTTACGCACTTGTCCCGTCAGATTTGTTGCCATCGCGTTCACCGAGTCCGTCAAATCCTTCCACGTACCACCGACGCCCGGCACGAGCGCCTGACCGCCGAGTTCGCCTTCGGTACCGACTTCGCGCGCCACGCGCGTCACTTCCGCCGCGAATCCGTTCAGCTGTTCCACCATCGTGTTCATGGTGTTCTTCAGCTCGAGAATTTCGCCCTTCACATCGACCGTGATCTTGCGCGACAAATCGCCTCTCGCCACCGCCGTGGCCACCTCGGCGATGTTGCGTACCTGACCCGTTAGATTCGCCGCCATCAAATTCACGTTGTCGGTCAAGTCCTTCCACGTTCCCGCGACGCCTTGCACCTGCGCCTGGCCGCCGAGTTTCCCTTCGGTACCGACTTCGCGCGCCACACGACTCACTTCCGACGCGAACGCATTCAATCGATCCACCATCGTGTTGATCGTTTCCTTCAGCTGCAAAATCTCGCCC
>CBRAFL010000100.1:0-15629 GCA_967755055.1 uncultured bacterium
TCGATCTTCAGTAAATCCATTTTCGAATAGAGGCGTTTGTAGTACGCCGTTGCATCGAGATCTTCGCCTTCGGCGAGACGAGCCTGGAGCGAGGCGCGGAGGAAATTGGCGATCGTGACGCCGGGGATTTCGCTCGGGTATTGAAACGCGAGAAAGATGCCGGCGCGTGCGCGTTCGTCAGGCTCCAACTCGAGCAGCGACTTTCCGTCGAGCAGCACTTCACCGGAAGTGATCTTGTAATCGGGATGGCCCGCGATCGCTTTGGCGAGGGTGGATTTGCCGGTCCCGTTCGGTCCCATGATGGCGTGAACTTCGCCTTGGCGGACGGTAAGGGTCAGTCCGTTGACGATGGGCTTGTCGCCGATGGAAACGTGCAGGTCTTTGATTTCGAGTTGGCTCATGACTTAAAAGTGAAAGTTGAAGGGGAAAAGTTGAAGGTGTGGATTCAGTCTCAGGTCAGATCGCGGATTTATCGGCTTTGCCCCGGAAAATAATTTCGACGGAGGACGCGTCGTAACCGCTTGGGAGCACCGCATGAACTTTCTCGATCAGAGTGGGCGGGAGATCGATGTCGTAGGTCGCCCCCGTTTGCTCGTCGTGAAAATGCGCGTGAGGACGAAGATTTGGGCAGTACCGCGTTGGGCCTCGCTCGAAATTTACGGCGCGAACGAGGTTACACTGCACGAGTGTTTCGAGACAGTTATAGACGGTGGCGAGAGAGATAGTGGGCATCTCGTGGCGAACACGGGCGTAAACCTCATCAGCCGTGGGGTGGTCGCGCTTTTTCAGGAGAACGTTGAAGACGACCTCGCGCTGTGGGGTGGAGCGCAGTCCGCTGTCGGCGAGCTTTCGCGCGAGCACGTCGGGTGTCGTCGTTGTGTCGGGAGAAACCATGGTGAAGGGGACAACAAACTGGAATGGTTCTAAGTTTCAACTGAGAATTAGAACTATTCTAATAACAGCCGCGATTGGCATTAACGGCGGGAAAAACGCGACAAGGAGCGGGCCGTCGGCCCGTTTTTGTTTCATCGATCCTGCCAGCACCAATGCCACGGTTCGTAGGCGATGCCATGCTGGTTGTTACGAGGGTAGGAGAGCGTGAACTGGAATGCGGCGGCATGGGCCGCAAGCCACTTAAAGGCCGCAGTATCAGCGAAGCATTCCTCCAACGGTTTGCTGTCCGGTGTTCCGATATCCAGAGCGCGGCCGGTATGGTGTTCGCTGTAGCCCGGTGCGGCAACGACACCGAGAATGCTTTCGATCGAGCGGCCGGCGACGAGCTTTGCGCGAATGATCTCAGCTTGCCGCGCGATACTGCGGAATCCGGAAAGCGGGAGGAGCGTGATCCCATCGGAGTGCGCGGCGGCACGCATCAATAGCCATGCAGTCGCAGCCAGACCAATAAGATGGATCGCGCTCACCTCGTGGGCGGAGATTGCCACGAGTTGAGCGACTTCGACTTCCGAGTGAAACATCAGCCTGCGTGACGCCGCGTAATCCGCGGGAATCCCGAGTTCTCGGTGGAGAGCAACGAGGTCGGATGTCTGAAGCTGTGGAAGGAAGTCGCCAGACATTTTGTCGGGGCGTAACGCCCTCCCACCGTTTTCGATCCCGCAGTTTCGAGCCGCTTACCCGCCGTGTTCGGCGAGCCAGCGTTCGGCTTCGATTGCAGCCTGGCATCCCATGCCCGCGGCGGTGATCGCCTGGCGGTAAACGTGATCCGCGCAATCGCCCGCTACATAAACGCCGGGCACTTTTGATTTTACCTGCGAGCCAGCGATGGGCTTGAAGTAACCGCCCTCGTCGATGTCGAGCACTTCCGCAAACGGTCCCGTGTTGGGCACGTGACCGATTGCGATGAAGATGCCTTTCACGGGCAGCACGGATTCCGCGCCGGTTTTGACGTCGGCGATCCGCAATCCGGTAACTGCGGATTGCTCGATGCCTTCGACGGCGAGAGGAATGCTGTTCCACACCGGTTGAATTTTTTCGTGAGACGTCGCGCGATCGGCCATGATTTTCGATGCGCGCAACGAGTCGCGCCGGTGCACGAGATAAACTTTGCTCGCAAACCGCGTGAGAAAAAGTGCCTCCTCCGCCGCGCTATCACCGCCGCCGATCACGGCGACGTCCATTTTCCGATAGAATGCGCCATCGCACGTCGCGCAGGTGGTCACGCCCTTGCCGCCGTAAAGTTCTTTCTCGCCAGGGATTCCCGTCATGCGCGGAGAAGCGCCCGTGGCGATGATCACGGTTTTCGCGAGAATCGTTTGATCACCGCAAATCAGCTTCCGTGGCATCACGGAAAAATCGACCGACGTGACGAGCGCCTGCTCGAAGCGCGTGCCGAACTTCGTCGCCTGTTCCCGCAGGTTTTGCATCAACTGAAAGCCGTCCACTCCGTGCGGGAATCCCGGAAAATTTTCGACCTCACTCGTCGTGGTGAGTTGTCCGCCTGGCAGCGAGCCCTCGAGCACGAGCGGATTTAGGTTGGCGCGAGCAGTGTAGATTGCGGCAGTCAGGCCGGCGCAACCGGTGCCAACGATAACGACATTTTCGACAGGATGAGACATGAGTTATGAGTTCGTGTGATCTAAATCGCGGTTCTTCTGGAGGCTTGCCCGCGGCGGAGGGATGCACGCAGGGCAGGGATCATCCGGCTGGATTGCTGATTTGAAAACACCGCTTAGTTCAGTCGGAACATAGCACAGTTGGGAAGGGGAAAGTAGTAACGGATTGGCGGGGAGGCTGATTCAGTTGAACCGAGTGAGAATGTACCGCTGCTGTCGGGGTGGGTATCAGGTTATGGTCTGTGCCACCTCATCCTCCGCTGCGTGGACCAATCTGATTCCGGCTACTGGTCCCGATGTATCGATAGCGAGCACCGGATCGTCTACAAAGTTGTTGGCGATCAACTCTGGATCGTGCGGTTGCGGTTCCACTACTGAGACTGACCGAGTGTAGGTGGCGCGCTTGCCGCGCAACACGCCCGTTGACCCCAAACGTTGCGCGGCGAGCGCGCCACCTACCAACCGTAGCTGCGTTTGATTCTCAGCGGCTCGTAAAGTTCGGTCGGGAGCTCCACGATGAAGCGGCTCGGCGTGAGCATCATTCCACCCGGGCCGGCGCGCGTCGCAACTTTTGGATACGTCAGGTAGAGTTCATTTTTAGCGCGGGTCACCGCGACGTAAAAAAGTCGCCGCTCTTCTTCGACATCTCCTGCTTCGATCGAACGACGGCCAGGGAATTGACCGTCGGCCAGGCCGATCACGAAGACGATGTCGTACTCGAGGCCCTTCGACTGGTGCACCGTCGTGAGCTTGATCGCATCGGCGTCAGGATCGACATGACGGTCGCTCGTCTCTCCGTTCAGCAAGACGATTTGCGCCAGCATGTCCTGCATCTCGTCGAAGCGCTGCGCGAAACCAATCATAGCTTTGAGTTCGTCCAGTCGATCGAGGTAATCAGCGAACGCACCTTTGAGATAATCACCGTACCAGCCGTCGATCGCGGTTGCGACCACATCGGAGGGCTTTCCGGATTGCATCGTCTCGGCGACTTGGGCGAGCGAGGCGCAGAAGTTTTCCCAATCATCCCGCGCGTCCTTGGCGACTTTGCTCTTCACGTCGTCTGACGGTAGCACGTCGATGAAATTCTTCTGCATCAACCGCGCGTGATCGAGGGCGGCGGAATAGATTTTCTGGGCGCCTTTTTCGCCGACCTTCGGAAGCAGGATGGCAATGCGTTGCCACGCTTGCGCGTCAGACGGATTATAAACAAAGCGCAACAACGCCACGAGATCGCGGATGTGCTGGCGCTCAAAAAACTTCACGCCACTGGTGATGTGATAGGGCAGGCCAGCGCGCGAAAGCGCGAGTTGAACTTCGAGCGCGAGGAAATGCGAGCGATAGAGAATCGCGATTTCGTTGAGCGAAACACCGTCGTCGTCCACAAGGGAACGGATGCGTTTGAGAATAAACTCCGCCTGCTCGCGGTCGTCCATCGTTTGAACGACGTACGGTTTTTGTCCATGACCACGCGCGGCGCGCAGCTCTTTGTCGAAATGACGGCCCTTCGGTTGCGCGAGGAGCACGCCGTTGGCGAGATTGAGAATTTCCGGCGTGGAGCGGTAGTTGGTTTCGATCCGGTGAATGACGGTGCCGGGGTGACGATCCGGATACGTCATGATGTTGTCGAAATTCGCGCCGCGCCAGGAGTAGATGCATTGCGCGTCATCGCCGACGGCCATCACGCGATGATGCGCGGCGAGCTTGTCGACGATCTGTGACTGAATCGTGTTGGTGTCCTGATATTCGTCCACAAGCACGTGGCGGAAACGATGGGCAAAATATTCCGCGACTTTCGGCGCGTCGCTGAGAAGACGCAGCCAGAGCTCGAGCAAGTCATCGTAATCGACCACGTTTTGCTCACGCTTCTTTTTTGCGTAGGCGTCGGCGAATGGCGGCAGCAAGTGAACGATCTCGTCGTACTGAGGGAAATTCTTTTTGACGGTTTCCGCGATCGAAAGCTGCGTGTTGCGCGCGAGGGAAAAGACGTTGAAGAGCGGGCCCGGACGCGGGTTGGTTTTGTCTTTGAAGAAAACCTTGTCCGACGCTTCCACGGATTGCTTCAGGAGCGATTCTGATTCGTCGGCGTCGAGAATCGTGAAGTTGCGGGGCAAACCGATCTCTTCGCCGTAAATGCGAAGCGCGCGATGACCGAGTGAGTGAAACGTACCGCCCCAAAAACGTTGCGGCTCAACGCCGGTGAGGTCTTGAACGCGATGAAGCATTTCCTTCGCCGCTTTGTTGGTGAACGTGAGCAGAAGGATTTCGCCGGGTTTGACGCCCTGCGACAAGAGATATGCCACGCGATACGTGAGCGTGCGCGTTTTGCCAGAGCCGGCGCCGGCGAGCACGAGGATGGGGCCGGGTTCGGCAGTGACGGCGGCAAATTGTTCGTCATTGAGTTGCGCGCGAAAATCAATCGGCGGTATCTCGGAAGACGGGCGTTGTTCGAGAGAAAGGTCCATGAACGGTCCTGATGGCCGCAAAAAGTGGCGGGCGGCGCAAAGGAAAATCCGCGGCGTGACTAAAATTGCCAGCCGATGCGAGTCTTGGACGCGATTAAGACTAGCGGCCTGCGTTGCTGGAAGAACCGCCTAATACCTCGAGTGCGCGAATCGTAGCTCCGTTGCGGGTTTCAACGCCGAGCTTTTCGAACGTGTTTTGGAGGTGCTTCTTCACCGTGTGGACCGTCATCGAGAGAATTGTCGCGATATCAGCGTTGGACTTTCCTTGTGCAACCCACAGCAACACTTCGGCCTCGCGGGGCGTGAGGCCCAATGACGTTTCAAGTGGTGTGGACGAGCTGAAGTCAGGACGAAAGTCCCCGATCGCGCGGGTTTGCGCTCGAGCCAGCCGGGCATCGATCGCACTGAGCAGGTCGCTCGCTGTCACTGGCTTCGTAAGATAATCATCGGCGCCAAGGTTCATGCCTCCGCGTATGTCACGCCGTTCCCCCTTGGCGGTGAGAAAGATGAAGGGAGTCGCGGCCGAGCCCGGTTCTTTCCGCAGCTCTGCGAGCACGCCGTAGCCATCGAGTTCAGGCATCATCACGTCGCAGACGATGAGATCCGGCCGGCGAAGGCGCGCTTGCTCGAGACCTTCCCGTCCATCCGCTGCGGATACCACGATGAAGTTCTCCATTTCCAGAATGGTGACGATATTCCGGCGCATCTCGCCGTGATCTTCGATAACGAGGACGGTTTTCATACGGGGGAGTCAGCAGCAGTCGGGGGTTGAGCATCGAGTGTAAGGACGCGGTTGCGGACGATGGCGGTGAAACGGCCGAACAACGGCAGGCGCACAGTGACGGTGGTACCGACACCCACCTCGCTCGCGATGTCGATCTCACCTCCGTGGAGTTGCACGAAGCTGCGCACGATCACCAGTCCAAGGCCGGTGCCAGGGCGCTGGCCGACATTTCGGCCGCGGTGAAATGCCTGGAAGAGATTTTTCAGATCCTCGGGCGGAATGCCGATGCCGCGATCGGTGATCTTGAACACCGCGTATTCGCCCGCGCCGTGAACCGTCAACGTGACCGGCGAACCAGCGGGTGAGTATTTGACCGCGTTGGAAAGAAGGTTGGCGACGATATGGCGGAGCAGGTCTTCGTCGCCCACGGCGTCAACGAGATCAGGGCCGAGTTCGAGCGCGATCGTATGCGGAAGTTCAGCGGCGGAGCGGGCCTCATCGACGAGCTGATCGCAGAGCGCAACGAGATCGAGCGACGCCGGTAGAAACTTCAACCGGCCCGCTTCGACCTTGCCCAGCAGGAGAACTTCCTCGACGAGGCGAGACAGCGATCGCACCGCGCGAACGATGGTTCGCAGGTGCTCGTTGCGTTTCTCGGCGGTCAGGCGATCGAAATAATTGAGAAGAATTTCGGTCGATGACAAAATGACTCCGAGCGGCGTGCGAAATTCGTGCGACACCATGGAAACAAAACCGGATTTCATTTCGCCCAGTTCACGCTCGTGAGCGAGAGATTGCAGGAGACTTTGCTCGGCTTTCTTGTGCTCGGAGATGTCAGTGATGGTGCCGATGACGAGACGACCCGTGCTAGAGGGCAGCCGGCTGAGGCGGACTTCGCATTGCACGTCCGGGCCGGATTCTGGACGGAAGAGCCACTCGAAAACCTGGGTCTCCCCTTCGAGGGCGGCATTCATCCGAGCACGGGCGACACTGGCGCTCGTCTGGCCATCCTGCTGATAAGGCGCGCGCGCATCCGCTGGTGAGCGTTGCAGGAGTGTCGCGCGATCGAAGCCGAGAAAGCGGAGTGCGTTTTCGTTGCCATCGATATATTTCCCGGTGTCGGCGTCGATGACGACGATGGCTTCAGGGGCGTTTTCGAGGATGGTGCGGACGCGCGATTCGCTGGCGGTCAACTCGGCGGTTCGCTCAGAGATGCGAGTCTCGAGATCCTGATTGAGTTGACGAAGCTGCAGGTCGCGATCGGCGACATTGCTCGCCATCCGATTGAACGAGCTGGAGAGCAGTCCGATTTCGTCTTCGCTTTCGATGGGAAGCCGGTAATTCGGTTCGCCAGCGCCGAGATGTTCCGTCGCGACAATCAGCCGTCGCAGCGGGAGCGTGATCGTGCGACGCAGGATGAATGCGAGGCACGCCAGCAACAGCGCGAGTGAGCCGAGGCCGATCCACAGGACCCACTGCGCATATTCGAAAGCCTGTTGCTCGAACAGCGCGCGCGGCAGGGTGGTCATGAAAAACCAGTCGGGCTCGGTGAGCCGCCGTGCTGCGTAGTATTGACCGGTTGCAGAATCGTAGCCCGAACTTGCGACACCTGAGTGTGCGGTCGCGGCGTGATAGAGTGAGCGAAGCGCCGGATCGTCCATCATGGAGTATTTTCCCAACGAGCCGAGGATATCCTTCTGTTTCGCCGGGTGAGCGACCATGCGGCCGTCAGCCTTGAAAATCATGTGCGTCGTGCCGGCGATTTCAGTCCTTAAGCTCTCTTCGAACAGCTGCGGGATGTGCAGATCGTGTCCGAAGGTGACGAGCAGTCGGTCGCGATCGTAGATGGGCATGCACACCGTATAAAAGTAGCCGCCCGGAACGTCCTGGGTCTGAAAGGTCCAGGTTAGTTTCCGTTCGGCATTTCGTGCCGGTCCCGAATTGGCGAGGTATTCGACGTCGTTCTGCGCCCAGTCGGCGGGCGTGTTGTAAACCCAATTCGGGATGAGCGGATCGAAGCCGATGTTGGTCATCTCTGGCGTCGCGAACCAGAGGCTCCGAAACGATCCGATCCACACCGGCCGAAACGACTCGAGCACATCGTAAAGCACGATCGTGCGGCGCAGGAGTTCCGGAGTCAGATCCACGTCGCGGTGCGCCCACAAGGTGCAGTCCTTGGTGCCGTCCACGCGACCGCGCGGACTGCGCCACGCTCCGTCGGGATCATGAACCGCGATGGATTCCCAACGGGCGCGGTAGTTGGCGACCGGCGCCTGTCGATATCGCTCGAGAAACGTACGCGCGACGAGCTGCAGGTTCTCCCGCACCTGCAGAAATCGCGCTTCCTCGCGCTTGACGCGTTCAGTCACATATTGGTCGAGGTCAATCCGGCCGCGTTCCTCCACCGCGTCGAAGATCAATCGATAAGTAACATAGGTGGTCACCGCGATGAGCACGCTGACGGCACCTGCGATCAACAGGAGTGTGCGGCGTGTGAGCGACCTGGCCGGGCGAAGCACCATGCCGGTATATAGTCAGATTTGCGGTTCGAGCGAAACCGCGAAATGCGTGACTTCCACCAAAGTGGAAGAAGGCGCCCTGGCGGGAGCGCCGTGGGTGTTGTTTAGAGAAAGCCAATTACAGCGAAACACCTTCGCGGCGATGACGTGGGGAGGGGAGTCAGGTGGCGGCGTGGATCTTCCACCAAAGTGGAAGACCGGGATGCGACGGCTCCCCTGTAGTGGAATTTCGGACACAGGGGAAATGCGATAGTATCGTCACCGTTATGAAAACAAACTCATTGTCCCTCAGCGTCTCCTCCCTCCGCGCCGCCTGTGCCCTCGGCCTTGCCGCGCTTTTTCCTGTTGTACTCACACCACCTTCATTCGCCGCAGGTCCGGTTAAAGCGCCGGACACTTCGGCTCCCGCTGAAGCTCGCACGCCGATCGGGCTCGATACCACGCCGGGTGACACCGACAGCCTGTATCGGATCACGCAACCAGGTTCCTATTTCCTCACGGGTAATCTCACCGGCGTTTCAGGAAAATGCGGCATCGAGATCGCCGCCAGTCGCGTGACGATCGACCTGAACGGTTTTACGATGCAAGGCGTGGCAGGCAGTCTGGACGGCATTCATGTGTCGGACTTGTTCCAGCAACTCACCGTTCGCAACGGCGCCATCTCGGGCTGGAGCAATGGTGTGTATGCAGCCTATGAAGACGGCCATTTTGTCGACCTGACCTTCTCCAATAATGCTGCGGCCGGTCTTTGGGCAGGGACCGGCATCATCACCGATTGCATCGCCAGTGGGAACGGTATGTTCGGCGTTCGCGCGTTGACCGGCTCCGTGCTCACCCGCGTCGTCGCCAGGTCAAATCACGATGGCATCTGGACTGTGGGTG
The DNA here is from genome assembly GCA_967755055.1 of uncultured bacterium. GTDB lineage: Bacteria > Verrucomicrobiota > Verrucomicrobiia > Opitutales > Opitutaceae > Opitutus. The sequence continues at coordinate 9,158 of CBRAFL010000100.1, forward strand.
ACGGGCTGCGATTGGTGGATTGTACAGCGAGGGAAAACATCGCTTACGGGATCGTGCTCGCCGGCGACTCGAACACCATTGTTGGTTGCTCGGCGACGGACAACGGCATCGACGGCTTTCAGGCGGGTGGTTATACGAGCTTCGAACGTTGCACGGCCAAGAACAACGTCGCTAACGGATTCGTCGTGGCGTCAGGCGGCACGCTTGGTCACTGCACGGCGTTCTTCAATAATCTCAGCGGTTTCAAACTGTCCCCGGGGACCGTGCTCACCGAGAGTACTGCGAATTCGAATACGCAGGACGGTGTCGAAACCAGCTCGCATGCCCGGGTGGAAAACTGCACCGCAACGAGCAATGGGAGATTCGGTTTCCTGCTCGGACTGGGTTCACAAATTCGCGGATGCGTGGCCCGGCAGAACGCCGTGATTGGGATCAACGCTGAATCGAATTGCCACATCGAATCCAATCTTGCCGTGAACAATGGGCTTCAGGCCCCCGCCAACAGTTTCTCAGGTGGCATCCAGGTTCTCGGCAGCGGCTGTCGGGTGGACGGCAATACCTGCACCCTGAACAAAATTGGTTTTCTGGCCGGTGCTGGAGACGTCATCTTCGTTCGCAATTGCGCGCGGGGAAACACGGGCGGCAACTATTTGTTTGCCGCTGGAGCGGAATACGCAGCCATCATCACCAACCCGGGTGCGGGTTTCGTTAGTACCAACCCTTGGGCGAACTTCGCTTTTTGAAGAGAAAACCTCGTCGACGGCCGCGAAAAAATAACGTTCCGCGCCGACTCAGACCCTCCGATTTGCTGCGCACGCGGCAGGTCGGAGGGTTTTTCGTTTTCGTCCTTTCGTGAGGTAAGAAAAAACTGAGGAAAGTTACACCGGAGTGGAACGTATTTTTAATATTAATACGCCAGTGTTATGCGCTGGTGGAATGGTGGGTTTCTCTACGGATCGCTAGGATGAGGGCGCTCCAAAGCACCGGGCCTCGGGAGCCAACGCCGCACTTTCGCGGTGAACCACGCCCGGCAATCCCTCCGATTAAAATGAAAACGTACACACCCTCCTCCCCGGTCCTCGACCGTCCCCTCAATCAGCGAAGCACTCTCCGTGTGACGCTCCCTTCCGTCGCCGCACCACGCGGCCGGTTCATGCGACGGATGTTTCCTTCCCGCCCGCCGACGTGGATCTCCACCGCGTCCAGCGCAGGGCTCAAGAGTCTCGCTGCCGCCGCTGTAATGACGCTGGCGCTGTTCTCCGGCGCTCGTGCTTCCGCTGCGGAACCGATGGATCACTGGACGCCGGTTTCCCTTTCCGCCGGCGCCATGCAAAACACCAATGATCTGATCTTCGTCAACGGCCAGTACTGGGCCGTCGGATTCGACGGAAAGATGGAACACTCCACCGACGGCATCCACTGGACCGTCGTGCAAACTCCGACGACCCAATCGCTCGTATCAATCACCTACGGCAAAGGTCTGTTTGTGGCGGTTGGCTATGGGATGACGATCCTCTCGTCGAGCAACGGCACGGATTGGACCATCCGCGAGGAGAACGCAGCCAAGCCCGGCGAGTCGTTTGACCAGGTGATCTTCGCCAACAACAAATTTCTCGCCATCAGTGCGCAGCCCGGCACCGCCGTGGTTCGCATCTCGGACAACGGCATCAACTGGACGCCCGGCTTCATGAATAACGCGAGATTTTACCCGCACGCCGTCACCTGGGGCAACGGGCTCTATGTTGCGGTCGGCGCGATCGATGGCACCTATACCGTGGAGACGTCGACTGACGGCCTGACCTGGACGCGCCGCAGCACCCCGTTTACGACACGGCTCGAAACAGTCACGTGGTTCAAGAATCTCTTCGTCGCCGGCGGCACCGCGACGAGCCCGGTGCTCGCCACCTCACCTGACGGCATCACGTGGACCAAAGTCCCCAACATCACTTTCCCGACTGCTGACACCGAACTGTGGGGCATCAAGGTGCTCAACGACCGCGTCTTCGCCTTCGGCGATCATGGCGTGCTGATGTCCAGTGCGAACGGCCTCAACTGGGTCACGCATACGAGCGGTACGACCGACATCATCAGCAATCTCGAGTACAACGGCTCTGCGCTCTACATGACGCGCCGTTCTGACAACCCGAATGGCGTCGGCGCACTTGTATCTGATGCGTGGGCACCTGCTGGCAGTCCAACACCAACACCAACTCCGACTCCGACGCCAACTCCTACGCCGGTCCCTGGCGACACCAGCGATCCGTTGGCCGCGCGGATTGTGAACCTTTCGTCGCGCGCCTGGGTCGGCACGGGCGACGCGCAATTTATCGCAGGCTTCGTCATCACCGGCTCGACTCCGAAAAAAGTTCTCGTGCGTGCTGTCGGCCCGACTCTCGGGGGTTTGGGTGTTTCGGGTGTGTTGGCCGACCCCCAGTTCCGTCTCGTCAAGAGCAATGGTGTCGACGTGACCTCGAATAACGACTGGGGCGCGAATCCAGATTCAGCGGCCATCAGCTCGGCCGCCAATGCGGTCGGAGCGTTCGCGCTGCCCGCGGGTAGCAAAGATGCTGCGGTTCTCGTCACGTTGCAGCCTGGAGCTTACTCCGTTGTCATCTCCGGTGCGAACAGCGGTACGGGCGTAGCGCTCGTCGAGGTTTACGATGTCGACAGCCCCAGCGCGTGCAAGTTGATCAACATCGCCAGTCGCGCATTCGTGGATACGGGCGACAAAGTCGTGATTGCCGGATTTGTCATCTCCGGTTCGGCGCCACGCAAACTGCTGATCCGTGGCATCGGGCCGACGCTGGCCACGCTTGGCGTCTCGGGGGCGATTGCTGATCCCCGGATTAGCGTGTTCAACTCGAGCCAGGTTAAAATTGTCGAAAACGACAACTGGAGCGCGGGCGCCGACGCTGCGGCGATTCAGGCGGCGGCTGCCAAGGTCGGAGCGTTTGCCCTGGCGGGCGGCACGGCCGACGCGGCGTTACTCGTGACTCTGAACCCGGGCGCCTACTCTGTGATCGTCGCCGGTGCGAATGCGACGATGACGGGCATTGGCCTTGTCGAAGTTTATGAGGTGCCTTGAAACGAATGACCGTGGTAAATCGAGCGGCTTGCTTTCCACGAATAGTGGAAACTGAACAGCAACGGAACGACTGCCGGGTGATCTTGCCCGGCAGTTTTTTTGTGGGCCTGCGTCGCGACGCACTGCTTCAGGTCGGGCTGATCAACGGCCCGAACGGAGTCGGCGCGTGAGCGACGACTTAAACGCGCTCGCTCTCTGGCGACAGTGACGGCGAAGTTGTTCGAGGCGCGGTTCGCCTTGAGCCGGGGGTGCGAATGGTCCGCTTGGTCGCCACCCGCGATAGTGAGTGTGATCGAGCCGCTCGAAATAGAGTGCGCGCCACGGGTGACGATTCGCGCTATGCCACGGCTTGGTGTTCGTCGAGTAGTGAACGATGTAAGGCGCGGATCGGGCGCGCCGCAACGCGAGCCAGGAAACACGCAAATACGCGGCGGAGTGATGAAAGAATTTGTACTGCTGGTTCCACCGAAGATCCAAACGCTTCCACGCACCGGCCAGAACATGGTTCAGCGCATCCTGATCGGCGCACGGCAACTTCCCGTGAAATTTTTCGGCGAATTGCAACGCACGTTGATGAACGCGCTGAGTTCGCCAGCGATTGAGGTCCATGAGCAGCACACCCGCATTGAAATAATCTTTTTCCGTGCGCAGTCCCATCTCTTCGTAGTTTGACGCGCGCGGATTAAAGACCGCACCGGTGGAGTGTTCACCTAGATCGATGGACCACAGCTCTGCGATGGACTGGCGGACGATCACGTCGCTATCGAGGTAGATCAGTCTGGAAACACTCGACGGCAGAAGGTCGGGAAGGAGAAGTCGATAGTAGGTCGCCTCGGTGAAATGTTCTCCGAGTGGCATGCGCTCGATCGTGGCGTCGGATACAGGGGTGCGCGTTTCAAGTTGAGCGCCGGCGTTTTCAATCATGGCGCGCAACGAAGCGAGCGAGTTGGCATCGAGCGTTTTTGTGATCAGCCAGAAACGAAGCCGCGCGGAATTCCGGGATGCACTCAGCACCGAAAAAATTGCGACCGTCAGCGGTTGCAGATAACCTCCGTCGCACCCGAAAGCGATTTCGATGAGCGGTAAATCCAGAACTGACGCGGCTGAGTCCATGAGAAAATCAAGTAGCCACTATCGCGCGAGCCGCAGGCCGTTACTTCGAAATATGCCCCCAGCAAAGGCTCGGGGGATTTCCGACCAGACACGCCAAACTATCGCGGAGAGAATAATTGCAACTCGCTATCCGCTCGCGTGATTTTGGGCCGAGGTGGTGACGGGATTCATCATTCGCAATGGCGCGAGATCTTCCGGATACGTGACCTTCACGTTTTGCGATGATCCTTCGAGCAATCGCACCCGATGCCGCGCGCGGGCCATCAAGGCGATTGTGCTCTCTTCGTTCCAGCCGTGCTGCGCCGCGAGTGTGTAGGCTCGCTGCAGCGCACTACGCCGATAGGCGTGGGGGGTTTGAACGGAGACGACATCCGACCGGGGTAAACTTTGACGCAACACGCCGTCCTTCACGAGGACGAGACTGTCGCGAACGGGAAGAGGCGTGTAGAGTGCAACGGCACTGTAGCGGCGCACCGCGGTGAGCAACCGGCGAAACGTTTCCGGTTCGACCCACGGACGCGCGACCTCGTGCACGAGGACGTATTTGGTCTGCGCCGCTTCGAGCAAACGCAGCAATGATTCCTGCCGCGATGCACCACCTGCGACGCAGGTGATGACGCAATCACCGGCGGCCTCTTTGCATTGCTCAATGCCCCACGTTAAATCTTCCGGGCGAACGCCGACTACAATGTGACCCGCAAACGGCGCGATGAGCGTGATCGCGTGTTGCAGCAGAGAGCCGCCTTTGTATTCGAGCGTGGCCTTGGCAATTCCGCCGAGCCGCGTTCCGCTGCCTGCCGCCAAAATAAGGGCGGTGACCTCAGGCCGAACCGAGGAGTCGTTTGAATGCGCGTGAGACATTGCGAAGATGAGGGAGAACGGTGTGAACAGCACGTCCGACGGGACTTGCTGCGAGGAGTTGGGCTTCCGAAGCCACTTGCGGGGCGAGTCGATCGATGTGTTCGGCGAGCCGTGAGCCGCTGCGACCGTCGACGAGGTTTCCGAAAAGGCGCTCGCGATACACGGCTCGTTGCGCAGCGCGCTCTTGTGGTCGGTCGAGCGCGGTGGAGATGGCGCGAGGCAGGGCGGCCACGTCGCTGATATTTTCGCCCATGTCCCGCCACGCCCATTCCAATCCCTTGGGATCGAAATGGAGCGAGCTGACTCGTTCGGGATTATCGATGAGCACGATTGGCCGATCGAGAGCGAGAAACTCGAGTTGCACGCTCGATGCATCGGTCACGAGCACGTCGGCGGCTTTTAACCAAGGCATGACGTCCTCTCCGCGATTTTCGATGAGCAGGGTGTTGGGCCGATCGCGGCAGATGTCTCGCAACGTCTGCATCCAAGGAGCCAGTACAGGGTCCTGGCCTTCCTGTACGAGCGGATGCGGTTTGATTACAACAAAGGTGTCGGTGCGTCCGCCGTGGAGCAATTCAACCGCGCGCGAGTTCAGCATCGGCAGCGAGGACAGGCCGAAATGCCACGTGGGCGCGTAGAGGACGACTTTTTGTTTCGGCGGAATCTGCGGCGGGCGCGGAGCCGAGAACAGGTTATCCATTTGGATGTAACCTGTAATCCAATACTCGCGACGCGGATGAATGCCTTGGGCGATGAATTCGTCGCGCACGAACTCGCTGGTGACGCACACATAATCGGCGGCACGAAACGAGCGTGACGGAATACCTTTGTTCGCGAGCCCGTGACGTGTGTGAACGAAACGGGAAAAGGGGAGGTGCGCGCGCAGGTGAAGGTAGGTCAGGTCTTCCGCGGCTACGATCACATGAGGCAGGAAGCGGGTGAGCTCTCCTGTATCGGAAGTCGCGAGACATTGGTGCTCACGGCTCAACGCCGAGATCGTCGATTGGAAGATCGCTTGGTGAAAACTATGACGATAATAGATGCCAACCCTCATATGCAGTGTACGCCGGATGGGGAACCGACACCTTTGAGCGCAGATTGTGTTACAAAGCGGTCACAATCCCGTCCCCCAACAGGGGATCGGGGAAAACACGACGCTCAGGGATTTCCCGACGGCTCGCTCCGGGAGATACGAGGATGCTCCCTCGCAGTTGTGCTGGGGTTACGCTTTTGCATTCCGCTGTTTGAAGTTTAAGTAGGGCAGGGTCTCCGACCCGCCCGTTTCCAGAAGAGCGGGTCGGAGACCTCGCCCTACTCACCGATATTCTTACTGTTTGTCATTGCGAGAGAGGCTCGGCCGACCGCGGCAATCCACGGAGAACTCTAGATGGATCACCACGTCGCTTCGCTCCT
>CBRAFL010000101.1:0-15604 GCA_967755055.1 uncultured bacterium
AAGATCGCGCGCTCGCCCGGCATCTCTGCCCCGTCGATCAGCGAATTCAAAATTTCCTTTTCGATTACCTCGAAAACGTCATCGACGCTCCCCGACTTCCCGCCGCGACGCTCGTGCTCGATCGCGCCGGTCTCGCCCGCGCCGTTTCCCTGCCCCCTTCCCGCGACGAATACGTCAGCCCCATCCTAACCTCGCGCCGCGTTCACCAAGGCGTTCTCCACAATCCGCGCAGCGATCGCCGCACCACGCAGGGAATTTTTCACGTCGCCGAGGGCGGCCTCCCCATTCCGGACGACAAGAAAGCTGTGCCCGCCGCCGTCTTTGGCCGACTGCTCCGCATCGCGCTCCAGCCGCCCAAGGAACTCCTGCAACTCCCGTTCACCGCCGCCGAATCTGCGCAAGCCGCGTGCTTTGTTTCACTCTACCTGCGCCCCGTTGTTGTGCCCGCCGTTCCAGGATTTACGCCCGAGCGCGCGATGGAAACCCGCTTGTTCGCGCCCGGCAGCCTCGTCGCGAATCTCGATTTCGTTGAAAGTATCTTCGGCAACGCCGGCGATCCACATCTTCCCGACAACGACGCCGCCCTCGATCCCGAACATTGGACCGGCCACACCGGCTGCATCATCCTCGCTCCCCAACTCAACGGCCTCCGCAAATCCGAGCTCGGTTTGCCCGCGTGGGACCACGCCACTCCTCGCCAACAGCGCGACGGCATGTGCTGGAAGAAACCCGATGAACTCTACAACGACGGCGGTGCTTTCAAGATCACCGCGCGCAACGCCTCGGGCGTCATCGTCACGCTTCTTTCCGACAATTATTTCGGCTACTGCAAAAAAGAGGTGAAGACCCAGATCAGTTTCGCCGCCAACCTTCTCGGTCCCGCCGAGGAAGAACACGCCGGCGGCGCGATCGTTTTTCCCAGCTATGATCTCGGCGAAGATTTTCAACTGAGCACCTACGTGCCCGTCGTCGATCACGGGTTTGCCGAAGCCATCTCGCTCCTCGGCGACACCGCGGAACTCCAGCCCGGCGGCTGGGCCCGCGATCGTCTTCATCCGGATATTTTCTACGTTCCCCAGGACGCACGATTCGATCTGCGCACGCAACGGATCACGTGGCCCGACAGCAACGGCGTTGAGCAAGGCATCAAACTTCTCCCGCGGCAGACCTACATTCTTCCGTCCGGCTACAAAGTCGACATGGCGAAACCCGACGAGGGTCGGCGCTGGCGTCTGCGCGGAACCACCGCTGAAGGCATCCTTTGCCACAAGCCCTGCACCGTTTCCGGCGGCGGAAAATCCGAGATTTCAAAATCCATTGCGGACGCGACCTTCACCGGTCCGGTTTTCGTCAGCGATCTCACGAAGGATCTCGATATCGTCGATGGCATCCTTCGCCACGATTACTCCAAACGATTCTGCGATCCCGCGCGCAACGTCATCCAGGGCCGGCCCATTCTCGATCGTCGTCGTTCACTCGGCTCTGTCGTAAAACTTCTCAGCCGCAGTCCCGATTATACGGAGGAGTACAACAAGTGGCTGTCGTCCATCCCGCGCTACGTCCTCGATCTCGTGCTGATTGTGAAACGTGCCTACAAGCCCGAATGGGGCGAGGACTGGCGCTCGCACTACAGCGTCGACACCATCAATGCCCGCCCCGGCAACGAGCTGAAATATAATCAAGAGCGCCTGCTCACGCATTACCTCCGGGTCGGCTACACCCGTGAGGGCGGATGGCGCACGTTCACTCTGCGCAAAGATTTTTTCCCCGCCGAAAAAATCCAGGTCGAAGACGATATCACCGCCTCCACCGTCGCACCTCGCGCGCTCGTCCAGGGCGTTCCCGCAACTCCCAACGAGCCGTCGCTCAAGTTCGTTCACAATTGTGAAACGCGACTCTTCCAGCGGCCGGATGATGCGATCATTCGCGGTTACGACAAACGCACCGAGCGCGACTTCAGCTGTTCAGGAAATTTCTTTTCAAATTACGAGTCGCTCGATCGTGCCGCCGCCGCGGCCATCGTCGAAGACACGCTCGCGTTCGAAGCCTTCACCGCGCCGGTCCGCCAAATCTTCCACGATTTCCTGAGCGAGCCCGGCCCCGCCTATCTCGTCTCTCCCGCCCATCCACGCATCGTCGATGGCAAGCCGTCCAAGAATCCGCGATACCTGCAATACCGTCCCGATCTCGAAGACCCGCGCGCGACCTATCTTGCTCAAACCGGCGTCCGCCTCTACCGCCGACTTCCCGCCACCGCCGCTGCCGTTTTTCCTGTGGGGGCCGTGTTGATGGGCCGCCGCCTGAATCCGCCTGAGCCGGGCGTCCAGCCGCTCTGCGTTTACGGTCCGGTTCATTATCAAGAATTGCCCGAAGCGTTCATGGATTTGATCGCGAGCCTCACTGGCAAATCGCCATCAACGACCGGCGCCGGCTCCGAAGGTGCACTCACGAAGGGACCGTTCAACGCCCTCCCGCCGATCTACGATCTCAACGCCGCGCTCGTTTCATTCGTGCTCACCGGCCTGCCCGTCTTCTGCTCCGCCGCCGGCTGGGTGGGTCCGAAACTGCGCGTCGATCACGACATCAGCCTGCTCGTACCCGAAATCTGGGCACGCATGACGCCACAGGAGCAGGATCCCAAATTTCTCATCGCGAACGGCTATCTCGAGCGTTGCGTCGATTTCGATCACGAGGGCCAGCGCGTTCTCGCAAGTCGGCTCGGCTGGCGCATCACCGCGCGGTTCGTTCAGGCATTCTGCGGCCGCGTCTTTGGCAACCCAAGCAGCTTGTTCGCGGAGGAGTTTCTCCGCCCCGAGCAACAGGACTCTTCGGTCTTTGCGATCGGTATGGCCAACATTGTCGAAGCCATGCGCAGCGCCGCCGAGCGCTACTTCCGCGATGGCTCGATCGAGCAGGCGTGTCCGCCTCTGCGCGCGTTGCTCCACATCATGCGCGACGGAACGTGGGAAGGTCGCACCGCCGATGATCCCGCGTTGCGAGCCCTCTTCACCCGCGAATCGTTGCTCGCGAGCGACTGGTACCGCGCGCGATTGGAAGCGCAACGACAGGTCGACGCGCATCTCTGGGAACGCCATGCCCGTTATCTGGAAAAATTCCTCCAGCGCCTCAATTACGCCGACGTTGCCGCCCAGCTCGACATTCGCGGCCGGCTCGAACGCGTGTCCGCTCACGCACGCGCGACTCGAGATCCCGGATACGTCAACGGCCTCGTCGGCACCTTGGGCGCCGAGCCATTCATCGCCGCCGAGCTCAATCGCCTCTCGCTTCAGTAGAGCCGCTCACGTAGCGGCAGGCCTCCGTGCCTGTCCGTGATCGGGATCGCATGCACCTGAGATGGAGGGACGACCGCCGGTTCGTCCGTTTCCCTCCGATTTCGGATCTTCGAACTCCGAACCCCGAACTCCGATCCCAGCAGGCACGGAGGCCTGCCGCTACCTCAAGCACCGCTCGCTCCGGGAATCCCCTACCGCGCAATGCCGTAATTGGAGTCTCGCACCCCTGATTGCCCGCATTTCAACTCGCGCCCGCTCACCAAGGCTCAGCCATGAACAAGATTCTCTCCGCGATCACACTGCTCTTCCTCGTGGGCGCCTCCGCCGCTTCGCTCCAGGCCCGCATCGACCTGCTGCTCGTTCCACCGCGCGATCCCGTTCCCGGTGTTCGCGGCGTGGCCTTCACGCTCCACCTCAATAATCCCACCGAATTCGACGAAACCGTCGTCCTCCCGCTACGGCTCGAGGCCGATTACGCCAGCTCCGCAGGCCACTCCAAAGTCGCGCTCGTTCTCGCCAATCCGAACGACGCCCGCCGTATCGTTTTTGCCATGACACGCGTCACGATCGAACTCCGACTCGCCGAGCCGTTAAAAGGCGCCGCGGGCTTCGCCTCATTGCGGCTCACGAATCCCGCCACGAACGCGATCATGTTCGAACTCGATCCGGCCGCACCCGCACCGGCACCACCTCCGATCGATTCTCCCCTGCCTCCCACACCGCCCCCTCGCCACTCACCCGTCGTACCGGGCCGCCACCTCGATCTCACCAGCGATCTCGAAGCCACCCGCCGCCACATCTCCTCCTACGATCCGATTTACTTCGCCGTCGGTTCGCGCGAACGCCTCAACGCCCATTTCCAATTCAGCTTCAAATATCGCGTGTTCGAACCCGGCGCTCCCGGCGAGCCTTGCCTCGAACAACTCGCTCGCGATCTCTACGTCGCTTACACGCAAACCTCGATCTGGGATCTCGAGACGTTTTCGAAACCGTTCTACGATTCGAGCTACAAGCCCACGGTTTTTCTCCTCCACGAGTTTCGCGACGACACGGCCAGCAACTGGCTGTTGCGCCTCCAGGCGGGCGCGCAACACGAGTCCAACGGCAAAGGCGGCGGCGCTGCGCCCACGTCACCTGGCACCGGACTAAGCACACCCGCGACCGCATTGAAACACCCCTCAGACTCACGCAGCTTCAACACCCTCTATTTCGCCGCGAAAACGCGCTGGTCCGGCGACAGCGGCCTTTTCTTTGAGGTGGGCGCACGCACGAGCGCTTATTTTCAAATCGACGAAAACCCCGACATCGCCCGTTACCGCGGCTACGTCGAGCTGACATTACGCGGCGGCTACGATCGCGGCTTTCAACTTTCCGCCGACGTACGCGGCAATCCCCGCGGCTACGGTAGCGCCGAGTTCAATGCCACCTGGCCCGCCATCGAAACGCCGTTCCTGAAATTGATCTTGCCGCGCACCCTTGGCGGTTACGCGCAGATACAGTACTTCAATGGCTACGGCGAAAGTCTCCTCGACTACGACGTTCGCCGTAAAGACCAGCTCCGCTTCGGACTGATGATTGTACGCTGAGCAGGTGCCGCGCCCGCCGTGCAACGTCTGCGACAGCCGGGCGAATACGTTGCGCGGCGAGCGCGCCACCTACCAAATTCGCCTTTCATTCGGCCACTGATCGCGCCGCGGATAAATCCTCCGCCGACATCTTGAAGACCCGGAACGGTTCCTTCACTTTTGTCGCACCGCTATTAGAGCGTGGCGTCAGGTGTATCTGGGAAGTCGTGACGTACATCGTTCCATCAGGGCCAAACGCAAAACTATCCGGCCATTTGAGACGTTTGTCTTTCGCCACCAGTTCAGTCGTTTTCTGGACGGGATCGTACCGTACGACCGCATCCTGTTCGATGGCCGTGATGTAAATTTTGCCATCATGGAACGCGAGGCCGTCGGACGCTGGGACTTGCCCCACTCGCTCGACTCGGTTCGCCAGATTCACATTTGCTCCGCGCGTGGCGGCCTCCAGATCTTCCAACTTCACTCGATAGAGCGTGTGCCCCGTCAGCGCCTTGTAATAAAGCCAGCCGCCCTCTCGATCCAATGCCATGCCATTGGACGCGATCGCCAGCGGCCGATCCTTTTCCTGATCGATCAATGGCTTGTTCGCCACCCGCAGCGTGATATTCGGCTCGGGCTTCACGGACGGATCATCCTCCAACACCCGTCGCGCTTCACCCGTACGCAGATCCACCACCAGAATGGCGCCGAGGCTTGAATCGGTGATAAACGCAAAGTTGTTCCGCGTATCGACTCGAACATCGTTCAAATAGCTTTTGTCAGGCGCAACCTTCCGGCCAAACGGAATCACCTGCGTGATCCGGTTGGTGGCAAGGTCCACCTTGATTAATTTTGCCCCGCCTTCGACGACTCCGGTTTGCTTCGGCGAACCTGTGTCCACGATCCACAGATTATCCGTGTCATCGATATAGACGCTTTGCACACAAACAAAGCGATCCGACGGAGCGGCCGTCTTGCGATTCCAGTCACCATCCGGATAAGGTCGCTGCTCGCCGTTGGGCCCGAGTTCCACCACCGAAACGACGTGGCCGTCCGACCAGTATGGAAAGTTCGCGAACATGCGCCCCGTCTTGGAAATCGCGATACCCGTGACCTGCTGATTCGGAAACTCCGCAACAATACCGAGCGGCGATCGCGCCTTTACCGCGAACGCCCCGCCCTCCGTCGTGGTTGACGACGTGCAACTTGCCAGCGCCAGCAATGTGGCTCCCGCAACCAAAACCTGCATGAACGATCGGGGAAAATTTGGGGTCTTCATCCCGAAACGTAGTCTCCATCGTCCTATTGCGCCATACAGCCATTCCCCGCGTTTTGCATAAGCCCACAACCCGACGCGTCCTCACGGATCAGCGGCGGAGGGACGACCGCCGTGTCGTCCGGGTTCATTTCCGATTGTAGCGGCAGGCCTCCGTGCCTGCTGTTCCGATCTCCGACCAAACCAGGCCGGCACGGAGGCCCGCCGCTACTGCCTACCAGCCCGTCCACTAACTCGCCTTCGTTGCCTGCGCCAACGCCTGCGCCACCATCGTCGCCAGTCGCGACGGCGTAAACGGTTTGTTGATGAGTCCGCTCAACCCGATCGCGCGAACCCCTTCCTGCGTCCATCCTCCGGTGAAACCACTCGTGAGCAAAATCGGCAGCTCGGGCCTGATCGCAAGAATGCGCCGCGCCACGTCCAGCCCGGTCAAATGCGGCATCGTCAAATCCGTGATCACCAGATCAAACGCCGCCGGCTGAGTTGAGAACTCCGCAAGCGCTCCGCGTGCATCCACGTGCGCCGTGGTGGAATATCCGATACGATCGAGCAGCACCTTGCTGCTGTCACAAATCATCTGTTCATCGTCGATGAAAAGAATTTGCTGCCCCGTCCCCCGTGGCAATCCGACGCCTGTAATCGCCTCGTCGGTCAATGCCACGACATGCGCCGGAAAGAAAATCTGGAAAACGGTCCCTGCGTGCGGACGGCTCTGCACGGTGATCACTCCGTCATGTTCTTCGACAATCCCGTGCACCACAGAGAGGCCGAGACCTGTACCCTCACCCGGTCGGCGCGTGGTGAAGAAAGGCTCGAAAATTCTCTTTAGCGTCTCCTGGTCCATCCCCTGCCCCGTATCCGCCACCGTGAGTCGCGCAAAAAGTCCCGGTCGCAATCCCGGTGCGGCCTGCGCGGATTCCTGGTCCAGCTCCACGCTCTCCAGCTTGATGGTGAGCCGCCCGGTCCTCCGCCCCATCGCATGACCCGCGTTCGTACAGAGGTTCATCATCACCTGATGAATTTGAGTCGGATCAGCCAGTACGACCGGTGCGGCAGGACTGATCTGCGTATCGATCGCGATCGTGGCCGGCAGCGTCGACCGAATCAGGCTCACTGCCTCATTGACCGCATGATCGAGCCGCGTTGCTTTTCGTTCCTGTTTTTGCTGCCGGCTGAAGGTCAGAATCTGGCGTACCAATTCCTTCGCCCGTTCACCTGCCTTGCTGACCTGAACCAGGTGAGACCGCGTCGCCACCGGATCATCCGCGTCCATTTTCGCGAGCTCCGCATAAGCAATCACGCCAGTGAGGATGTTATTGAAATCATGCGCGATTCCGCCGGCGAGCTGCCCGAGCGCCTCGAGTTTCTGCGTCTGCCGCAATTGCTGCTCGAGCGCCGCATGTGCCTCCTCGTTCCGACGCTGCTCCGTGATGTCCTCGATCGCATTCAGCAAGCAGGATTTTCCCGCCACATCAACCAGCTCGCAACTGCAGCGCGTGACCAGCACCTTGCGGTTGCGATCGAAAAACTTGATTTCCATTTGCCGCACCACGCCGTCTTTTTTTATTCGGCGCACCAACTCGTCTCGATCGTTGGAATCACACCAAATGTTCAGTTCAAACGAAGTGCGTCCAATGACTTCATCGCGCCGATAACCCGAGAGGCGTTCATAGCTGACGTTGACATCAACGTAGCGGCCGGTGGCCAGTTCAGAAATCGAAAGCGCGTAAGGGCTCGAGCGAAATGCTGTCGCAAATTTCTTTTCTGATTCGCGCAGCGCCCGTTCCGCTTCAATCCGACTCGTAATATCCTCAATCGAACTCAGGATGCAACGTACGCCGCCCACCTCGATAATATTACAGCTGCAAAGTCCCGTGAACGCTCGCTGGCCCCGCGCGAAATAACCGATTTCCTGTCGTTGCACACTGCCGTCCTTCTCCAGTCCTTTGAGCAATTTCATTCTGTCGTCCGGTCGCTGCCACATCCCAATTTCGTACGACGTTCGCCCCACCACTTCATCCCGGGAAAAACCGATGATGCGTTCGAAGCTGTCATTCACGTCGATGAATAGACCGCTCTCCAATTCGGAAATCGCCATCGCCTCCGGGCTCGCCCGAAACGCGGCAGCGAATTTCTCCTCCGACTCGCGGAATGCCTGCCGTGTCCGCACTTGGGCGGTCGTATCGCTCGACGAGTACAGCACCATCGTGCACACGCCTGCCGCGTCGCACACGGGCGTGATCATCGTATCTCCGTAAAAAATTCCCCTGGGAGTTTCCGTCGTCTGTTCGAATCGGATTGCTTGACGCGATTCCACTACCTGACGGAACCGCGAGAGGATCATCTTCCACTCCTTCTCGCTGTAGTTAAATATTCCCCTCACGTGCTCGAAGCTGCGTCCGATGAAATCAGCGTGACGGACATCGTAACCCGCCGTGCGCACAATCCGGATATACTCATCGTTCACCAACTGCACTCGAAAATCCGGGCCAGGTTCAACGCTCGCTAGCAGCATCATGTCACGCGCGCAGTTGAACGCTAGTGACAGGAGTCGGCCGGATTCGCCGGAGCCCAGTTCCGCTCGCTTGAGTTCCGTAATGTCCGTGATGAAGCCCTCGAGCGCCTCCAACTGGCCATCCGCGGCAAAAACCCCGCGCCCGCGTTCCCACACCCATTTCTCACTCCCGTCCGCCGCGAGAATGCGATAGCGAAACTCAAACGGGCGGCGCTCCACCAGCGCCACCTGCACCTCTGACCACACCCGGTCACGATCATCGCGATGGATCAGCTGTCCATAGCTCGCACGAGCCGAGCCCACTAGTTCAGCCGGGAGATAACCCGTCAACTCCCGCGCGCCCTCGCTGACAAATTCCATCGTCCACCCGCGGTCATTGCGGCACCGATACACCATGCCTGGAAGATTGCCCAACAGCGTCGCCAGCATCCGCGACTCGTGGTTTCGCCCCGGGAATGAGGTGTCTCCCGACCCTGACGTGGAGGCTGAATCATCGAGCATGAACAGCTTTTAGCTTCACGTGTGGAGCAGGCAAACCCGTTCCTGTCATAGCGTTATCGCCCCTGTTTGGCAGAACCAATCCGATGATCCGTCGCTCCGCTCCGAGTCGTTCTCGTTCTCTTTATCTTTCTCGTTCTCCTCCGATCCGGGAAACGCGAGAACGAGAAAGATTACGATTACGATTACGAGAACGACTCCGAACCGCCCAGACCCGCCTCGAAAAATTTCTCAAGTCGCCGCTCCGGCCAGCACCCGCTTTTGTGCGCGCCCGATCGGCAACACGCCCACCGCCGCGACAAGGCACAACGCTCCCGCACTCATGAACGCCAGCGTGTACGCGCCGGTCGTCGTCCGCAGCCACCCGGCCATGAACGCCGCAAACGCTGCGCCGACTTGATGCGCCGCCACCACCCAACCGAAGACAATACTGGCGCGCTCTCGTCCGAATACTTCAGCGCTCAACCGCACCGTCGGCGGCACGGTCGCAATCCAGTCCAGCCCGTAGAACACCGCAAATATCATTAATCCACTGGAAGGTCCCATCAACGCCGTCGGCAGAAACAACAACGAGAGGCCACGCAGTCCGTAATATCCAAAAAGTAAATATCGCCCGTTCCAGCGGTCCGATAACCAGCCCGACGCCGTCGTCCCCACCAAATCAAACAGTCCCATCATCGCGAGCAACGTCGCTGACTTTACCTCCGGAATGCCGCAGTCGAACGCCGCCGAAACGAGATGTGTTCCGATCAAACCATTCGTGCTCGCACCGCAGACGAAAAACGAACCCGCCAGCAGCCAGAAATCCCGCACGCGTACCGCGTCCCCCAATACGATCAGCGCCAGCTTCGCCGGATTTTTGGCCGGCCCCTGTAGCCCACCGCGGGAGCGGCGGGACAATTCAGGTTTATCGCGAACACTCTCCGCGCTCCCACGCGTGTTCCCACCGCGCTCACCCAGCGCCCGTTCACCGATATCCTCCGGCCGATCGCGCATCAAAAACCAAATCACCGGCAGCACCGTCGCCGATGCCGCCGCCACCATCAAAGGCGCCCCGCGCCAGCCATGCTTCGTCACGATCGCCGCGAGCGATGGCAGAAACACCAACTGCCCCGTCGCCGTGCTCGCCGTGAGCAGTCCCATGACGAGCCCGCGACGTTCAGTGAACCACCGATTCGCGACCGCCGCGCCGAGTACCGTCGCTGCCATACCCGATCCGAGTCCGACGACGACGCCCCACAAAATTACAAACTGCCAGTAGTGCGTCGCGAGAGTCGACAACCCATAACCCGAGCCGACCATTGTCATCGCGAGAAGCATTGAGCGACGCAGACCGATGCTTTGATAAAGTGCCGCCGCAAACGGACCGACCAAGCCGTACAGGAAAATATTAATCGAAACGACGAGGGAAACGGACGCGCGGCTCCACTGAAATTCATTACCCAACGGCAGCAGCATGACGCCCGGCGCCGCCCGCCCGCCCGCGGCCGCGAGCAACGTGAGAAATGTCACGCCCGCGATAATCCACGCGTAGTGCATCGGCCAGCCGTGGTTCTTCGCGGTGCTCTTCATCGTTAAAATCCGCCACGATCTTCACGCCTGCGGAGTTCGCAAGTGGTGAACCGCCACACCGCGCCGAATAATTCCGCTGACAGTGTGTTTCCTCCTCTCCGCCTTCGCGAGACCAACTCCGGAAATTATTTCTCGCGAAGGTTTCGAGACACGCGAAGCCAAGAAGGAGACCGCTAATTGGATTTCGCCAATGAGGGAAATCTTAAGGAAGTGGCTACGGCTCATCGCCTGCACCTTGAGGTGATTGAAGTCCGCTGATCGCGGTCTGCGATCAGCAGATCCCATTACTTATTCTGGAGCCGATCAGGCGGAGGGGTGACATAAGAATCTGCCCATTGGCGGAGTCCATTAGCGGTTTCTCCACTCCGATCATTTTCTAAAACACCCGAAACTTACCGCCACTCCAATAGCTACCTCAATAGCTTGAACGCATGCGTCCACTCGTCGCGCAAAAATCCCGGGATGCACCACAGAATGGCGAGCGGCTCAATCGCCCGCGCGGCCTCCACTTTCCCCATGTCGGCCGTCTCCCAGCCGAACTGATCCAGAATTGTCGTCACGGTTTTTTTCGCGCCGTCATCGTTGCCGCAGATAAACATCGTCGGCTTTCCGCCCGCAAATTTCGGATCCACCATCTGCGAGCTGCCGACTGAGTTAAACGCTTTCACGAAATGCACTGCCGGAAATTCAGCCTGCAGCTGCTCCATCATCGACTCGTCGAGACTGGTCGCGAATCGCAACACGCCATTCACGGGCGGCGCGTCAGCAATCGGGTTCGTTGCATCGATCACCGGTTTCCCGGAAAGATTCACTGCACCGGCCGCGCGAACCGCTTCAGCGACGACGTTGCCCTTCACCGCGAGCACCGCCACCTCCGCAAACTTCGCCGCGTCCGTAAAGCTGCCAATCTTCGCCGCCGGATTTTCCGCCGCCCATTCCGCCAGTTTGACCGGATCCCGGGTGCCCATCACCACGTCGTGACCGTGCTTCAGGAAACCGCTGCCAAGTGTCTTCGCCACATCGCCCGAACCGATGACGCCGATTTTCATAGGCCAAATCATTCGCCCGTAAACGCATCAGCCGCAAGTCGCGCCACGAAAACGTCACAACGCGTTCCTCCGGTTTTTCCGTAGCTGCGAGCGTGACAGACTGTGTGGAAACACGGGTGACAGGCGCGAACTGCGAGCCAATCACACAAGCCGACACACCCCGCCCTCCGGGCACCCTCTCAAGAGGGGACTTCGGCTGCTACGGTTTCAGGAATCCCCTCTTGAGAGGGGTGGCGCGCAGCGACGGGGTGTGTGATCGGAAGTTTTCACACAAGCGGGTGATCGCTCACACTCGCAGCCACCAGAATCTTTTCAGAGCTCAGATTGAGCCCGCGCGCAAAACATCACGCTCGATTGCAACTCATCCATCGGCGCGAAAACTAAAGGGCAAACGTGATCGTCCGAAAGCCACTCCTCACCGGCGTCCGAGCCATCGCCCTTTTCGAAGCTGCCAAAGGTGGCCTCGTTCTCCTCGCCGGACTGGGATTGCTCTCCCTGATTCACCGCGATGTCCAAGCCTTCGCCGAACATCTGGTGCGTCACAGCCACCTGGATCCCGCCAGCCACTACCCGCAGATTTTTGTGCAGGCGGCCAGCCGCGTGACGGACACGCACCTCTGGCTGCTCGCTACGGCCGCCGCACTCTACGCTGTCGTGCGCGGAGTCGAGGCCTACGGACTGTGGAACGAGCGCCGCTGGGCCGAGTGGTTCGCTTTAGTTGCCGGCGCGCTCTACGTGCCCGTCGAGATTTACGAGCTGATCCACCGCATGACGTGGCTCAAAGCCGCGGTGCTGACAACGAACGTGCTGGTCGTCGCGTACATGGCTTACCTGCTTCTTCACTCGCGCGAGCAAGACTTGGAACGCGCGAAGTAATCGCGAATTCAATACAGCTCGTTCGGGATCGTAGGTACGAGCGTGCCAGACGATGTGAAAACCCTCCTGATGCGCGGTAAGCGCGCAAACAACACACCCCGCCCTTCGGGCACCCCTCTCAAGAGGGGACTTCGGCTGCAAGTATCGCAGAAAAATCCCCTCTTGAGAGGGGTGGCGCGAAGCGACGGGGTGTGTGGATTGAAAGTGGACCCCCCCGCTCCTTCCTGCTCTCTCGCCACCACCTGATAAACGTCCTTCAGTCTGGTTGAAATTGAACCGATTTTATCTCCATCATCTTTTGCCATTCCAGATCGCATGAATGATCCCAAATTCACGCGTCCTTTTCGCCTGCCTCGATTTCTCGACCTTCAACTTCTTCGGTTGGACGCGGTTTATCGGGACCGATCGTATTTCACCGGTCTCAAGGCCCGGCTGCTGGTCGCCATCACCCTAATCCTGCTGGCGTTTATTCCGTTCAATATCGCCAAGAATCTCTGGCTTCAGCCGCCCGTCATAGTCCCTCGAATCGCGGTAAATATCGTCGTCGCCCTCGCCGCAACGCTCTGCCTGCGCTCGGTTCTCAAAGGAAATCTGGACCGCGCCGCCAACGGACTCGCCCTGGCGATGGTTCTCGCCCTGCACCTGACTGTACTCGTCGTCGGCGCCACGACCCAGCCCCTCCAACCGCTCAGCGTTGGCATCCAGATCTTCGCGTTCGATCTCGTCTTCCTGCTCTTCGCAATCGTCTTCGCCTCGCGCCGGGTCTCCGCGGTTGTATTCGCAATCCTGATAACAGGCCACGTCAGTTTTCATCTCCTCATTCTGCAAAAATCGAATCTCGTTCCTTCCGCTCAATACTCCGCCGATACATTACTGCGCGATGGCCTCGCTGTCATGGGCCTGGTGTTTTGCCTCGGCGTCGCACTGATCCACATGGTCGAGACCGCGCAGCGAAACAGCGAAGACGCCCTGCGTCAGACTCGCGCCGCGAATGAAAATCTCGAGCGACTCGTTTCCGAGCGCACACACGATCTTGAAAAGGCGAGCCACCAGGCCGCCGCCGCCTCGCGCGCGAAAAGCGAATTTCTCGCCAACATGAGCCACGAGATCCGCACGCCGCTCAACGGCATCATCGCCTCCTCCGATCTGCTGATGCGACGCACCGATCTCTCACCCGAAACGAGCGAACACGCCCGCCTCATCTCGGAATCCGGCGATCTGCTCCTCAAACTTCTGGGTGACATCCTCGATTTTTCCAAAATCGAAGCCGGCCAGATCACACTCGAAAAACATTCCTTCGAACTCGGCGCCACCGTTGAAAGCACCGTTGCATTGATCGCGAGCCGCGCCGCTGCCGGTTCCGTACAGGTGGACGTCTCGGTTGCACCTGAAGTCTCCCACTACCTCGAAGGCGACAGCTACCGGCTCCGTCAGGTCCTGCTCAACCTCGTCGCAAATGCGATCAAGTTTACGCCAGCCCATGGTCGCGTGGAAATCACCGTCACCTCCCCCTCTTCGCGTGCGAATCCCACGCCGATTCGCTTTGAAGTTCGCGACACGGGCATCGGCATGGATGAAGTCGCAACCGCGCGCATCTTCGAGCGATTCACTCAAGCAGACTCGTCGACGACGCGCCGTTACGGTGGCACCGGCCTCGGTCTCGCGATCAGCTTTCGCCTGGTCGAAATGATGGGCGGACGTCTCGAGGTCGCCAGCGAGCCTGGCAAAGGCTCCGTGTTTTATTTCACGATTCCGCTGCGCCCCGTCGAAGTCGCGCCTGCCGCTCCGATCGCGCTGGCGAAATTGGAAACCTGTCTGGACCTGCGCGTCCTTGTTGCCGAGGACAACGCCGTCAACCGCAAGATCCTCGCCTCGCAACTCACCCAGCTCGGTTGTCAGTTTACGATGGCGGTTGATGGCGGCGCCGCCCTGTCCGCGCTGCAACAGGACCCGCTACCTGACGTCATTTTGATGGATTGCCACATGCCGAACCTGGACGGCTGGGAAACGACCCGCCGTATCCGTGATGGCGCGACGTCGCCGCACACCCTCCAACAAAGAGCAGCCGCAATCCCGATCGTCGCTCTGACCGCCGCGACGTACCCCGAAGAGCGGGCACGCTGTCACGCCGTGGGCATGACCGATTTTCTCGCAAAGCCAGTGAAGCTCGCCGAGCTGCAAAAAATCCTGCTGCCCCACGCCCGCGCAAACCGGAACGCCGCGTAATTGCGCCGCCGCAGCGCACAACCTACGGGCGGAGGGACACTCGCCAGAGCGAGCAAGCCCCTGTGCGCCTCCGGCGCATCCGTGTGTCGTCCGGCATCCGCGAAGCGGAATCACCTGACAAACGGAAACGGACCGGACGGAGCCGGTCCCTCCATTTTTCCAAACCTGAGTCACCGAACAACGCCGCATTTGTTCGTGTAGGTTGCGCGCTCGCCGCGCCACGGATTGGAGCCCGCCTAATCACGGTCTGCGATCAGCAGACCCCATTACTTATTCCGGAGCCGATCAGGCGGAGGGGTGCATAAGGATCTGCCCATTGGCAGATCCCATGAGCGGTTTCCCCCGGTCCCACGCATTGATCCGTGTCCATCTGTGATATCCTGTGGCCAAGTTCGACTGAATCATTCCGGCTGATGATCGGTCTCTCAACTCTCAGCTCAGGACTCTCAACTGCATGAGTCCGGTTAAAGCCCATCCATTCTCGCAGCGTCCCGTTGACTTCGCTCTCACGCAACGCAACTTCGCTGTATGACGCTCGCGGATTTCCCTGAATTAAAGCGGCTGCCCGTACGGGCCCGCCTTAAGATTGCGGAAGAGCTTTGGGATTCGGCTGCATCGGATAAATTGCCTGTGCCTACGAGCCACAAAACGCTTATTTCCAATGAGGGAAATCTTCATCCGGTGGCTGCAACTTATCGCCTGCGCTCTGAGGTGATTGGAGTCCGCTGATCACG
>CBRAFL010000102.1:0-15426 GCA_967755055.1 uncultured bacterium
AATTCGATGGTTCACGGTGCCGTGGAAACTCACGGGAGAGGAGGAAGACTGACGCCTTCCGTGGTCTGTACGACCCGTCGCATGGTACCGTCGGGATTGTAGTAGAGATAGTCGATGCACACGGACCGGCGAAAACTGCCGCCACCGTTGGGGACCTGCATGGCGCCGTTGTGATAAATGAAATACCACTGGCCGCGGAATTCGATGATCGCCTGATGGATCGTGTTACTGTTGCCCGCAACTTCGGCGAGGAGTCCGCGGTAGGTCCACGGGCCGGTGATTTTCGTGGCGGTGGCGTAGGCGGTTTTCTCGGGGAAGCCGGTGGCGTAGGAGAGGTAGTAGAGTCCGTTGCGTTTATGCAGCCACGGCGCCTCGGTGAAGTCCTTGAGTTCTGCGATCTGGATGGGCCCGTCGAACTCGATCATGTTCTCTTTCAGTTTCGCGTAGTAACACCGCTGGTTGCCCCAGAAAAGCCACGCCTGGCCGTCGTCGTCGATAAACACGGTGGGATCGATGTCGTCCCACGTGATGCTGACGGCCGTGGTCATGTCGTTCGTCACGAGGGCGGAGCCGCGGGCATCCTTGAAAGGACCGGTCGGCGAGTCCGCGACCGCGACGCCGATCGACTTGCCGGGAACGCTGCCGTGGCTCATCGGCACATACCAATAGAACTTACCCTTGCGCTCGATGACCTGGCCGGCCCAGGCATCGGACTTGGCCCAGGAGAAATCTTTCACCGCCAGTGGCGACCCGTGAGATGTCCAGTGGACCATGTCGGTCGAGGAGTAGCAGAGCCATTCCCGCATTTCATAATGTGGATCCTTTTCCGGGGACTCATCGTGACCGACGTAAAGATAGACGGTACCGTTGTGCACGAGTGCTGCGGGGTCGGCCGTGAACACATCCGTGATGATGGGATTGTCGGCGCGCGCCGCGGTGCCGGTCAGTAACAGGTTGAGCAATACAGTTATCGTCGCGATCAAACGGCGAGGAGAGGCGGAGGTCTTCATGGTGGGTTCTCAGGCAAGCAGGTGGAAATCGAGAAGGACATCACACCTTCTCCGAGCGGGAAGCGGAGTCCGACGTGGCTGGACCGTAATCCGCCAAAATCAGTTCGCGCACTTTTTCAGCATCCGCGTCGACGACAATGACCGGGCCACTCAAACCAGCGGGCCGGCCCGGATTCGACTGGATTAATACGCTGAGCGTTCTGTTTCCCATTCGTGCCGGAAGTCGGACAATGAGGGACGCGCTTGCGAGGCTCTCCTTTTTTCGGACGCAGTCTTTATCGAGCCAGATTTCCGCCGCTCCGGTGATTGATTTGAAAATGATCGCACCTCCGTTGCGTTGGACGGAAAGGAACGGTTGAAACTGCACCCGATAGACGGCGTAGGTCAGGTTCGCGAACGACTGCAGGTCTCCGGGCAGTATTCCGGCCCACGTATTCATGTCGTGGTCTGCGACCTCCTCGTTGGGATCAGGCGGAAGAGTCGCGTCGGGTGAAATTCGCCACTGCTCCAGAAATAGAACCGGCTGGCCGTTGGGTACAAGCGGTCGCGTCGGAGACTCCTCGATTTCAATTTCGATTTTAGCCGGCTCCAAATCTTTCGCCGTGGCGCGCAACACGATTTTACCTCTGCCGCCGGCGGTGGTTTGTACGATGACTTGCGCCAGGCCGTTGAACAGGCTGCGACGAGGCCCCTTTTCTGGTTCATGGGAGTTGGGATCGCCATTGCCATGCCCCAGGATGACCCCCGGACCTTCGAGTAGAAATTCCACGGATACATTTGCGGTTGGCACGGCGCGGCCCTGCGCGTCCACGACTTCGACCGTCAATGGCTGAGCGTCTGTGCCGTCACCT
The DNA here is from genome assembly GCA_967755055.1 of uncultured bacterium. Lineage (GTDB taxonomy): Bacteria > Verrucomicrobiota > Verrucomicrobiia > Opitutales > Opitutaceae > Opitutus. The sequence continues at coordinate 1,862 of CBRAFL010000102.1, forward strand.
CTGAGGCTTGGGCGGTCGGGCACGAGTCGAAGCGCCACAGGCACGCCGGTTGTTTCAACGACGGCGCGCGCAACCTTGCGGCCCTGGTTCGTCGCCACTGCTTCGAGGCGACCTGGGCAATAGGGAACGTCCCACGAGACCATGTCATACCGATCGACGGACTTCTCACCGAGCGATGCTCCGTTCAGGAAAAGCGTGACGCTCTCCGCGTTGCTACACGCCATCACGCGAATGATCTGACCTTCGCGATTCGGCCAGGTCCAGTGCGGGACGAGGTGGAGAACCGGCAGGTTTTCGATCCAGTGCGCTCGATGGATATAGTATGCCGTCTTCGGAAAACCGCACAGATCCATGCAGCCGAAAAACGATCCGGCGGAAGGCCAGCGATGCGGAGTTGGTTCGCCGCGATAATCAAACCCGGTCCAGACGAACCCTCCGGCGAGATATTTCCGTTTGGCAATTTGCTTCCATCCGTCGCGATGGGTCGCTCCCCACGGGGCGCGTTCCGTATCGAAGGAGGAGATAACGTTGCGCGACCTGTCGGTATCATATTCGCCCCGCGTCATGAAGCAGGAGGTGTCTTCCGAACTCGTGAGCGGCACATTCGGGTTGGCCTGGTGAAAGCGATCGTAGAATTCGCTCTGGTAATTGAGTCCAACGACATCCACTGCCTGTGAGACGTTGATCGGGGCGAACAGTCCACCATTCATCGCGGCGGTGACCGGCCGGGTGGCGTCGAGCTGTTTTACCAAGGCCGTCATGCGGCGGACCATTTCGAAACCAACGGACGTTCCCTGCATTGGCTCTTCGTTGAAGACCGACCAAAGAAACACGCTCGGGTGGTTGCGATCGCGGCGGACCAGCCAGGCCAGTTGCCGCATGTATTCAGGCGTGGAATTGAAATGCCGGTTCTCGTCCATCACGAGAATGCCCTCCCGGTCACACAGATCCAGTAACTCAGAAGACGGCGGGTTGTGGGCGCAGCGATACGCATTCACGCCCATCTCTTTCAGTTTTCGCACGCGAAACTCCCAGAGCGCATCCGGAAGGGCGATACCGATTCCTGCGTGATCCTGATGACAACATACTCCCTTTAGTTTCAAGGGTTGGTCATTGAGGGAAAATCCCTCGTTGGCATCGAAGCGAAACGTGCGGAACCCGCACGTCGTTGTCACAGCGTCGACTCGCACGCCGTTGAGGACGACCAGCGTTTCCACCGTGTAGAGAGCAGGGGCGTCGACCGACCACAGATGCGGATATGCCACGCTCAATTCACGCTTCGCGACAGTTTCTCCGAGAGGAACCACAACCGCGTTCGCGCAGCCGCGTGCCACCAGATTTCCAGTGGGATCGGATATTCGGAATTCAATTACGGCGTTCGCCGTTTCGTTTCCACAATTCTCAATGGTCGCTTCCGCCGGCACGGTCCACTTCCCGTCGGCGCTTCGCACCGGATTTACAAACACACCGTCGGTGGCCACGTGCACGCGGTCACGTTTCACGAGCCAGGTATGGCGATAGATGCCGGCTCCTTCGTACCACCAGCCTTCCATCGCATTCGCGTCCACGCGCACCGCGATGCTGTTCAACTCCTCGCCAAATTTCGCGAACGGAGTGATGTCGACGTTGAACGACGTGTAACCGCACCAGTTGCGGTGGGCGATGGTGCCGTTGATCCAGACAGTGCAGTGGGTGGCCACACCATCGAATTGAATTTCCAAGTGGCGGCCCCGATCAGCGGGTGACAGCGGGAAATGGCGTCGGTACCAGGAGACACCGCGGGGACGATAGCCTTGAGATAAATTCTCCTCGGGATCGAACGGGCCTTCAACCGCCCAATCGTGTGGAAGGTCAAGAACCCGCCAGCCGGTATCGTCATGCTCGGGAGCTGCCGCGCCGAATGCGCGTCCGGCCTTGGCGTTGCTATATGAATCGGAGTGACCGCGAATTACTGGAAAGGGAATGTCGCCCAAATGAAACCGCCACCCGCGGTCGAGAGACAAACGTTCGCGACCGAGTGACGGCGAGAAAGAGACAGCCATGTAATTTTGGTTCGAGACGGCCGGAGAATCTCAGGCTGTTTTTCTGCGACCCAGTTCACCCACAATTTCCGCGTAGCGGCGTTCACTGAGTTCATATTTGAGCAGTGGAAGAATTGCCATGATCGAGGCCGCTCCGAGAATGACAGTGAAGAAGAGCGCAATCCACTCCAGCGTGTCGCTCGACTGCGGAGCGTTCGGAACATAGCCGATCCACGCCAGGAGATAGCCGGGGATCGCTCCGGCCAGACCGGAGGCGATTTTGGTTTTAAAAATATTGGCGGAGAAGATCAGTCCCTCGGAGCGACTGCCCGTCTTCCATTCCCCATATTCAACGCAATCGGCGAGGCAGGAGTTGCGCACGATATTGCCCACGCCATCGAGAAACCCCGCCGCTCCGCTGAGCGCCAGTAGCACCACGACGTGAAGTCCCGCGAAGTACATGAGGATCGTGGCGAACCCGGCAAAAAAGTAGGAATACATTACCGTTTTTATTTTTCCGAAACGACGGGCGACCGCGGGAGCACAAACACAGCCGGCGATCACCAGTGTGATATAGACCGCCATCGCGTAGGGGATCATGTCCGCGCGACCCAGATAGTACTTGAAAAAATAAAACGTGAACGCGCCCCGGATGTTCGACACGACCTCGAGCAACAGGCACGTCAGCATCAGCCACCGGAGCGGCCGGTTCTCCGTGAAGAAGCGAAACGCGGATTTCGGCGTCTGCCGCTCGCGTCGCGGAGTGACGCAGTGTTCGCGCACGTTCCAAAACGCGACGAGGAAGCACCCCGCGCAGATGACGCCGGCCAGCGCACCCACCAATGCCCAGCTTCCGCCAAAAAATTTGACCGCTGGCAACGCACCCACGAAAACGATCCAGAAACCGAACTGCGCTCCGGTGCGTGAAACCGCAACCACCCGCGTCCGCTCGTCCGGATCCTCGGTCATCGACGCCGTCAGAGACCAAAAGGGAATGTCGCAGATCGTGTACGACATACTCCACATGATGTAGGTGACGTAGGCATACACCAACTTGCCAGCCTCCGAGAAATTTGGGCTGATGAAGCACGCCGCCGCGGAAAGTCCCGCCAGCACGCCGCCGAACAAAAGATACGGCCGGAATTTACCCCAGCGCGTGGTCGTGTTGTCGACGAGGATGCCCATCAGAACATCCATCACGCCGTCCCATACACGGACGACGAGGAGCAGCGTTCCGACCGCGGCTGCTTTTAACCCGAAGCTCTCCGTGTAGAATACGAGGAGATAGGTCGCGACCAACGCGTAGATCACATTGGAGCCGACTGCGCCCAGACAGTAGCTGCCAAGCTCCTTAAACGGCAGTCGCGCCCGTCGCGGTGGCGCCGAAGCAGCGGCAACTTCGTTGGGCGAAAACGACGCGATCGAAGGAGTGAGGGAAGTTTTTTTTAGTTCCGGCATGGGAACGGTTCGGCGCGGGGTGCGGAGGCTTTCGATGCGCCATTCAGGGAATTGCGCGCCGGAAAAGGATTCACGCGGATTTCCGCCGACGCGGAAAGCCGTGCAAATCGAGCACGTTCGATCCGTCCCAACCTTCCCGCCGTTTCTACTCAGGACGCTTAGCCGGACCGGCTTTGCCCTTGAAGATCGCGTCGTGATCCTGCCCCGGCTTTTGCCAGTCGCGATGGCGGGAGTAGACCCGCAGCGGCACAAGCTCTTTCGCGGACGAGGTGACCTTCGGTTTACCGGTGGCGCGGACGGTCGTTCCCGCAAACCAGGTGGGCTCGAGCAGTTCGCGCCGCACGAATGGCACCTCACCGGTTTCGTTGAGGTGCAGGAGGCTCGAAAGCAGATCCACCGCGACTGAGCCCATCTGCTCCGGATGATGTTCGATCCCGCTGCAGTCGGAATCCGCCGGCTTGATGAGATGGACGAATCCGACGTCCTCCGGCACCCGCACGCCCATGCCCTTCATGAAGTCAAAAATTTCGGTGTCGGCCGCGACGACCGCATCCGGCCGGTATTTTTTTAACCACGCGCAAAATCCTTTCCGGTCCCAGCCTTGAACCACATCCGTATTATGAATGGGAATACGCGCAAACGCCGGATTCAAGGATTGGGCGCACAGGAAACCGCCGGAAAGTTCGAAATCCATGCTGCGATCGCTGAACAGATGCAGCGCCATCCCGATGCGGGAGTAACCGAGTTCGAGCAGTTTTTGATGCGCGAGCATCGTTCCGTCGAAATAGTTGGAAGAGACATTGTGGATCGGGCTGTCTGCGGGCCGGCCGACGAGCGAGATGGCGGTCAGCCCCTTCCAATCAAAGTCGATGGTGTATTGGTGGCGCTCTTCGAAATCGGAATATTCGAAAATCAGCCCTCGGATGCCTTGTGCGCGCAATATCGTCCGCAGTCGTTTGCTCGTCATGCCCTGCTCGTGCCACTCGAAATCGCGCACTTGATAGCCCAGCCGTTTCGCGCGTTCGACAACACCTTTCCGATACCGATCGAACGGCACATGTTTTCGATACGTGTGATCACGCGGAATCGTCCGGACGTAAGCGATGACCTCCTGAAAGCAAGGCAGCCTGGTTGCCCTCACGTGCGCCATCCACATCGAAACACTGGGATTCGCCCGGTAACCCAACTGCCGGGCGACCGCACGGATTTTTTCGGCGGTGGCTGGTTTGACCCGGGGATCGTTCCGCAGTGCCAGTGAGACGGTCGACACCGCGACGTCTGCAGCGAGCGCGATGGCGCGATGCGTCGGAGTGGCGGACGCCTCAGGAATTTGAGTCATCGAGTTGGGAAGTTGAACAATCCAAAGGAGAGACGGGGCCGAAGCGACAGCATATGAAATGCGGCCGTTCTCTCTCGTCGATGCTGGTGATGTTACCCGCTGAACCGCGAGGTCAACAAGCCCGATTCGGCGCTCTTGTTCATCGCCCCAGCGCAGTCCGGAAAAAAATCTCGCCGGGAGCAGAACCGATTCCCGCTCCCGGCGATTCCTTACCACTTACGGCAGAGCCACGATTTCGGCGACGGTCAGTGCACGGCCGTAAATCCGGAACTCATCGACAGATCCGTTCAGATAGGGATCGCCGCTAAATTGCGAGCGACCGATCCAGTTCTGCGTCGGCGTGCCGAGGTTTGAAGGATGCAGGGTCATGCTGCTGTTGGTGCCAACCGCGACGCCGTCGACGTAGAGCGTGCCCACGGCACCCGCCAGGGTGACCGTCACGCGATGCCAGCCGCCGGTCGGAAGCGCCGCGGTGCCGTTGATTTGTTGCTCACTTGCGCCGCCAGAATTCGTAATGGCAAAGCGGATAACGTTGGTGCTCCCCTTCGGTGTCAGGAACATGTAGTTCGCGGTGCCCGAGCCGAAATCAAAGATTCGGTTCCAGGTCGTCACAGTGCTCAGATTCACCCACGCGGTGATCGTGAAATCGCCGAGCGTACTGATCACATTGCCGATCGGCAACGCCACGTACCCCGACGATGCACTCGCAAGGGATACACAATTGTTGAGATGTCCGGCGGTCCACGTCGCGCCGGTGGCGGACAGCGTGCCGGGATTCGTGCCGGCGGAATCGGCCGCGGTTGTGCCGCTGGTTGCGTCGAATTGCCAGTTGCCGAGCAGCCCGCTGGATGCGATCGCAACGTTGGTGAACGCTCCCGTGGCGAGTGTGCCGTCCAAGTGGCTGTTGACCGCGAGGCCAACATATACGCTGGCGGCCATGGTGATCGTCTGAGTCGTGCCGACTTGAGTCCACGTTGCTCCGTCGGTGGATGTGTAGCCTGTGAAGTTATTGCCAACGCGCACCATTCGAACCCAACGCGGTGCGGTGACACCTGCCGTTGCTTGCGCGCTGGTGGTGCCGCCGGTAGTGAAGCGACGGATGAACTCCGCACCGGCGGCCGGAGTGACGTTGAGGAGCGCGTGCGTGGAGTTGGCGTTGAGTGATTCGCGAATCATCACGCCGGCTTTCGCGTTGGTGTGTACATTCTGCAGGCTCGTGACCCGCGCGCGGATGTCGCAGTCACCGGTGACCTGTTTATACACGTAACGGAATTCATCCGCTGTTCCCCAGATGTCCGCGCCGGAGCCGACGACGGCGAACAGGTTGCTGGAATAGCTCACGCTGCCCGTGGCGGCTACAGCGCCGATGTCCTGCGTGAGCCACGGGCTCGGCAAACCGCCGCCGCCCTGGCCAAAAAATCTCAAGTCGGCGACCGTGCAATCGCCACTCGCTTTATAGAAGCGGACATAGCGGAATGGCGTCGTATTATAAACTGCCTGGGGAATCCGCATCGAAGTAAGCGCCCCGAGTTTGGTGGCAACGATGGAGAAGAGTGTGACCGGACTGGCGAACGCCGCATCGTTGGCTCCTTCGAACACGCCGCCATTCATGAGTGAGCCGCCGTCCATGGAGGTCGGCGTGTATTCGAGACTCGTGATCACTTTCGCCGAGCCGAGGTCCAAGCCTACCCAGCCGCTGGAGCCGGTCGTCGTGTTGACGTCGCCATCAAAGGCGTTGGCCGGTGATGCGACGGTGCCGATCACGGTTCCGCTCAGCAGCGCACCGGAACCGGTCGTTGCTGGCGTGACACTCAGTTCAACCGATGGGCTGCTTTCACCCGCGGAGTTGGAAGCCGTGATCACATAGTAATACGTGGTTCCGTTCGCGAGGCCGGCATTGAGAAACTGTGTGCCGAGATCGTAGCCGGTCGGCGGTACCGCGACCCAGCCGACGGTGGTGTACGGACCGCCGCTGACCGTGGCGCGCTTGATCGCGTAGCTGGTCGCGCGGTCCGCCTGTGTCCAGCGCAGCATCGCCTCGGCGTTGCCTTGGCTGATCCACAGACCGATCGGAGTCGGCGGCTTGGCGGCGAGATCGTTGTACTCCGCCGGAAACGTGCTCGTGATGCCGATTTGCGAGGTGAGCATCCCGGCAGGATTGAAGCTCGGATTCGGCGTCCGCGAATATTGCGCCGCCGCCGCGTACGTGATCGCCCAACTGCAGTTGGTGAACTGCATCGGGGTTGTATCTACCTGAGTATCGTGCCGGAAAGACCACCACTGGTGATCGCCCGCGCCCGTCGCGACGCGATCGCCCGCATCGCAGTTGGAATAGGAAGTGCCGGCAGCTTCGCGGTCATTGTAGAAACCGGTCGGGCCGCGATCCCAGTTTGCATAGTCGCTATAGGTACGCGACGCCATGCATTGATTGAGAATGTTGGTCGGCGTCGTTGGCGAGGTGATCACATAGAACGCGCCTTGGTCGCCGCTATCCTGCACGCAGTCATGCGCCTTGACGTATTCGACCGTGTTGCCACCGGACGAGATGGCCAGCGCCGCGCGGGCGGTGTAGGAAATATCGAGGTGGGAGGCGATGGCTCCTTCGGTCGGACCGCCTTCGAGGCTTACGCCACGCCCATGTCCGCGCATTTCGCCGGTGTAGCGGATAACTGAATTACTGATCAAACTGCCTGTCGAAGGGGTGAGCGTGAGCACGCCGTTGTACCCGATGTGCTCAATGAGACACCCGGTGACGGTGCAGGTGGTCGTCGTCCCCGCCAGCGTGATTGCGCTCACGCCGGTGGATGCGATGCGGCAATTCTGCACCATGATATTTTGCGCGTTGCCAATATAAACCGCCGCCTCGTAGGAGGCTGGCAACGTCTCCGCCCAATCGCTGGCCTGGCTCTGAGGGACGCGATCCGTGCCCATGAAGGTGAGACCGACGAATTGGATGTTCTGCGCCAGTGCAGACGTGGACGAGCCGACAACGCCGATAATCCGAACGATTTTCGGTGCGATGATTTCCTGACTGGCGATCGGACCGTTCGCGCGCGAATAATAGTAGAGGTAGCCCGTGACGTTGTCGTAATAGTATTCACCCGGCCATTCGAGGAGCTCGAGACTGTGTTCGACGAGCAGGTGATCCCATGGAAAACCCAAGCCGCCGGACGACGTGGTGAAGATGTCACTGCCGCTCGCGGAAACCATTTTCGTCGTGCCCGAAGTCCAGCGATGGAAGTCCGGTCCGACCCAACCGTAAACCCAGGCATTGGTGAAAGTCTTTCCGCTTGGATTCCACGCCACGCCGCTGGGACTGTAGTTCGCGTTGTCGAGAACTGTAAATTGGGTGCCTGACGGAGTCGCGGTGTAGGTCATGTAGCCGCCGCGAGCAACTGCGCGAGCCGTGGCGTGCTTGGGGTAGCGCGCCATATCCGCGCGAATGCCGTTTTCGTAGAGCGTGTAAATGCCAAGGCCTGTCCCGATGTTGGCGCGGTAGATTTTCCCGGAGTAAAGGCTCCAGCCGGTGACCTTCGTGCCTCCGAGGAAGCGCGCACTGCCGGTCGCGTTATAATTTTTATAGATGACGTTGAATCCGCCATTGCCGGAATCCAGGTCGGTGAACGCGATCGTGCTGGGAACGATATAGTCGCCCGCCATGACGTTCACGATGATGTTTCCGCTCATGGTGCCTTTCACGACGCGTACGACGTCTCTTGCCTTCGTCAACGTCGCGAACGGCGTAGTGGTACTTAAACCGTCGTTACTATCGCTGCCGGTCGGCGAGACATAGTAAGTCGCCTGCGTTTGAGCGAGTAGGGGTGTGACAAGAAAAAGAAGGCCAAGAACAGGCAGGGTAGGTCGCAGGGGGCCCGTGGTCGGGGAGAGGAACGAGAGCATTGCCGTTGTCGCTTTGAAGGCGGCGACAAACGGCGCGGATAGTGCACGAACAATAATAGGACTCATATTTACCGAGGGGTTCGGGGTTTTGCGCCGGGAAATCAGCGCGTGGGTATCACCCGGAGGGTGGGATCACCAGAGGGTGCGCGAAGCCTGGCTGCGGCAATAGGCCTCAAATCGAGCACGATCGATTTGCGCGTGCACCTGTACCCGGCCACGCGATTTTCCTTCCGGATTGCGCGGCCGATTATGGCACGGTTCCCCTCGATGCGAACCGCTCGCTTGGGTCGCCGCCGCGAGGCGCAAAAGAAAAAAGCCCTCTCGATTGATCGAGAGGGCTGGTGACTCAAAGCGGCAAGCATCGCCGCGATGCTTAGAATTCGAGTTTCGTAGTCAGGTAGAACGTTCGCGGTTGAACGACTCGGAAGACGGCGTGCGCCCCGTCGGAATTCGCGACGATCGGTCGCGCACCTCCTCCGGTTTGCAGATCTCTGCCGTTCAGCTGGAAGCTGAGGATATACTTATCCTTGTAGATTTTCATCGCGTATCCGACCCACGCGTCGACCCCAATATAGGCCGGCGCCGTGTACGGATGGGCGAGATCCAATCCGGTGACGGTCGGCGTGCCATTGACGTCGCCGACGATCGCGGGATTGCCGATCACGGACTTCTCTATATAACGGCCGGCGCCTCCGAAATTGAGCCCCTTGAGCGTGCCGTCGCTGAAAGTGTAATTGCTGATGACGCTCGCATGCCATTTGGCGATCTGGGTGGACGGTTTCCCTTCCGCCGACTTGTACCCAATATAGTCGCCCAATTCGAACTGGTTAAAGTGCTGCTGGCCGGTCTGGACAATTCCCCAGGGATTGTTGCTGGTGACCTGGCCGGTCCAGAGGCCGGGAGTGCTCTTCCAGTAGGCCAGCCGCTCCTCGACGAACGCGGTGAGACCTGCCGCGATGTCGGATTGCATGGCTTCCTGTTTCGAGACACTGGCCATGATGCGCCAGTTTTTCGTGGGATTATAGGTCAGCTCCATCTCGATGCCTTTCGAAACAGTGTTCGAGGTGTAAGCCAGACGCTGGTCTCCGGTCGTGATGCCGGGAGCCATCGCCCGCTTGTAGGCTATGCCGGCGGCGGCCGCGAGCTCGGGGCCAACAAACTCCTCGTGGAAAGCCATGTTCCAGACGGCAAGGTGAGTGGCTTGCGAACCCGCATCGCTATTCGCAGCGACAAGATCAAACCAGTTGACCTTCAAATTAAGCTTATCGTCCGGCGTCCTGATACTGAAACCATAGTCCTTTCCGGTCCCCGTCGGCGTAGGCGAGGGTTTGCCGAGCAGATCGATCTTCCCGGCACTGGGAGTAAAGTTATCCCCGTGATTGTAGTGGAAGCTAAGCCATTTCAACGGATGAATCACCACGCCATACGTCTTGGTCTGAACCGTGGACGTCGCCGGCGCACCGTAGGGTTTGAGCGGTTTGAGCAAGCCCGAGATTGGGTCTACATCGGCTGGAACTGAGACCAGCGTGTTGGATTCCTGGTCCTTGTCCCGACGGAGGCCGAACATGCCGACAATGCGATCCTGCCAGAGATAACTCTGCAGCACCACGGCCGAGGAGGCGAGTTTCACGAGTTTCTTTTGGTCCTGCGTGAGATAGTAGTTGTCGGTGAAGGTCTGGTTGGTGACCGCTTTGGTCGTTGGGTCGACGTAGATTTCGGGCGTTTGGCTGAACAGATTATGGGGGCCGACCACACTTTTGGATTTGTAGCCGTTGGCGGAGGTCCCGCCCAAATAGTAAAGCGTGTTAATCGAAGCATGTCCCAGGAAAGTGGGACCCGGATCGCTATCCATCGCGTCGAATACTTGATATTGCGTTTCCGTCTTCCGATTCTCAACGAATCCCGTGGCCCGATAGCGGCCAAACCATTTGTTATATTTGTTCAGATCGAGGTCATAGGTAAGCGTGCCGCGAACGACGCGATTGCTCTGAACATCCTTGAAGCTGCTGTTGGCTCCGCCCAGGCCCATGAAGGTCTCGCCGTAGTGCGGGTTCTTCAAACCGTCGGGGGTATAAACGTTCACGTCGACGGTATAACCGCCCATTCCCGGAGCGTCATAGGCGCTGTTGCGCTCCAGGGATTCGTGCAAATACGAAACGTTGGCGAAGAGATTGGGCAGGATTTCCTGATCGATCGAGATCATCTGGGTCTTACCCGTGTTATCTCCGGTGGTCGGAGACGTGTTGACCGTGGCGAGATCGAAGTAGTGGTTGTCGCTTAACCCGATCGTTGAATAGATGCCGGGCGCGGATGGAAATGGCGCGTAATAGTTGTACAGTCCGAGCCCGCTGTACGTTTTTCCCACCGTGCCGTTCACGTTGATCAGGGTCGTCGGACCAGCTAGTCCGCCTCCAAACAGCCCCGATGCGATCGGGGCGCTGGAGGTGCTATCATAAGAGGGCTTGCCGGCGTTCAGCCATGGTGTGACGCCATCAACCGCCGTGATGTTGTTGGGCAGGTGAGTGTCGGTTTTGACCACTTCGAAGCTGGCTCGGAGGGTGGTCTTCTTCCACGGCTGATAGGTCAGCGCCGTGTAGAGACGTTTGTCGTGGGCGTACGAAGGTTTCTGCTTGAACCCCTTGTCGGCCCATTCCGCGGCGATCCGAATCGCCAGCACGTCACGCAGAGCGACGACGTTGCTGTTAAACGTGGCGCGCTGATCGCCGAAACTGCCAGCGCGATAGGATACTTCGTTGGTATTCTTCACGAGACTGGCCATGGCCGGCGAGTAGTTGATGATGCCTGCGGGCGAGCCCAGCCCGGCGAGCACCGAATTCGGACCACGGTTGATGGTGACCGAGTCCAAATTATAGGTATCGAACCCGAGAAACGACCCGATCGTATAAAAGTAGTCGCGCGTGATATTGGCGGCAAAGAGCCCGCGAATACGATTGGAGCCTTGCGGGTTGGAAGCCGGATTGTCGGCGTAACCGCCCGGACTGTTCCGGCTGCCGACCTGCGTGGAGGTAAAATCGTGCGTGCCTTCCGTGTTCGCCGTGTAGGTCAATACATCGTTGATATCAACCGCCGCGACATCTTTGAAGAATTCCTTCGTCACGACCGTGATCGACGACGCCACGTCTTTCAGCTCGGTGTTGATCCGGCTCCCGGCCAGCGTGCTGGTCGCGCGATAGCCCTGATCCTTGCTCGAGTTCACGATGAAAGGAGAAAGCGTGATCGTTTCATCCTCCACCTTCGGCGAAGTAGCGGGCGTTTCCTGTGCAAACACCGTGCTGAGCGTTGGCATCGTCAGGGCTGCGATGAGGAGAACACGAAAACGGGTCGGGCAAAGCCGATGGCTTTGCGGGCCCGGCTGATGTGAGTCGGAGCCAGGACACTGGTCTTTGACGTAGTTGGTTTTTGAGGTCATGGAGTTTGGTTGGACGAAAGGAAGTCGTTATTTTCCGGATACAGTGATCAGAGGCGGGAGGTCTGGGTGAGTCGTCGCGGACGCTCAGGTGCTGCTGGCAGGCGCCGATGGGGAGTTGCGCTGGGGCAAATTAGCGTGGGGCAAAATGCGGAGTGAGAGGGGCGGATTGACGCTAATGACTCGTGAAAGGCCGATTTTACCGGGGGGTGGGGAACGACGCGTGATGCGCACGGAGGCCATGACAGGTCGGTGGAGGTCGCAACGACCTCGGAATCGAGCACGATCGATAAGCGGTGTGAGCGCGGCCCGCGGACGCACGCGGCGTCTCGGTCCGGGCGAACGCTTCAAGTCGCTTTGGAGCAATCCCTCCGACGAATCGTCAATGCGGCGATTCGTTGGGGAGCGTTACACATGCAGGCTGCATTCTCCGAATGCCAACGATCGGCATTGTCACGGAAGCCGCGAATCACGCGGCGGGTTTCTGCAGGCGAAAATTAAATTCAGTCTTCGAGCAGGGAGGGACGTGCAGGGGCGTCAGTTCACGAAGCGCCGTCGCGAATCATGGACCGTGTTGCGCACTGGTAAACCGCCCCATTGCGGACGCTGCAGAGATCGGTTACTTTCGAACGGTTCAGCACATCCCGACAGGAGGTCCACATGCCGCAATACGATTACCACTGCGAGAAATGCGAGACCGAGTTCACACTCGATCTTTCGATCGGTGAGCACGAGCAGAAGGATAAGCAGCACAAAATCCGTTGCCCCAAATGCGAGAGCACGGACGTGAAGCACATCATCCAATCTGTCTTTGTCACCACATCCAAAAAAAGCTGAAGCGCCGGACCGCAGCGCTCCAATCGATTCCGGAGCAACTGCCCGACGCTGGCCGAGATCACAACTCAACCTCGATGGAGTCGCCGTTCACAAAGACCGGATAACTCCCCACATTCTCCACGGCCGGCGGGCAAAGAACCTCGCCGCAGGTGACATCGAACTCGGCGCCATGCCAGGGACAGGTCACGGTTGTGCCATCAAGCGTACCTTCAGCGAGCGGGCCTCCGTCGTGCGGACAAACATCGTCGATCGCGTAGATGCGACCTGCGACATTGAAGAACGCGAGCCGCTTGCCGGCGACAGTGAATGCCTTGCCAGCACCTGGCGGCAACGCATCGAGAGTGGTGACAATGTGACGCTGCGACATGGTTGTTTCCTTGATCGGCGGTGAGCTAATTCTTTGATCGCCTGACAGCACTTCGCGTGTTTTTCCGCAGTGTCGTTCGAGACAGCTTCCGACAAACGTGGTTCGCGGTTCAGCTGAGACGTGCAAGGCGAAACGAGCACGAACAGCAGTGAGCGCCAGGGTTCGTCTTCGAATACTCGGAGAGAGGAAACCGCTAATGGGATCTGCCAATGGGCA
>CBRAFL010000103.1:0-15414 GCA_967755055.1 uncultured bacterium
ACTCGCCCGCGCGGCCCGGCGGTTTGTTCAATGGCATGATCGCTCCGCTCCAGCCTGGCGCGATTCGCGGCGTTCTTTGGTACCAAGGTGAATCGAACGTCGGTCGCGCCAACGAATATGCCGAGCTCCTGCCGGCAATGATTCGTGCGTGGCGCTCCAATTGGGGCGACGAGGCGCTGCCGTTTTATTTCGTGCAGCTGCCAAACTATACCAATGGAAATGCGGGCGGGCGCGAGTGGGCTCGTCTCCGTGAAGCTCAAGCCAAAGCACTGGACCTGCCATCCACCGCGATGGCTGTTGCAATCGATATCGGTGATCCGGAAAACCTTCATCCAACGACGAAGATGGAGCTCGGCCGACGCCTCGCGCTCGCGGCGAAGTCGCAAGTTTACGGAATGTCGGGAGATTTTTCCGGCCCTATTTTTGCAGGGATGACCCGGGAAGGTTCGGCATTGCGTATCCGTTTTACGCATGCGGGCTCTGGCCTGGTGGCTCATCGGCGGCCAGTGCAATCGCTGGAGATCGCTGGCGCTGACAAAGTTTTCCACGTTGGCGTGGGGCGCATCGACCGCGACACGCTCGTGGTGTCGTCACCGAACGTGAAAGAGCCGGTCGCGGTGCGCTACGCTTGGAGCAATGCTCCCGACGCCAATCTGTACGATGGTTCCGGTTTGCCCGCCGTGCCGTTTCGCTCGGACGACTGGTGACGAGAGTTAGCGAGGTGTTCCCGTAGCAGCAGGCCTCCGTGCCGGCTGTATCCGGAAATCGGAGATTGGAATTCGGAAGAGAGCTCGGACGACACGGAGGTCGTCCCTCCGCCGTCGATCACAGCAGGCACGGAGGCCTGCCGCTACCTCAGACTTACTGGCCGGGAAAACGGAATGGCTGCTTCGTGCACGCCAACATCACGCTCGGACCGTCGGGCGTGGTTTCCATGTTCATCACATGGAAATCTGCGAAGCCCGCATCTCTCAGCATCTGAACCAGGCTGCCCAGCGTCGGGAAAAACGACTGGCTGCGCAGCGCGCTCAGCGCGTGGTCAAGCGGGCCTTCCTGAAATAATTTCCCGCGATATTTTCCGATCACATGATTAGCGGTCGCGTCGTCGCAAATCGTCGTCCAGATCCACAGCTTATCGCACTGCTTGCCGACTTGCTGGATGAATTTCCACGGCTCAATGAGGTGATAAATCAAGCCCAAGCAGACACAGAGGTCGAAATGCCCGTAGGGTGACAGATCGGCAACCTCCAGATCCTCGATCCCAAATTTCACCCGCTTGCATCCGTAGAGCGACGTCAGAAAACGCGCTTTCTCGATGTTCTCCTTCCGCCCATCAAGCGCCACGATATCCGTGTAGGGATACGCGCGAGAGAGGATGACGGTGTGTCCGCCCTCAAGGCAGCCGACTTCGAGAATCCGCCGGCACTGCGGAAAAAATTCCACGACACGGCTGACCCGGTCGTCATTCAACGCATCGTACGTGCCCCCGTAATTGACGCCGAGCACGGAGAATTGCGTCACCCATGGTTCCAACGCTTTCGCTTTCTGAAGCAGATCGTTCATCGCAAATGTCGAAGCGCGTCGCGCCCGATCGATAGAAAAAACAAATCGATCGGGCCGGACAACCCTACGCTTAGGGAACTTCGTAGACCTCGACCATCGCCGCACCCGTGGTGCCGCCGGAACCGCTGACTTGCGCGGTATAAATTCCGGGGGCCAACGTTACGAGGATTGCAGCGTCTGCGCTGCCCGATGTGAGCGTGAACGCTCCGGTCGCGGTTGCGGCAGCGGCGATCTGCGCGGCCGTTGCGGGCGGGTAAGAGGAAACATCGGCGACGGGTGTTTCCCAATTGTCGTTCCGGGCGATTTCGCCGAGGTTGATCTTCGTCAACGTCACGATCGGATCCGCCAGGACTGAGCTCACGCCCTGCGCTGTAAGGCCAGGACCAATACCGCGGATGAGAATCTGTTTCGCGGTCGAGCCGGTAATCACAAATCCACCGGTCACGGACTGAGTGGTGGAAACGACTCCGCGCGCAGCAATATTTACCAAACGGGGCGAGTTGGCGGGGAACGGAGTCTGCGTTGCATCGTAGACTTCAGCCAGCGCCGTCCCGCCCGTCGTTCCTAAATCGCTCACCCAAATTGTATAGGGGCCGGGCGCCAGAGTCACCACCACTGCGGCGTCCGCGCTCGTGGCGGCGAGCGGCTGTGCGCCGAGTCGGGCAAACGTGGTCGAGAGGTCGCTGGAACCGCCCCAGCTGTTGACTTCATTCTTGAGCGTACTGCCCGAGTACAATTTCAGATTCGGCGCTGCCAACACGCTGGTCACACCCAGCGAAGTCAGACCGGGGCCAACCGCGCGAAGCAAAATAGGCTGCGGCGAACTGCCCTTGATTACGAATCCAGCAATGATGGGATTTCCCGAGCTGACGGGCGCAAGCACCGACAAATTAATGACGCGGCCTTCATCGCTGATCGATCCAGGCGCGCCGATGATGAGGGTGAGGGTAGCCGAAGTGGAGCCGGCAGAATTTGATGCAGTGAGCTGCACAAGGAACGTTCCCATTTGGGTTGGCGTGCCCGAAATAATTCCAGTGGTCGTATTGATCGTCAGTCCGGCTGGCAGGCCACTCGCACCGAAACTGGTGGGAACGCCAGTGGCTTGAATGGCGTACAGGAAGCTCGACCCAGAAGCACCGTTCACGACCATCGCACCCGTGATCGCAGGAGTCGCGGAGATGGACGTCGCGAAAATATATCCGCGTCCTTCAATCAGTCCCGAGGAACTGTTCGGCGATCCTGGCGTGATGGCACTCGCCCGAACGTAGACGTCCGCGCTCGATAGAGAAATATTTGAAATCTGCCAGTTGCTCGTGCCGCTGATGCGTGCTCCCGCCCCCAAAGTCGTCCATGTATAACCGTCGGGTGATGATTCGAACTGCACACCGGAGACTTCCGGCGCGGCACCGCTACGAGACCACGTCAGAATGTTGCGGCCTCCATTGGTCGTGAAAGACTCGGTCGAAATTGAAGAGGCGGTGACGCGTGCGATACCGTAACGCGGCAGGCCATCGACTTTGCTGAACGTGCCGCCAATGACGATCTTTCCATCGCGCTGAAGCGTCAGCGCGGTGACCACACCGTTCGGCGAAGAAGTGACCGAGGTATCGATCGACCCGTCGGCGTTGAGTCGCGCGAGATACTTGCGAGCTGTTCCGGCGATCGTCGTGAAGCTGCCGCCGACGGTGATTTTTCCATCCGTCTGCACGGCGACTGAGTTCACGGCGGCGTCATTAGCGGGAGCGAACGTGTTGTCGTTTGAGCCGTCCGCGTTGAGTCGCACAAGACTGTTGGTGCCCGTGCCCGTAACGCGGGTGATAAGAATGCGGCCGTCCGTTTGCACGACAACCGTGTGTACTGCGCCACTCACGGCGGGATTGAACGACGAATCGGCTGAGCCGTCCGTATTCAGTCGCGCGAGATTGCTGCGGGCGACACCACCGATGTTGGTGAAGCTGCCACCGACGATGAGCTTTCCGTCTGCTTGAAGTGCGATTGCGAATACATCGCCGTCCGCATTCGGGTTGAAAGAAGTATCAAGCGTGTTGGTGTCCGTGAACCGCGCGATGCGATTACGCGTCACGGCCGCACCTCCGCTTTGCACCGTGGTGAATGAACCGCCAACGACCGAGCGTCCGTCGGCCATCTGCACCAATGCGTAGACGGCTCCGTTGGGATTCGGCAGGAAGATCGAACTCACTGAACCGTCGCCACCCAAGAGCGCGAGATTGCTCACCGCGACACCGTTGATCGCGCTGAATGAACCGCCGACGAGAAGTGCACCCGTGGGCTGGATCGTGGTGAAGCTGCCCGAGGCGATGACGGAACTGTCGCCGTAGCTCACCAACAGATTTACGGTGGAATCGAAGTTGGGATTGAACGAGGCATCGACCGTGCCATCGGCGTTCAACCGCGCCGCCCGATTACGGGGAGTGGCGAGCGCCGCGTCATACGTGGTGGTGTTCGGCTGCAGCGCACTGAATTGACCGCCGACCAAAATCTTGCCGTCCGCTTGCAGCGATACGGCCGTGACGGGAGCATTCGGATTGGGATTAAAATCATCGAGCGAAAGATCTGTTTTGAGGCGGGCCAGATAATTGCGGGTGGAGCCGCCGAGGCTCGTAAAATATCCGGCGACGATGATCTTGTTGTCCGATTGCGTGGTAAGATTGACGACGGTACCGTTCGCTTTCAGGTCGATCGTCTCATCCAACGTTCCACTCGTGTTAAGCCGGGCGATGTAATTTCGAGTCGTTGTAGCCGAAGCCCCGTTTGGTTGAAACGTGGTGAAGCTGCCACCGACAACGATCTTGCCGTCCGATTGGATGGCGACGCTCGAAACGGGCGAGTTGGCTTTCGGATTGAAGTCGGTGTCGATACTGAGGTCCGCATTGATGCGCGCGAGATAGTTGCGCGTCGTGTACGTCGTAGAACCGTTCCCCGCGACGGAGGAGAAATTACCGCCAAGCACCATTTTTCCGTCCGACTGGAACGCGATCGCGTAAACCGCGGCATCCGCTGAAACAGTGAAAGCGGTGTCCACCGTTCCGTCGGTGGCTAACCGCGCGATGTTATTTCGGGTGAGGCTGTTGATCGTGGTAAACGTTCCGCCGATCAGAATTTTTCCGTCCGACAGAACTTTTATGACGTTGATGGTTCCGCTGGTGTAGAGCGCGAACGATGTGTCCACTGTTCCGTCCGGATTGAACCGGGCGAGATTTGCGGAGGTGCTCGTGCCGCTGACCGTGATGGCCATCGTTCCGGCGATGAGAACTTTTTGGTCGGACTGCACCGCGATGGCGGTAACGGAGCTGAGCGTCGTCACCTCAGTTCCCAAGACAAACGTAGAACGGATTTGCCCATTGCTCTCGACCCACGCGAATCCGCCGCGTTGCGTCGAAACGGGAACACCTTTGATCGGCCCCTCGGCGACCGCGTTGACCGAGCCGGGAGAACCGGTAATGTTGGGCACGAAGGCCGCATCTGGCACGCTGTCCGGGTAGAATCGCGCGAGGTTGGCGCTGCCGGTGCCGTTCAAACTCGCAAACGCTCCTGCGGCGAAAATCTGGCCATCGTATTGCAGCGCGAGAGCCGCGATGGGCTGGCCGGCACCGACGGTGGCGTCGGGGTCGAAAGTCGTATCGACCGCTCCCGTGGAATCAACTCGCGCGATGCGACTACGTGCAACCCGCGCTGAGTCCGGCCCGAGTAGACTAAATGCTCCTCCGACCACAACTTTGGTCCCCGTAACCGCCAGCGCGGCCACTTGATTTCCGGGCGACTCGTCAAGATTCAGATCGAACGCGTCCACCGCGCCGGTGCTCGTAACACGGGCTATGAAGCGTCGGGTCGTTCCCGTCGTCGAACCTGTTGGCGTGACCGAGGTGAAACCGCCACCGACGAGAATCTGTTGATCCGACTGTATCGCTATCGCGGTGACGACGTTGTTGAAACCCGGGCTAAACGTCGTGTCCAAGGATCCATCCGCCGCCACGCGAGCGAGGCGGGAGCGATCCGAAGTCGTCGTCGTGCTATTCGGCCTCATCTGCAGAAAATTACCGCCGAAGACAACCTTGCCGTCCGACTGCACCGCGATGGCGTAGACCGTGCCGTTCACGTTTGGATCGAAAACAGTGTCGAGCGTGCCATCAGCGTTGAGCCTCGCCATCGCACGTCGCGTGGTGGTGGTCGTGGTTGTGCCTGTGGGCTGCACGGCCGTGAAAGCGCCTCCAACCAGAACCTTTCCGTCTGATTGAGCAACGAGTGACCACACGGCATCGCTGGTTTGCGCCGTGTAGGTGTCGTCGATCGCGCCCGCGGTCGTGAGTCGCGCCAGATAATTCCGTGCGGTGGCATCCGTGGCGCCATTTGGCCTAAGCGCCGTGAATGAACCGCCCACTAAAAGCTTCCCGTCAGATTGAAGCAGGAGCGCGTTAATCTGACCGTTGGCCGAGGGATCGTAACTCGTATCGAGCGATCCATCATCGTTCAACCGCGCGATGTAGTTGCGAATCGCGCCGTTAACGCGGGTGAAAGAGCCGACGATCACGATTTGGGTGCCTTGCTGAACCGCCGCGACGACGGCCCCATTAAGAGTGACGTTGAAGCTCGTATCCAGAGTACCAGTATCCGTCAAACGAACGACGCCCGTATGCGTTTGACCGGCGACGCTGGAGAATGAACCGCCGACGAGAATCTTTCCGTTGCTCTGGACAATGAGCGAACGCAAGCGACCGTTCACGTCCGGACGAAAATCAGCGTCGAGGGCGCCCGCGGGCGAAACGCGCGCCACGTGATTGCGAATAACCGAGGTTACTCCCGTGCCGCGCAGCGTGGTAAACCCACCGCCAAGCACGATCGAACCGTTGGATTGAACCGCCAGCGCATACACGTTGAAATTCGGTGCCGGGGCAAACGTGAGATCGGCGCTGCCCGAGGGATACATTCTGGCGAGATAGGATCGACTGGAACCGCCGACTGTCCCGAACGCGCCACCGACGAGAATATTTCCGTCGCTCTGAAGTTTGATGACCGAAACGGGTCCGTCGATGTTGCCCGTGAAGATGGTGCTGGCGACCGGAACGCCGGCGGAATTCAACCGCGCGATGCGGATGCTGCCAGATGCGATTGCCGTCCCGCCGTTGGGGGCGAGCGTAATAAAACGCCCGCCAATCAGGCTTCCACCATCCGGGAGGAGTTCGATGGCAGAGACGGAGTCGTTCGCGTTGGGATCGAAAGTATCGTCGACGGAACCGTTGGCTTTCAACCGGGCGATGCGATTGCGCGCAGTCGCACTGGTGGCGCCGTTGGGCTGCAAGGTCGTGAATCCGCCGCCGACGAGAATCTGTCCGTCCGCCTGAACTGCGAGCGCGAGGACCGTGTTGTTGGCGTTCGGATCGAAGGCCGTATCGACCGTTCCGTTGGCGTTGAAGCGAGCGATGCGATTGCGCGTAGTCGCGGTCGAAGCGCCGTTGGGCTGAACGGTCGTGAACCCGCCGCCGACCAAAATTTTCCCGTCCGCCTGCAACGCCAGCGACGTCACTTCGGGAGTCAGGCCTCCACCGATATTGGGGTCGAAGCTCTCATCCAGCGTGCCGTCGGCGTTCAGCCGGGCGATGCGATTACGGGTCTTGCTCTGAACGGTGGTGAATTTGCCGCCGATGATGATTCGGCCGTCCGGCTGGAGGACCATTGCCGAGATCTGGCCAGCGACTTCCGAGGTGAACGTGGCGTCGTTCGTTCCGTTGGGATACAGACGTGCGATGCTATTCCGAAAAGTAGTTCCCGTGGCCCCGTTCGGCTGGATCCACTCGAATTTCCCAGCGATCAGCACCTTTCCGTCTGGTTGCACTGCGGTGGCGTACACGATGCCGTTTACATTGGGATCGAAGCCGTCGGCAGCGGTTGAACCTTGCGCCCACACGAGCGGCGAGGAGCAGGCCAATAACACAAAACCAAACCAACGCAGCGCGGAGCGGAAAGCAGAAGCAATGGGCATGACAGAGATCTCTATTAGTATGAAACGGACAGGGAAAGTGGGAAGCGGAAGACCAAAGAGCGGCGTTTGTCCGCGAAAAGGGGGTCTATGACAAGCCTCCTGCTCCGCCAAGGCAAGCTTCCGCCAGTTCACCGGCGGTTTTCCGAAAAAAGGGATGGGTCACGGGCGCAGTTAGTGTCCGCACCACAAAGCGAAGTTCCGACAAATTGATAGCGACTGACGCAGGGCGATCAGCTCACGCGATTTTGCTGCAAGAGCGGACCGTTTCCGCTTTCATGGAGTCTCTAGCCGTACCAACACAATGAAACTTACCCCTGCTTTGCTCGGCGGCACGTTCGCCTTCCTGGCTTCCCTCTCCTCCGCCGCACCCGTCGCGGCGGATTCCCGGATCACCGCCGTCACTGTTTACACCGATCGAGCCGTCGTCACCCGCGCGGCAACGCTTAACGTGACCGCCACCGGCATCATCGAAATTACCTTCGAGAAGCTACCGGCCGCGCTCATCGATCAATCACTGCAACTCACCGGTCGCGGAGCCGCCCAAACGACACTCCTCGATGTTTCCGCGCATGAAACCTACGTCGATTTTACGCCTAACGAGCGCGTGAAAGCACTCGAAGACGAGCTCCGCGCCCTCAACCGACAGGACCGCGTCATCACCGATCGCGCGACCGTGCTTCAGCAACAGCGCGACTACGTTCTAAAAATACAAACCGCGACCACGACTCCCACCAAGGACAGCGCGGGTGCCGCCGCGCCCGCCGACACCTGGCTCAAACTGCTCTCGTTCACCGAGGAGCAGCTCGGAAAATTTTCCGCCGAGCTCCAATCGATCGACACCCAACGCGAAGATCTTCGCGCCCGGCGGATTGCCATCGAACAGCAATTGAACGAACTCCGCGGCCAGGGAGGCCGGAGCTATAAAACCGTCACGGTGCATCTCGACGCGACCACGATCGGCGAGCTCGATCTCAGCCTTCGTTACGCAGTCCCCGGCGCGAGTTGGACGCCGACCTACGATGCACGCGTCTTGAGCAACGAGCACGTGGTCCAGCTTGGCTATTTCGGACTCGTTCGCCAGAACACCGGCGAGGATTGGAAGGCGGTTGATCTCACGCTCTCGACTGCGCGTCCAGCTCTCGGCGGTGCGGCGCCTGAGCTTCAACCATGGATCGTGCAGCAACGGCAGATGCTTCCGATGTCCGCTAATGCAGACGAGGTGGTTACATTGAGCCCATTCGCCGTGGGCGCCGCAAAAGACAAAAGCCTCGCGGCTGCTGCCTCAGGCGCGGGCACGCGGGCAGCGAACAACTTTCGCGAGATGGCGTCAGCTGCGACGGTCGTCGAAACACAAGCCACGTCCGCCACCTTCCACGTATCCGCCAAAACGGACGTGCCCGCCGACAACTCTCCGCGCAAGGTGGGCGTGACCTCGCTTCCGCTTGCCGCCGAAATGAATTATCAGGCGACGCCAAAACTCGTTCCCGGAGCCTTCCTCACCGCCAAGGTCACCAACACCTCCGAATTTCCGCTGCTCGCCGGCGCCATGAACGTGTTTCTCAACGACACTTTCATCGCGTCGAGCACCTTGCGCAGCGTGATGCCCGGCGAAAAATTCGACCTCGCGCTCGGTGCGGACGAAAGCATCACCGTCAAACGAAAGCTCAACAACCGCTACACGGAAGACACCGGCGTCATGACCAAGAGCAAACGTATCACCTATGACGTGACGTTCACGATCCAGAACAACAAGAAGACCGCGGAAAAATTGGTCCTGGTTGATCAGATACCGATTTCGCGCCACGAAAAGATCGTGGTGAAAGTGCTCGCGCCACCGGAGCGGGACGTAAAACCCGAGGCCGACGGCACGCTCAAATGGACGCTCTCGCTCAATCCCGGAGAGAAACGCGACGTGCCGTTGAAATTCAGCGTCGAATATCCCAACGATTTTCCCGTGGTCGGTCTGGAATAGTAATTTGCCGCGGGCCGGCGGACATGACATGGGTTACCCATGCCTTCCGCCGTCGCAACACCTTCCTCCAATCAAGCGCGGCGCAGCGTCCCGCTATTGCTCGGAACCGCCTTCGCGCTCTTTGCCACCGGAATCTTTTTTCCGTTCTTTCATGTAACGAAGTTCTGGCTCTTCGACGACGCGGTGTCCGTCGTCGGCGGAATCTTCACGCTATTCCGCGAAGGCGAATACTTCCTCTTTGTCGTACTGACACTCTTCACGCTGATTTTCCCCTGCGTGAAACTCGGGTTGCTCGCGATCATCTGGGCGGAACGCGAACACAATCTGACTCGCGTGCGCAAGCTGCACCATTGGGTCGAAAATCTCGGGAAGTGGTCGATGCTCGATGTATTCGTCGTGGCGATCCTGATCGTCGCAATGAAATCCGCCGCCGTGGCTGAGCTTCATATCGGCGCGGGACTATATCTATTTACCTTTTCGGTCATCGCTACCCAGCTGGCCTCCGCGCTCGTCGCCCGCTTGATCGAGCGGCGCTAAAAATCAAAAGCCATTTGATATAAGCCCCGGCAGGTAAAGTAGGGCGAGGTCTCCGACCCGCCCTTTCCCTTCACGTTCGCACACCGAGCAGAGCACGTCGGAGGCCTTGCCCTACTTCCCATTCATCGCGCATGGAGCCAATGCGAAAAGCCACGGCGCGCGCGGCGCCGTGGCTTGCAGAATACAACGCGGGCTGGTGCTCGCGCTGGTTAGAAGTGATAGATCGCGCCGATCGAATATTCCTTGGAGTCGTCATCGTGACGAACCGCGTCATATTGCGCGCGGGCAGTCAGACTCCACTCCTTGTTCAAACGATACGTCGCCTTTACTCCGGTATCGATCTCGCTCGCGTTGAAACCCGTCGCGCGCACGAAATTCACGAACGGCGTAAGGACCAACGCGGGCGCAACCTGAAACTCAGAGCCCACACCAATCTTGTAGGTGAACGAATCGTCGCGGAAACCAGCCACCTTTTGCCACTCCCAGCCCACTGCAGCCAACGCGTAGGGCTTTCCCCATGACAGCGTGGTATAGGCTTTCACTCCGACATCAAGGTCCTGCACCTTGGCGTTGAATGAATCGAAATCCGCCTTGGCCCAGCTGTAGCCTGCGGTGAGATCAAGATTGCTATGAAGCGGTTGGTTGAATGCGAGGGCAAAGCCATCGGCATTGTCCGGACCGGCAATGTCAATGTGAGTATAAGTCACCTCCGTATAGCGCGAGCCCAGTAGTCCGCCTGGCGTAGCCTCAGTCGGCGTGGGCACGGCGACGTTGGCGCTTTGCGCCGACGCGATCGTGGCGCCGAGCGTGAGCGCGGCGGCGAAAATTAATGTATTCAAGTTAGTGTTCTGTTTCATGTTGGTATGTTTGTATCCCGATCACGGTGACTGACGCCACTGCGAGCGGGCTGGATATGACCGCCGTTATCCAAAAGGTTCCTCATCTAAAAATAATGTCGGCGTATGATTTACCCGGAACATTCCGCCACCATTCCACAGGAAAAGTTGCGAAATATTCCCGACCGTCCTAACGGTTGGGGGCATGAATATCCGTCCCCGTCTTCTCCTCCTCGTTCTTATGTCTTCCTTCTTCGCGAGCCTCGGTCGCAGTGAATCACTCAAGGTCGGCGATACCGCACCCACAGTCTCCGGAATCACCGACTCCGGAACGACCCTGAACCTCGGTGAGCTTTACAAAAGCCACACCTATACCGTCGTATTCTTTTACCCCAAAGCCCTCACCGGTGGCTGCACCAAACAGGGCTGCTCGTTGCGCGACGCCAATGCCGAGCTCGCCAAAAAAGGTGTGGCGATCGTCGGCGTCAGCACGGATCCCGTCGAGAAACAAAAGGAATTCAAGGAGGTAAACCACTTCCCCTTCCCTCTCATCGCCGATACTGACAAGAAGGTTGTGAAAGCTTTTGGCCAGTCCGCCCTGATGATGGCTTCGCGTGAATGTTACGTCATCAAAGACGGCAAGATTGTTTATAAGGATACAGGCGTGACCGAGAAGCAGGGTGAAAACGTTCTCGCTTTTCTGGCGACGCAGAAAAGCTGATCACCCCCGAAATTTTATTTTCCACGCCGCCCGCGCATTGCGCCGGGCGGCTTTTTTTCGGCTACAACTCGTCATCATCCACCGCGCACAACAAACCAGCCGTCGGATTTTTCTGCACCCGCGCGATCCAGTCACGAATCAACGGATACGTAAAGGCCGCCTCCGCGGGCCACGGCGCGGCGACGAGATCGATGACGCGCAACCCCCCGTCACTGCATCGCACAAAATTTCGCGCATGCAGATCAGCGACCAGCCACACGCGGCCGCCAAGAAAATATAACCGCGGGTGATCGCGATTCACCCGCAAAAACCGCGACGGAATCTCGATGAGCCCTTTCGGCAAACGAGCGGACATGTCGTCGCCCTGAGGCAGCGGCTCGCCCAACGTCTGCTTCGCCACGACAATGCCCTCGGACGTTATGCCGATGATTTCCGTCGGCATCCCGAGCGCATCGATCAGCAAAATTTTTTCGAAAAGATCCTGATAACTGCCGGGCCGTGCTTCCGCCTCCAACAGCCGCTCGTCATCCGAGCGAAAGCCAAACGTGCTGCCGATGAGTTTCTCGGTCCCCTCAACGGGTCGATAAAACTTATAGATCGATGAATCACCGATCGAGAGAAACGCCGAGGCTTCAACCCCGCTATGCACATAGCGCAATCGCGGGCTGCCTTCCTCCAAGTTAATCGCCGGCCCCTCGGGAAATCCGAAATCCTCCAATCGACAAAGCGGCACCAATTCACGCCACTGGCGGATCACCTTTCCCAGCTCGGCCCATAACGGATCGGCCAGCTCGAGTAGACTTATGGCGTCTTCCGGGAGCGTGACGAGATCGCGGTCTGGATCTGTTGCCACGCCACATTCGGCTGCGAGCGCGCGGAGCTGAGCGAGCGTTGCCAGTCGGCGCTGGTGATCGTCCTGAAGACCGGTGCGGGTGTCTTCGCCCGGGAGATTTCTCCCTTGGATGAAGGTGGTACAGCCGGTGAAGGGGTCTTTTTGCATGCGTCGCTCATGGCGCACGAAAAGTCCGCCGCCAGCACGCCAATGGCAAACGAAAGTTACCCCGAGTTGCGAACACGTTATCCCCAGTGCAGATCCACGCTCATTCGAATTTTACCGCCGTCCGCCAACCGCCGCCGCCTCGCGTTAAAATAACTTCGCTGGATAAACTCCGCGACTCACCAGCTC
Source organism: uncultured bacterium (assembly GCA_967755055.1). Lineage (GTDB taxonomy): Bacteria > Verrucomicrobiota > Verrucomicrobiia > Opitutales > Opitutaceae > Opitutus. The sequence continues at coordinate 12,814 of CBRAFL010000103.1, forward strand.
TGCCAGCGCGGCGACCACACGCGGCTTGTCCTCGCGATACGTCACGCCAAACCACGAGGCTTCCGTGGGCAACACCCGAACCGTCGCCTGTCGGCGAGCGATCATTTCGGAGACCGCAGCCGGCAAATAAAATTCCGCTTTCGGTTCGCCGCCGCGCGCTGCAAGAAACTCGCGAAACTGCTCGTCCAATCCGGCGAACAACGCCGGCGTGAAGCCCCAACAGTTCATCGACACAATTTCGTCGCCCGAAAACGTGCGCCCCATTCCGACCTCGGTGGAAAGAATCCCCGTGCGCTCCGTGATCGATGCCAGTCGAGCGTCCGCTCCCTCCGCACAAATTCCGCGCGACACCGCACCATGTTCCGAAAGCGTATTCGCCAGCCGAAACCCGACCATCGCAAACTCCGGCCGAATTGTGGGAGCTGTGGAAGCGGCTTTACGCCCTGACTCTGAATTCGACCGTGCAACATCGGGACGTAAAGTCCCTTCCACAGTGCCCGAATTTAAAAACACGCCGAGCTGCGCGAAAGAATCCTGCCCGTAAAAATCATCCGCGTTGATCACGGCGAAGTTTTCACTGACCGCCTCGCGCGCACACCACACCGCATGTCCAGTGCCCCATGGTTTTTCGCGACTGGCGTTCGGAATGAATCCCTCCGGTAACGCGTCCAGCGATTGAAAAACATAATCGACGGCGATCCACCCGGAATATTTGGCGCCGATCTGTTCGCGAAAAATACTTTCGAACTCACGGCGAATCACAAATACGACGCGATCAAAGCCCGCGCGCATTGCATCGAACACCGCGTAATCGAGTACTGTCTCGCCGGAGGGACCGACGGGATCGATCTGCTTGAGCCCGCCATAGCGGGAGCCCATGCCGGCGGCGAGAACGAGAAGGGTAGCGTGCATCGTTGCTCAGCAGAAACGCCGTGCGCGGCGAGGGCAAGGCACGACATGAAGCGCTGTTTTTATTCAGCTAATTGTAGGTTGCGCGCTCGCCGCGCCACGGTGTGGGGATCCGCCGCGACGCGAGCGCACAACCCACCACGGAAATGAAATCGTCCCTGCGATTCTTCACGCCGCACGCGCGAGGGCTCGAGGTAAGCGCTCACCTTCCGTCACGACCCGCTCGTGCATCCGCGCGTCAATGTTTCGTCCACCGATCGGTAGCACGAACGTGCGCCCAGTCACTTTGCCCGCGAGCACCGCCGCGATGGCCACCGCTCCCGCTCCTTCAGCGACGATACCTTCGCAACGCGCAAGTAAGCTCATCGCCACAGCAATTTCCTGTTCACTGACCGTGATCACATCGTCCACCAATGGCGCAGAAATAGAGAACGTGGTTTCACCCACGCGCGCCACCGCCAAGCCATCTGCGATGGTGGGCGCGACCAAGGCATCGCGTGGATTCCCGTGCAGACACGCTGCGAGAAAACTTGCCGCATTCTCCGGTTCAACCGCGATGACGCGTACGTGCGGTCGCAGCGCCTTGATCACGGTCGCAACACCCGCCAGCAACCCACCGCCACCGACCGGCACCACGATCGTGTCGAACGCCGAAACTTGTTCCAAGATTTCCAACGCCATCGTCCCCTGCCCCGCGATCACACGCGCGTCATCAAACGGATGAAGGTGGGTCGCTTGAGTTCGATCCGAAAATTCACGGGCAAATGCCTGCGCCTGCTCGAAAGTTTTCCCATGTAGCACCACGTCCGCGCCCAGTCCGCGACAGCGTGCGATTTTAACCGCCGGCGCATTCTCGGGCATCACGACCGTGACGCGTACGCCGAGACCGGCGCCGTGAAACGCCAGACCGAGCGCGTGATTTCCCGCTGACGCTGCAACGACGCCACGCGCGCGTTCTTCGACGCTGAGACAGAGCAACGCGTGACGTGCCCCGCGCTCCTTAAACGAGCCCGTGCGCTGCAAGTCATCGCGTTTGAGCCAGACGCGCGCGCCGACCATTTCCGAAATTGCCGAAGAGCTGACGCAAGGCGTGAGGCGCACGCCGCCACGGAGGCGGAGCTGTGCGTCCTGGACGTCGTTGAGCTGCAAAAGAGGCAGGGGCGTTTTCATGTGAAAATAAAAAAGCCCTGAGCGAATTGCTCAGGGCTTCGGAAGAGTCGTGGAGATTTGTTGTGAAGTTACACAGCCACGCGCCGCCGCCCTGAGAAGGGGCGAATCATAATCGCGAGGAGCATAATGGCGCGGAGGCTCATGGACTGATCATCGACAAAACCAACCGCCGCCAATTTGTCCAGCCAAGGATCATCCCGGAGAACTCTCGTCTGTGTATCCGGAAAACCACCTCCTCTTCAGCTCCACATCCATCGTATTCCGATGTAGCGGCAGGCCTCCGTTCCCTGCCGTCTCCGGCGATCGGAGATCAAAATTCGGAAACGGCAGGCACGGAGGCCTGCCGCTACGCCAGAAACATCCCCGGTGCACATCCGCGGCCCAGAGTACATATTACGTATTGCGTAATATGTACTCTGGGCCGTAACCGGGCGATTTTCCGCCACGGCTGAGCCGCGCGTGCGACTCAGGCCCGCGGCCGCTCGACGCGGCGTTGCGCCCGCCAGTGAAGTAGCAGCCGCG
>CBRAFL010000104.1:0-15368 GCA_967755055.1 uncultured bacterium
ACGGTCTTTGCCAACCAGGCATCCGAAATCGGCCTGGTCGGACCTGCGGCCCGGGCGTGCGGGCTTGTTCGCGATGTGCGTTACGATCACCCCGCCGGCTGGCATCGCATTGCGCAGGCGCCTGTCGCGGTGTGGCCGGGCGGCGATGTCTTTGCGCGCGCGCGCGTCCGCTGGCTCGAGTTGCAACGCTCCGCGCAGTTCATCCAGGAGCAACTCGCGAATCCGCCCGATGGAGAAATTTTCGAAAAGCCCGCCGAGCTTGCGCCCGAGACGCTAGCCGTGGCGCTCGTCGAAGGCTGGCGCGGTGAAGTGTGCCATATTGCACTCACGGATACAGGCCGACGTTTTCGACGTTACAAGATCGTCGACCCCTCATTTCACAACTGGACCGGTGTGGCCCTCGCGTTGCGCGGGCAGGCCATCTCGGATTTTCCAATCTGCAACAAGAGCTTCAATCTCTCTTACTGCGGCTTCGATCTTTAGGAATTTACCGTCGTGAAACTCAGCAGCGATATGAAACTCGAAAATCAAAGGACGGTGCGAACGCGCGTTCCCCGCAAATTCCTAAGCCCGCGCTTCGCGCGAAAACGATCCGGAAGTCCGGTTGGATTTTCGCATCAACCATTCAGCTCGGCTTGCTCGCCGCAGCGCGCGGCGCTGCCTAAGGAATTTGGCGGGCAGGCGCATTCGCCCTCCTCCAAAGCCATCTAATTCGCACCCCGCTTCGTCCGCCCATCTGCCAAATTCCTTCCGCCAAATTCCTTTCATGTTTATTATCGATACGCTCACTCATCGCCTGAAGCGCGGCTGTGAAACGATGGCTTATCCGAAGGGACCGCCACCGGCGCTCCCAGACCGGCATGGCGGAACGCTGCGCGTCGACGCCGCGAAATGTCCGGCCGATTGCCACGAATGCCTGGCGGTTTGTCCCACCGAAGCCATTACGCAGCCGACCGCGAAAGGTATTTCCCTCGATCTCGGCCGCTGTCTGTTTTGCGCAGAGTGCGTTGAAGCATGTCCCCACGGAGTCATTACGCAGACCGGCGACCATCGCATGGCCGTGCGTCGGCGTGAAGACCTGGTACTCGGCGCGCCGGGTCACGAAGAAGTGCGGCTGGCTGCGGCGCTGGATGAGAAACTTCGAAAGCTTTTCGGTCGTTCGCTTCGATTGCGTCAGGTCAGCGCAGGCGGCTCCGGCGCGGAGGAAGCCGATCTCAACGTGCTCGGCACGATCGGCTGGGACCTGGGCCGGTTCGGTATCCAATTTGTGGCGTCGCCCCGGCATGCAGATGGACTGGTGATCACGGGGCCGATTTCCCGCAACATGGAACTGGCGTTGAAGAAAACGTGGGATGCGATGCCCGAGCCGAAGATTCTCATCGCGGTCGGCACAGAGGCGATTTCAGGTGGAGTGTTTGCTGGCCATGAAGAGGTGAGAAAGGGCGTCGAATCCGTTTTGCCAGTCGACCTGTTTATCCCCGGATGGCCGCCGCATCCGATCACGATTCTCGATGGCCTTCTCAGGATCCTCGGCCGCTTGGAGAACGACCGCGCGCCCGCCCCGCCCGCCTAACCGCCTTCCGTGGCATCCCCCATTTTCGCGCGAGCCGTGTCTCGACTACGGTCGTCGGTCAACCTCTCACATAACACCCGACCTCCGACAAATCAGCCGGAGGGGGCGCAGATCCCAAGCCTCACATATTACGTAATACGTAATATGTCGCAATCCCGCGCGGAAGGAACGATGTTACGTATTACGTAATATGTGGGCTTGGGGCGTGGAAGATGAGAGGTGGGGCGGAGAACTCGCACCGAGTGCAACGCTAGACGTTTTAGCGAACACCACGACCGCATGTTAATGAAGCGGCGAAGGCCGAACCTCCCGTTCACTCCCGTCATGCTCACTCGCGCCAGGTGAACGCGTGGCACAGCGCGACGCCGGCGGCGTCAGCTTCGTCAACCGCGAGCGTGCGACCGTGGCCGAGCAACGCCATCACGGTTCGGGCCATCTGTTCTTTGCTCGCGCGCCCGGCGCCGACAACTGCCTGCTTCACGCGCAATGGGGCGTATTCGAAAACCGGACGCGTGTGCAGCGCGGCCACCGCGATCGCCGCGCCACGAGCGGCGCCCAGAATCTGTGCGGTCTGAAAATTCTGCACGAAGATCGTCTGCTCGAGCGCCACGTGACGGACATCCATGCCGTCCAGAAAGCCCAGGACCCCTCGATGGATTTCTCCGAGCGCGAATGCCATCGACTGCTTCGCCGCCACCCGCACCGTCACACATTTCAACAACACCGGCGCCCGACCCGGCACGAACTCGATCAAGGCGAGACCGGTGCCACGCAATGATGGATCGATTCCCAGTACGCGTCCGGAAAACGCCACGCGTTGCATGGAAAGGACCGGCGTGCCGTTCGACGGCACAGCGCGTCCTTCCAGTTTCGCTTTCCACATGTCTCTGACATTCATCCGGGCCATTTCTAAAGAGTGCCCACGAATACACGGATTACACGGAAAGAAAACGCCGGAGATTTCCACCCATTTTCTGAAGAGTGCCAATATGCCGAATAGGCGGTGACGTCGAAATCTCACCCATCAGTCCTGCGCTGGCGTAGGCGTCGGCTCCCGCGTGTAGCTCGGGTTAAAATCGGAACGTCAGCCCCAAATAAATAATACCCGCTTGGGTTGCCGGAAACGATCGGGCCGGCCCCGCTCCGCCCGTAAAACCTCCAACACCAGCAAACAACCGCGTGGAATATTCCACGTCATCGAGATACAAATAGCGAAAAGCGAGGTCGACCGAGATGGCCTGCGTCAACGTGGCGGAACCACCAATCGTTCCCACCCACGTCGCTGCCCACGTACTCACGTCGCCCACATATGCCACGCCAGACAACTGCGTCTCCAAGCGTCCTGAAACCTTGGTCGCCCCGGCCGACGCGCCAACATACACGCCCAAGCGGGCCGCCCTGGCCCTGAACTCGTAGCGGTAACTTGCAAGTACGGGAGTGATGTGGCCATCGCCAAAGGTGCCGAGAGTAGCCGGCTGCGGCCGACCTAAAGCCCAAGCCACACTGGCGGCTTCAACACTCAACGCATGCCGGCTGGTTGCTCCGAGGTAGCTACCCGCCTCAATCGCCGCGCCGATTTTGGAATCGAAGCCGCTGGCGTCATAGTCCGCATACCACAGAGCTGGACGGACGAAAAATTCGGCGGAGGAGGCACTGCGCAAAAACGCGCCGAGGCCGAGCGATGCCAATACGAGAATCCTGAATAGTGTCATGACGATTTTTTTGGGGTTGTTGAACGGACAAAATATTCTCGCCGTCGCTTATCCGCCCGCGGGTGAAGGTGGCACCACCGGAACTGGCGGCGCCGCGCGAACGATTCCATCCTCGATGGGATAGCGAGGAGCCATGTTAAGAAACGATTGTTGCTGGCTCGGGGAGAGCACTTTTTCGGATCCCGCCAAGGCCACGGGCCAGTCCACGCGATTGGGATCTGCCGTCCCGCCATCGGTGTAAGGAGGGCTGGCCTCGGCCAGCGCCAGCGTCAGTGCGTCGGCTTGCGGAGCGGTGAGCGGCTGCCCTTCGAGCGCCACCGCGCCGGCGAACTGGTTGACTAACCGCAGGACCGGCAACGTCCGGTCGTAGTCGTTGAATTGCTGATACCCCGACTGCCCGAGCAGCCGCAATAGTTTCGCATCGAAATCCTCCGACACCCTGCGCCGCAGCGCCACCAACGCGGCATCGCGATTGTCCAGCTCATGCGACTGCTGAACATCAGCGAGGTCCATCCGCTGTTCCTCGCGCTTCATCGTGAGATCGCGAAAAGCCGCAATCTGAGACAGCGACAGGCCGAGTCGGCGATACAGCGGAGTATAGAGGGAATCGAGATTCGCGCGCTCCGCGGCGAGATACAAATTTTGCAAAGCGGGATCGTTGACCAGCGGATCGGATGGCTCGGCTGCGCGCTCCATCGACAAAGCGATCGGGGTCGACTGAGAATTCTGGACCGACGCGACCGACGGGCGAAAACCGTTCGTCACGACGGACACGCTCTCTTCCGTGTCCACGCTAAGCACCGCTTGCTGCGCTCGACGCGCTTTTGCCTCCAGACTCGCGCGCCTTTCCGTTAGCGCGATTCTTGATCGCTGCAATTGTTGGCTCAACCGGTCCTCCCGGATAACAAAGCCGATCGTGATGCTGGTCCCGGCCAGCGATCCAACGAGGATCAATATGGAAATTCGAATCATCTCAATACGACACCGCCGGCGTGGCCGCCGGCGACGACTTGAGTCGCTGCATCAAGGCGATCAAAAAGGCCTCTTCCTGCCGGACAGCGCCGCTGAGGGCCGCGAGCTGTCCGGGGGAAAGAACTTCACCCGCCTGGGTGACAATGGCCGCCCAGTCCAGTGTGGTGCGATCAATCGTGCCGCCCGACTGATAAGTGTCGCTGCTGTGGCTGATGATCCGGGTGAGTTGTTCGCCTTGCGTCGCCGTTAGTGGATCGGTCCGATAAACGGCACTGGCGAGTTGCGCGGCAAGGTTTCGCGCCGGCAGCGCACGATTGTAATCGCGGTAGCGTTCGTAGCCGGCTTCGCCCAGCAAGGCGCGCAGATCTGTTTCAACCACTGCATCCGGCAGCACCGCTATTGCGGAGGGAATGCTCATGGGTTCGAGTGGATGTAGTTCGAAACGCCATACGGCCAATCCCGGACTGCGCACGAGAATCGCTTCGAACTGCTCGATCTGCACCGTGGTGAGTCCGAGCGATCGATAGAATGCGTCATACGTCGCCGAAACTTCGAGTCTCCGTCCGCCGGCGCGTTTTTCGGGGCGCAACCGGTTCACCATCGGCGCCGCGCGACTGACGTCAGCCGCAACATTCGAGCGAACCGCCGCACGCGCGCTAGAATCCGCGCGTTGCTCAAGCTCACGTACGCGGTGTTCAAGATTGGTGATGGCTCTGTCCTCCGCGGCTAACGCGGCCACCGCATCGGCGGTGACGGCCTGGCGGTGAAAGACGAGCCCCACGGTCGCGAGGAAAACGACGACTCCGGTGACCGCGGCGAATCGCTCAAACTGGAGCCAGGCCAAAAACGGCGCGGGTCCCTCCAGCGCCGAGATCGCCGCGCCAGCAGCCGCGGTGGCGAGCCCCGACGGCGCTGCCAAAACCATGTTCTGCGTCAAAGCCGCAGCCAGTGCCGCTGAGGTCGAACCGATTCCGCGCCGGGCCAGCCGTGTGCGCAATTTCTCCAATGCGCGCTCCACCCGCATACGCGCCGCGTCGTCCGTCAGGCGCAGCAGCGTGGCTATTTCAGGAAACGTGCGCTGTTCGAAAAACCGCAACAACACCGTCCGGCGATCCTTCTCGTTCAGTTCGTCGATGACTTCGTCAAGCACCGGAGCGGCTCGATCCCAATCGACGCCATTCCGCTGGTGGGGCAAGGTTTCGTTCATGGCATGGGCCTCCCGTTCGCGGATTCGGCGACGGCTTTCGGAGCGCACCGCATTGAGCGCGGCGTTTCGCGTGGCCGTGTAAAGCCACGCCGTTAAAACGGGATGATCGGCGAGTTCCTCCGCCCGCCGCGCGAGCGTGACGAACACTTGCTGGGCCACGTCATGCGCGAGGTGCGATTCGCCGCCGACCCGGCGAAGTGCCGCGGAATAAACCAGGTCAGTATTTCGGCGGACCAATTCGGTAAACGCGGCCTGATCATGGAACTTCGCGAAGCGGCGGAGCAAGGGGACGTTGTCGTCTCGCATGGATACCATCCTGACACCGCCGTCAGCAAAAACCGAACAGGAAAATCAACCGTTGCGCCGAATCACTCCCACGAGCGCGACCGCTACCACAACAGCTTCACTCCCGCCGCCGCGCTCAACACCAGCGCAAACAGCTCGAACAACCGTTGATTCATCTTCACGAGAATTTTTCGGCCGACGAATGCTCCCGCCAACACCGCCGGCACGAGGCACAGATTCAGGATGAAACTCTCCGCATTGATCAGTCCCAGCTTCACCATGAACGGCACCTTGAAGCAGTTCAGCAGCAGGAAGAACATCGCGCCCGTCCCAACAAATTCCATTTTCGGCAGTCTCATCGCGAGGAGATAAATAACCATCAACGGACCTGCCGCGTTGGCCACGAGCGTCGTGAAACCCGCGAGCACGCCCATCGTCGGCGCGAACCACCAGCCGTGTCCGTCTTCCGGTTTTTCCACGCCGCGACGACGCAGCATGTGCACAACGAGCAGGCACAAAATGATTACGCCAATCAGTTTCTTCGCCTGTTGATCATCGATCCACCCCAACGCGAAGGCGCCGATCACAACACCCGCCGCCGTCCAGGGAAATAATTTCCACAAGAACCGCCATTGCGTGTGCTGCCGATACGATTTCACCGCGATCAAATCCCCGCAAATCAGCAACGGAAGCACGATGCCGGTCGCCTGCTTCGCCGGCATAATATGCGCGAAGATCACAACCGAGAGCAGGCCGAGTCCCGCGACTCCGGTCTTCGAAACGCCCACGAGCAGTGCGCTCACGATGGCGAGAACCCACTGCCACGGTTCGAGGTGAATCACGCGCTGGTCCTCTCAACGAAATCACCGTCCTTCACATCAAACACCTGCCACTCGCCCAGCTCCGCGTCGGGCAGACGGGTACCGGTGGCGATGATTTGCGACTCTGCATCGATCGCCGCCCAGAAACGCGTTCGTCGCAACGGATCCAGTTCGCCCAGCACGTCGTCGGCCAGCAAGACCGGGCGAATTCCACTCTTCTCGTGAAACCACGCGGCCTGCGCAAGACGCAGCGCGAGCACCAGCGAGCGTTGCTGCCCTTCCGATGCAAAGTCCTTCGCTGCGGTCCCGCGCACCGAAAAAGAAAAATCATCGCGATGTGGCCCCACCATCGTCGTACGAAACTGCGCGTCCCGCGCGCGTCCCGATTCGAACCGCGCCAGCAAGCTCTCCGCGGAGGGCTCCGCAAAATTCGGCTCGTAGGCCAGCCCCGATTTTTCCGGAGCCTCCGTGCAGAGTTGAGCGTAGGCCGCCATGACCTTCGCGGACAGCGCGGCGAGTCCAACGGTACGCGCCTCAATCAATGCCGCGGCCGCAGGCGCAAGGATCTGTTCGAAAGCGGCCAGCTCGCGCTCGACGGCTCCTCCGCGTTTCAACAATGCATTCCGCTCCAGTAACGCGCGAGCGTAAGTCTGAAGCGTGCGCAGATACCCCGGATCCATCGACGCAAGCGTCAGGTCGAGCCAGCGGCGCCGCAGCGCCGGCGCTCCCCGCACGAGCAGCATGTCCTGTGATGAAAAAACCACTACGGGAAAGCGTCCGAGGTAGTCCGCAAGTCGCGTGATCCGCGTTTGATCGCACCACAATTCTTTTCCATCGCGCCGCAGCTTGATGGTGACGTTGGTTTCGCCGAGCCGTTCCTGTTCGATCTCGCCAGCAATCGCAGCGACCTGCTGCCCGTGGCCGATCAGCAATCGATTGTCGGTAGTGCGGAATGAACGCAGCGCGGTGAGAAACCCAGCGGCCTCGAGGAAATTGGTTTTCCCCTGCCCATTGGTGCCGAGCAGAAATTGTTGACGCCCCTTCAATTCGAGCGCCGCAAAGCCCACGTTACGAAAATGTCGGAGGGTAAGTTTTCGCAATCTCATGCGGAGGAAGCACTGAACAGAACTCCGCGCGAGAAACCAAGCAGTTCTCCTTGGATTGCAGGCGACTGCCGACGAGACGCCAGCGAAAAAAATTCCCCACTGCCGCAGCGCTTATCTCCGTTCTCACCGCCGCGCGTAGCTCGCATCGTTGCGCTTACGCACGCATCGCCGGCAAACGGTGTTCGAATTCCACCTGCAAACCATCGTCGCAAAATGAAAGAAATTTCTGCCACGGAAGCCGAACGAACCGTGGCACATCGCGTGCTAAATATTCCAGCGGTCCATCGTCCAAGCCGGGCACACCGACAGTAAGAACTCATTCAGGCTATGAACACACTTGTCCGCGGAGCAGTCATTTTAGCTGCATTATCGGGCCTTCCGCCTCTTTTGGCGCAGAAGGCTTCGCCTCCAGATGAGGCCGTCGTCAAACTCGATCGTTTCATCGTCGAAGAGAAGTCCAGTGATCCAGCCGGCGTGTTGCCGAGGGCACCGATCTCCTCGGTTTTCGGTGGTTCAAAATCCATTCTCGAGACACCTCGCGCCGTCTCCGTCGTCAGCTCCGAAATGCTGGAGCAGTACGGCGTGGATAATATCGAGGGCCTCGCCGCCATTGTGCCGAGTTCCTATACCACCTCGTCGTTCGGCATCGCCGGTTCGCTCGATTTGCGCGGGACCAGCGGTGAAAATTATTTCCGCGGAATGAAGCGCCTCGAGAACGGTGGCGTTTATCCCACGCCGATCGGCGCGACCGATCGCATCGACGTCGTGCGCGGCCCCCCCTCGCCCATTTACGGACCAGGCAAAATCGGCGGCTATCTTAATTTCATTCCCAAATCTTCCCGCGCCAGTACCGGCAAGTACCTCGACAAGGACACCGGCAAGATGACTGTCACCGTCGGCTCGTGGTCCAAGCGTCAGGCGACCCTCGAACAAGGCGGCTCGCTTAAACTGCCCGACAAGCGGAACGCCGGATACTATATCTATACGATGTTCGAGAACTCCGGCAGCTATTACCGCAACGCCGGTAACGAGCAGGCGCTCCTACAATCTTCCTTTGACGTCCAGTTGAACGACTCGTGGCGCGCGGAGTTTGGTCAGCAGTACCATCAATGGTCGTCCATCGAAATTTCCGGCATCAACCGTCTAACTCAGGACTATATCGATAACGGCAACTACATTTCGGGCAAACCACTCTATAATATTGATACGAACAGCGACGGCGTGATTACGCCGGCCGAGCTCACCGCGGCGGGCGGCATCACGCGGTCGTTCGCCTATGGTACTTCCGCCGCCACCGTCGTCGCCGGACTGGGCAAGGCGTACGCTCTCGATCCGACCACAATCAAAACGGTGAAGCTGAGCGGCAGCGATATTTTGTCCGACGTGGGCGACTATGCTAACGCGAAATCGGCGATCTACTTCGCCGATCTCATCAACGACAAGAACCCGGACGCCACGATCAAAAATCAAACGATCGTTGATACGATCAAGCGCAAGAAAGACACGAGCCAGGGGTTCGCCACGATGGCCAATGGTATCGTGGTGGAAAACAAGACCACCTACGAGCGTAAGATGGATCCCTTCTCCTGGCTGCACATGAATAACAGTGCCTCGGCCTCTTACCGTTATTTCGCCGGAGATAATCGTTCGTTCACCTCGCTTCAGCCGTTCAATCGTCGCGACCTCTCAGTCGGCGCGACCGCAGCGGACCGCATCTTAAGTCCATTGAAGAGCCCCGGGACCGTTCCATGGACCGCCAACCGCGACAGCGAACACTCCGACACCGGCTTTGGCGTGCTCACCGATTCGAAAATTGGCGAGAAATTGAATCTCATCGCGGGCGGCCGGTTCGATTACATTCATATTTGGTCGAGAGCTGATCCGGGCTCCACGGCAGACGGCGCAGCCACCAGCGCGTTCAAGACGACCGGCGTATCCAACACCCGGAAGGCCGTCTCCTGGATGACGAGTCTTTCCTATACAATCACGCCGGCGATGATTCCTTACGCCACCTATTCACGGCAACAAGCGCTGCAGATCGGCAATATCGGTGATGTCCCGCCGGGCAACGTCGCAGCACCCATCACACCGTCTGAACTCAAGGAAGTCGGCGTGAAGTTCAATCTGCTGAAGGACAAATTATTCCTGGCATTGGCCGGCTATCGGCAGACGCGCTCGTCCATCGATCCGCTCACGTTCGAATCGTTTTCGACGCAGGCTCAAGGCACCGAAGTCGAGGTACGGTTCGTACCGACCAAGCGCCTCAGCATCTCAGCCGCGGCCAACTGGCAAAAAACAATCTATCTGCGGCCGCCGGCATCATTCGGCGTCGCACCCGAGTTCTTCGGTGTCAGCGGCGTCGACGCCTACGGCGGCCTGCTCAACGTCACCAACATTCCGGCCAACGCCGGCTATCTGGAACGCGGCGGCTTGCCCGACAAAGTTCTGAGTCTCTTCGGGACCTATACCTGGCTGAGTGGTTTCGGTGTGACGGGCGGCGGTGTCTATACCGCGTCGATGACTTCGGGTTCGGCAAAGTCCTTCATTCTACCTGCCGCGTTCGTCGTGAACGGCGCGATTTTCTACGGCACCAAGTCGTGGGAAATTCGCCTGCGCATGAACAACGCGACCAACGAACGCTACTTCCAATCGAACGGTCCCGACAACAACGGCAACACCGTCGCCATTCAAAAACTACCGCGCAACACCGAGATCATCGTCGGCTACAAATTCTAACCGGGCACTTCACTCGTAACGTCAGTTCACGCCGGTCGCCGCGTTTTTGCCCACTGCGCGACGATCGGCTCTCCCTCACTCGCGACTCACTCATCCACCCACCGTCCTCATTTTCCCAGTCCTAGTCTGCCCGCGAACGCCGTGTTCCCCATGCGCCTCTTCCCCTTTTCATCCTGGTTGATTCGCACCTCCGCCCCAACTCTTCTCGCGGTCGCGCTCGTTGCAACGGCACCCGCTCGCGCCGAGAACAAGCTCCTCGTCACCAACGCAACGATCATCACGTTCGAGGACGATCAGCCCGCACCTTTCATCGGTTATCTTCTCGTCGGCGAAAACGGCCGCATCGCCGCTGTCGCCGCAGGCGCTGTCCCTGAGGGCGTAAGCGCGCTCACGACGTACGACGCTGGCGGCAAGGTCGTGATGCCCGGATTTCTTTCGGGCCACAGTCATCTCTGGCAAAGCGCATTTCGCGGCATCGCCGCCGATCAAGGTGTTACCACGTGGGTGCAAAAAATCCACCGCGCCTACGGTCCCCATTTCGTCGCTGGAGATCCGTACGCCTTCACGCTCCACGGCGCGCTCGATTATCTGCGGCACGGCATCACAACGACCTACAATTATTCGCAGAGCGTCGGCGGGAGTTACGCGCTCTACCTCGAGCAATACGACGCCGAGATCACCGCTGGCGCACGCTTCATCTTCGGCTATGCGATGTCTCCGCAGCCTACCGTCGTCGACTCACGAGCCCGTCTCCTGTCCTTCATCGAAAAGACCAAGGCGAACCCGAGTCCGCTTCTCCTAAAAGTAAATCTCGCTGCGGGTGGCGGACGCGGGAGTTCGCCGGAATTCGCGCAGATGCAACGCGAGTTGATGGACAAGGGCGGGCTCGACATGCAGATGCATTTTCAAGAGGCCCCGAGCACGCAACAGACTGCGGACGAAACCTTCGCCGCGGTCGTGGGTGCAGGCTACCTCGGATCCAAACTCGTTTTCGCGCACTGTATTCACCTCACGGACGCGATCATCGCGAAAGCCGGCGCCGCACATGCCGGCATGATTTGGAATCCACTCTCGAACGGTCGTCTCGCGTCAGGCCTGGCCGATGTTCCGAAGTACCTGAAGGCCGGCATGAGCGTCGGCATGGGCATCGACGGTCAGGCGAGCGCCGATATCTCCGATCCCTTCGAAAACATGCGCCTCGGTCTCTACGCGACGCGCATGAAATACGAGGACCCGCTCATCATGATGCCGATCGACGTGCTCAAGCTTCACACGATCGGCACGGCGCGCACCCTCGGCGTCGGCGATCAGGTCGGCTCGCTGAAGGTCGGCAAGTTCGCTGATTTTCTCGTCGTCGATCCCAGTGAAATGGATACGGGGCCGGTGTTCGACCTCTATGCCACGCTCGTGTTCGCCTGCAGCATCGAGAACGTCGAACGCACGTACGTCGGAGGGGAATTCCTGGTCGAGCGCGGCAAGTTGCTGCGGCAGGATTTCCCCTCGATCTCTCAGGAAGTGAAACGTCGCGTCGCCGCAATCCGTGCGCGACAGGCCGTGGCTGCCAAAAAGACCGAGGGCTCGTGATGTCAACGAGCGCGCAACTTTCCGAGGTTGGGCGAGGCGTCCCGCCGAGCCGCCGCGTCGCAAAGACGCGCCGCGTTACCTCCACTCTCCTCGCCCTTCTCCTTCTCGCCCCGCTCGCCCAAGCCAGCCTCCTTGTCACGCACGCCACGTTCCTGACAATGAAACCCGGCGAGACCAAAGCGGTCCTCGGTTACATGCTCGTGGGCGACGACGGAAAAATCGCTGCGCTCGCATCCGGTGCTCCCCCGGCGAGCACGACGGCAACCACGACGCTCGATGCCAGCGGCCGAATCGTCGTCCCTGGCTTCATCTCCGCGCATAGTCACGTTTACCAAAGCGCACTCCGAGGCCTCGGTGCGAACCAGTATGTTAATGGCTGGCTCCTCGCGGTTCGAACGTACTCGGCCTACGCGACGGACGAGGATCTCTATTGGTTCACCCTGCATGGTGCGCTCGATCATTTACGCCATGGGATCACGAGCGCTTTCAATTTTGGATACGCTCATCGCGCCGGCGAATATAACGACGAACAACTTCAAGGCCTCATCGATTCCGGCATGCGTTACGTGCACGCCTTCGCCGCGGTGCGCAACATCTCCGTCGAGGAGCAGTATCAAAGTTTTCTTCGCTACTACGCGTACGCCAAACCTCATTTAAAGGATCCCACATTTCTTCGCCTGGGGATCACCGGACAGGGTGCAGCTTTGGAGCAGACGAAATTCGACAAACGTTTGATGGACGAGTTTGGCGCGCTCAACGAAACGCACTTTCTCGAATCGCCCCTCAGCAAGGAACAACAACAGGAGCGATTTCAGAACTTCATCGACGCAGGAACGCTCGGGCCGAACCAGTACTTCGGGCACTTCATCCACACGACGGATGATATGCTGAAGAAAGTCGCGGCCGCGCATTCGGGCATGTCGTGGCAGCCGCTCTCCAATGGTCGACTCGCATCCGGCATCGCTGATATCCCGAAATACCTTTCGCTCGGCGTGAAGGTCGGCATGGGCGTCGACGGTCAGGCGAGCGCGGATCTGGCGGATCCGTTCGAGAATATGCGCGTCGGGCTCTACTTCATCCGCGCGAAAAACGAGGACGCGTCGATCATGCAGCCGATCGACATTCTCCGGCTGCACACGATGGGCAGCGCCGAGGTCATGGGCGTGGCCGACAAGGTCGGCAGTCTTGAGCCCGGGAAGTTCGCGGACTTTGTTGTCATCTCGCCCTCCGGCGGCATCGACCGCGCGCCGGTGTTCGATCCATACGCGACCGTCGTCTTCGCGTGCAACACCGCGAACGTCGAATCGGTTTATGTCGGTGGCGAAAAACTCGTCGACCATCTCGCGCTCACGAAAGCCGACATGCCGAAAGTAACCGCCGAAGTCGAAGCGCGGGTCAGTCGCCTGCGCGAAGCGGCGAAGAAAAAATCATAAACGGATTTCCCCTCACCCGCAGTTTCCAACCATGAGATATTTGCCATCCGCTTCCGGCAGTCGCGCACGTTGCCTGCCGCGTCTCATCGCCGGCCTCGCCGCCGTTTTCGTTCTTGCCCACGTCGAGGCCGCTGAGCGTCTGTTGATCAAAAATGGTCTGCTGATGACGATGGCTCCGAATCAGGAGAAACCGTTTATCGGCTACGTCGCGGTCGGCGATGATGGCAAGATCTCCGCAATCGGAGAAGGCGCGCCACCAGCCAGTCTCACCGCGGCGACGATCTACGACGCAGCCGGAAAATTCATCACCCCCGGTTTCGTTTCGGCGCACAGTCACGTCTGGCAAAGCGCATTCCGCGGTCTCGCTGCCAACCAGTACGTCCGCGGCTGGGGCGGCTTCGTATATCAACAGATGGCGATCCAATCCGCCCCGGAGGATTTTTATTGGTTCACGCTGCACGGCAGCCTCGACCACCTCGTGCACGGGGTCACGTCGGTCTACAACTTCACCTACGGCACGCGCACGGGCGTGGAGTTCGCCAAACAACAATGGCGTGGCGAAATCGATTCCGGCGTGCGCTTCCTGCACAGCTACGCGCGCCCGCGCACCGACCCCGCCGCGAAACAGCGCTCCGACCTGCTCGCATTTCTCGACTACGCCAAACCCGACATGGGCAAACCGACGTTTCTAAAAATGTCGATCGCCGGTGCCGCAACGCCTCTCGAAGGCGTGAAGTTGGATTACGAGTGGATGAAAGAATTCGGGATGACGAACGAGACGCACTTCCTTGAATGGCCGCTGCAAAAAGAACAACAGCAAGCGACGTTTTCAAATATCGTCGAAGCCGGAATCATGGGGCCGGATTTTTCGTTCGGTCACTTTATCCACACCACCGATTCGATGTTGCGCGCGGTCGCCGCCGCCGGATCCGGTTTTTCCTGGAACCCTCTCTCCAACGGACGTCTCGCGTCCGGCATCGCGGACATTCCGAAGTATCGTTCGCTCGGGGTTAAGATCGGCATGGGCGTCGACGGTCAGGCGAGCGCGGATCTGCCCGATCCTTTTGAAAACATGCGCATGGGTCTCTACATGATCCGTGCGAAGTACGAGAGCGCGCTCGTGCTGCAGCCGAGCGACGTGCTGCATTTTCACACGATCGGCAGCGCGCAGGTGCTCAATGTCGCCGATAAAGTCGGCTCGTTGGAGAAGGGTAAATTCGGCGACATCCTCGTGATCGATCCGAAAGCGATCGATCGCGCACCGGTGTTCGATGCGTATGCGACTCTCGTCTTCGCCTGCAACGTGCTGAACCTCGAAAAGGTTTACGTCGGCGGCGAGCTCGTGGTCGAGAATCGCAAAACGCTGAAGCACGACTTCTCGAAAATTTCCGCGGAGCTCTCCGCGCGCGTCACGAAACTCAACCCGCCCACGCCGCTGCCATGAATGCTTTCTCCGTTATCCGTAACGTGTATCATTTTTCGCGATTCAGTCCCGCCGCTCGCGCGGCGGGCTACGCGCTTCGCACGAACAACACACCCCGCCCTTCGGGCACCCCTCTCAAGAGGAGACTTCGGCTGTTTGTGTCGCAAAAAGATTCACTGCGGCTGTTTGTGACACCAGAAAATCCCCTCTTGAGAGGGGTGGCGCGCAGCGACGGGGTGTGTGATCGAAATTTTTCGCGTAATCTACGAAGCAGCGGCGGGACCGCACTCCTCTTCGCCCTCGCCGTCACGCTCGCCTCTCTCCCCTCGTTCGCGCACGCCGCCACCGCGAAGCTGCTCGTGAAAAATGGCACGATGCTCACCATCAAGCCCGGCGAGGAGACACCGTTCATCGGTTACATGACGATCGGTGCCGACGGAAAAATTTCCGCCGTCGGCCATGGCGCGCCACCCGCGGATCTGACCGCCACCGAAACGATCGACGCGACGGACAAGA
>CBRAFL010000105.1:0-15277 GCA_967755055.1 uncultured bacterium
CAGGCACTCGATCGCGACGGCGGCGGGGAGGGAGTCAATCCGCGCCGTAACCGGCACGGCTACTTCATGGAACAGCTCAGCGCTGGCGAGCACGAGGACGGGCCGGAGGCGTTTCCCGCCGGCGGACAGACTGTAGCGCATCGCTTCATGCAATCGCGTCGGCCGCAAGGTGCTGGGCGGCAGATGTTCGTCGAGACCGCGTTCGATGCGGGCAATCTGTCGGGCGAGTTCAGCGGCGAAATCCATTCAGGCAATTGCGTGGGTGAAATCGTGATGCGGTGCAACTTTGGAACGGAGGTCGTTGGCGGCAGGGGCCAATTTTCCGTTTTGAGGATTGGTTTTTCTGGGGATGCGACGAGGGCGGTGCGGCGCCAAGTTAGGGTGCGAACGGAGTGCGCTGCGGGTTAATCACTCGTCAAAAATGGGCGATTTGAAGCACGTTTCGGAAAGTTCCACTCTGGTGGAAGCATCCAGCGAACCCGCAAGAACAGAAACAAACTCGCCAAGGTGTTTCACGCCTCCCATAACTCCGCGGTCCCAATCCATGCCTACCTACGAGTACGTCTGCCAAAAATGTAATCATGCGTTCGAGCAGTTTCAGTCGATGAACGATGCGCCGCTCAAAAAATGTCCCAAATGCAAAAAAGCGGGGCTCAAGCGGCTGATCGGCGGCGGAGCAGGGCTTATCTTCAAAGGTACGGGCTTCTACATCACGGATTACAAAAACAAAAAACAACCGGCCGAAAAATCCGGTGGCGGCGAGAAGGGTGGCGGTGGGGAGAAAGCTGCACCTGCCAAAGTTGAAACGAAGCCCGAGTCGAAGCCCGCGAAGGCGGCGGCAGCGGCGGGCAAGTAATTTTCGGCGATCAGAAACTTTTGTCCTAAAATGAAAAAATCAAGAGCACAGCGTTTGAAAGACGGCCCTGGTTGGTTCGAGGTGATTTTTGGCGCGATCCTAAGTCTCCTGCTCGGCGTGGTCGTGGCGGCGGTGTTTCTTGTTTTTAAGCCGGTCACGGTCGTCAAGGAGCTGCCGAAGGCGCCCGTCGCCAAGATGGTCTACTATATCGAGGGCTCGCGCGATTCGTCGAAAACCCGTGCCATCATCTCGAAGCAAAAACTTTTGGCGCAAGGTGGATCTGCCGTTTTGAACGAGGACGAGCTGAATGCGATGACCACACCTCCGCCAGCCGCGCCGACGGCGAAGAAGATGGAGTTGCCGCAGCCAGCCGCGGAGAAGCAAACGGTCACGCCCGGTAATCCTAATTTCCGAATTCGTGACAACGTCATGCAGGTCGCGGTGCCCGTTCAACTCAGCGCATACGAGATGGACTATAAAGTCATTCTGCAGGCTCGTGGAGGTTTTGCCAAAGAGGGCGAAGCGGTCGTTTTTCAACCGACGGAATTGTATTTGGGTTCGTGTCCCCTGGACCGTTTGCCTGCGGTGAAGGAATATGTTTTGAAGTATCTCGTCGCCAAGGTGACGCTACCCGACGACGCTGCCGCTGTGTGGAAAAAGGTAACGGCGGCGACCGTGGAAGGGGCGACGGTCCGGCTTACGACGGCGGTGCAGTAGAAGCGCGCGGGGTGCTGCCGCGAGTTGGAGCCCCGACGCCCTCGTTGCGGCATTTGCACTGACACGCGGTGCGAGGGTCGCGATCTGCTGGGAAAACGCGGTCGTGGCGCGGCAAGCGCAACCTACACGGCTCAGATCGAGCGCGAGTTCGTATAAGAACTTGCTCACGCGAACGGTGGACCCAAAAACTCTGCGGTGTCCAAAAAGCTCAAGAACATCGGCGTCGTTTCTCTACTGACGATCGCTTCACGGGTGACAGGGCTGCTGCGGGATCAATTGAGCGCGGCAATTTTTGGTGCGAATGAATTAAACTCAGCGTTCATCACGGCGTTCAGTCTGCCGAATTTGTTTCGACGACTGCTCGGTGAAGGGTCGCTGACGGCAGCGTTTGTCCCGACGCTCCAGGAGGAATTGCACGAGCGTGGAAGATCGGGCGCGTTCGCGTTACTCAACCAGGTTGTGAGCTGGTTGTTTTTAGTAACGGGCGTGATGTGCGCGCTGGCGATGCTGGCCTTCACTCAGTCGCGGATGATGACAGGACACGAACCTCGCTGGTATGTGGCGGCGGATCTGACAGCGATTTTATTTCCGTATCTTGTCATGATCTGCGTCGCGGCGGCATTGAATGCGACACTGAACGTGTTCGATCATTTCACGGAGCCGGCGTTGTCACCGATCTGGTTGAACCTCGCGATGATTCTTTCGCTCGGTGGCGCTGGGTGGAATCTTGCGCACACCGAACTGGGGCGGATGCACTGGCTCTGCGCGGGCGTGCTGATCGGTGGTTTTTTGCAAATGACGGTGCCGGCTGGTGTGTTGATCCGCGAAGGATGGAGACCTCGTTTCGACTTCGGCCTTTCGCCGCGCGTGAGGGAAATCGGCGCGCTGATGGCGCCTGGGCTTTTCGGCACGGCGATTTATCAGATCAACGTTTACGTTTCGCGGCTCTTCGCTTTTTCAATCAATGACTCGGCGGCGACACTGTTGTTCTACGCGAATCGCCTGATGGAATTGCCGATCGGAGTGTTTGCGATCGCGGTCGGCACGGTGATTTATCCGCTCATCGCGCGACATGCCGCGGAGAAAAATTTGGTCGCGATGGCCGACGATTACCGAAAGGGCTTGCGGCTAATTTTAATCGTGAACGTGCCGGCAGCGGTGGGTTTGGCGCTGCTGAGCGAGCCGATTATTCGCCTCATTTATCAGCACGGGAAATTTGACGCGGAAAGCGCGCGAGCGATGGCGCAACTTCTGGCGCTGTTCGCGATTGGTCTGCCGTTTTTTTCCGTCTCCAGTCTGACCACGCGAGCTTTCTACGCAGTGAAAGATACGCTGACACCGGTCAAAGTCGGAGCGGTGAGTTTCGTCATCAATATCGGACTGAGTTGGTTTTTGAAAAACTGGCTGGGCGCACCGGGACTTGTCATCGCGAGCACCACGGCCGTGGTGGTGCAGACCATCGTGCTTCAACGATTGCTCGCTCGCCAGCTGCCGGGAATGACCTTCGGCGCGCTGTGGCGCACGATTGGTAAAGTCCTTCTCGCAACGATTGGAATGGGTGCCGTCGTGGCCGGTGGATGGTGGGGATTGCGGCAGCTGATGGTCGGGCAACGGGTCGCTGATCTGATCGCGATTTTTGCGCTCATTCCCGCATGCATCGCGGTTTATGCGGTTGTGTTGTGGCTGCTGCGCGTTGAGGGACGTGAGGAGTTGTCGGTTGTTGCGATGAAAATTTTGAAGAGGTTTGGTATTGCGAAATGAAAATACAGGACGATCTCGCGGTTAGGCATGCAGCACCCTCGACAATCACCACTCGCTCACGCTCGCAGCTACGCGCGGAACGGAAGCGCAACATCGCACTCGTCGCATGAAGTTTAAGTTCGATTGGTTTTTGCCGGGCATGGTGCTGGCGACGGTACTCGCGTGGCTTTTCCCGGGGCCAGGCTCGGCGGGCGGGTGGTTGCATCCGGAATTGCTGACGAAGGTCGGCATCGCGATGATTTTTTTTCTGCACGGCGTCGCGCTCTCGTTCGCTGCGTTGAAAGCCGGCACCCTGCGCTGGCCGCTTCATCTGGTTGTGCAGACGAGTACGTTTTTGCTTTTCCCACTGTTGGGCCTGGGCCTGATGCAAGTGCTCGGAAGCCGTGTGCCCATGGAACTTGCGCTGGGCTGTTTCTATCTTTGTGCGCTGCCTTCGACGGTGTCTTCGTCGGTGGCGCTGACCGGCGCCGCGCGGGGGAATGTGGCTGGCGCGTTATTCAACGCGACGCTCTCCAGTTTGCTCGGCGTTTTTCTGACGCCGCTGTGGGTGGCGTTTGTTTTGCGGTCGACGGGAGCGCCGCAACCGCTCGCGCCGGTCATTCTGGATTTGATGCTCTGGCTCGTGCTGCCGTTAGTTGTGGGGCAACTGTGCCGTCCGCTCTTCGCGCGTTGGGCTTCGAAAAACAAATCGCGCATCAACACGGCGGATCGTGCGACGATTCTCGTGCTCGTTTATACCTCGTTCTGCGACTCTTTCAAAAACGGTGTGTGGTCCAATAATGGCTGGCTCACACTCGCGCTCGTGATCGCGATCGCGACCGTGCTCTTTACCGTGGTGATGACAGTGATGGGGCTCACGTCGCGAGCCTTGGGATTTTCGCGCGAAGATCGGATCGCCGCGATGTTTTGTGGTTCGAAAAAAACGCTGGCCTCGGGCGTGCCGATGGCGCGGCTCATCTTCGGCGCGCATCCGGGAATCGGCCTGATTTTGCTGCCGATCATGATCTATCACCCGCTGCAACTTGTGATCTGTGGCGTGCTGGCGCAGCGTTGGGGCAATCAACCCGACGAGTAAAATGGCCTCATCATCCACACCCGAGGAAATTGTGATTTCGCACAACGTGTTGGAGCAGCGCTTCGAAACGCGCGTCGATGGCGAACTTGCCGTGTGTGAGTATCAGGTTCATGGCGACAGCATGGAGTTTCACCACACGTTTGTGCCGCCAAAATTGCGTGGACGGGGCGTTGCGCAGAAGCTGGTGGAAGTCGCTCTGCAAACTGCTTCGGCGGAGGGCCGCCGCGTGGTGCCGACGTGCTCGTATGTCGCGGCGTTTATTGCGCGACGGCCGGAATATCAGGTGCTGGTGAGTTGAAGATGGCAAAGAGGCGCTTGCGCCGTCGGCCCAATTCACGCGTGGATTGTAGCATCGCCAAAATTCCATGACCCCCATTAGTCCAGCTACGCTCGTCGAGGCGCTCCACTGGCGTTATGCCACGCAGAAATTCGATCCGATGAAAAAAATTCCGGATGCGACCTGGCAGGCGCTGGAGGAAGCGCTCGTGTTGACGCCATCGTCCATCGGATTGCAGCCGTGGAAATTTTTTGTCGTGACGGATGGTGCGTTTAAGGAGCGCCTCAAACCGGCTGCGTGGAATCAATCACAGGTGGCGGATTGCTCACATTTTTTAGTGTTCACGGTGCGCAAAGATCTTGGCGCTGCACACGTGGATCGACACGTCGAGCGGATGGTGGAGGTGCGCGGTGTGGCGCGCGAGACGCTGACGAAGTTTGAGCAGATGGCGGTGCGTAATTTGGAGAAAGCGCGCGCCGAAGGCCGGTTGGATACATGGCAAACGCATCAGGTTTATATCGCGCTTGGCAGTTTCATGACCGCGTCGGCGTTGCTCGGCGTGGACACGTGCCCTATGGAAGGATTTCAACCGGCCCTCTTCGATGAGATTTTGGGAATCGCGGGATCGGAGTACGCGAGCGTGGTTGCGTGTGCGGCCGGTTATCGTGCGGCCGACGACAAATACGCGGTCACGAGAAAAGTTCGTTTCAAGCACGACGATGTGATCGTGCGGCGCTGAGCGTTGGATTAGGCGGAGGGGCCGCATCCGTGTGGACCGAGTTCGGACACGGACGACACGGAGGTCGTCCCTCCCCCGATTTTTGTTTATTCGAGAACCGCAGCTCGCTCCGTTTCGTCGAGCTTGCGCCATTGACTTGGCCCAAGTCCCAGCGCGTCGAGGCGAAGTTTTCCGATGCGTGTGCGGAGTAGCCGCAAAGTCGGATGACCGATCGCGGCGGTCATTCGACGGACCTGGCGATTCTTGCCTTCGACAAGTTCGAGCGAGAGCCAGCAGTCTGGCACGGTTTTGCGGAAACGAACCGGTGGATCGCGAGGCGCGAGCATGGGTGCTGGCTCGAGTAGTCGCGCGACACAGGGTAGCGTTTTGAATTCGCCGAGATCGAGACCGCGTTCCATTTTGCGGAGCGCGGCCGGCGACGGGACGCGTTCCACTTGGGCCCAGTATTCTCGACGATGAGCGTGCTGCGGATCGAGCAGCTGCGAATTGAGCCCGGGCTCGTCGCTCAAGAGCAACAGGCCTTCCGAATCGGCGTCGAGTCGGCCCAGCGCGTAGACGTCGCGCGGGAGATTAAATTCGGCGAGCGTTCGCCAACGTGAGCCGGGTTCGGGCGTAAATTGCGAGAGCACGCCGTACGGTTTGTGAAACGCGATCAGCACGGCGTGAGTGACAAGTGACGGGGCACGCGTGACAAGGGGAAAGCCGAGTCACTTGCGGCGCGCGGGTTCTCTCGTCACCTGTTACTTAGTCTTCGTATTCATATGCGCGCTGTTCAAATCAATGCCGTCAATCAACTCGTGATCGCTGAAGTGCCGACGCCGGTGCCGGCCGCCGGAGAAGTGGTCGTCACGATCAAGGCGGCGGCGCTGAACCATCGGGATCTTTGGATCAAACAGGGACAGTATGCGGGCTTGAAATATCCGTGCACTCCGGGCTCTGATGGCGCCGGCGTCGTCACGGCGTTGGGTGAGGGGGTGGAGGCTGCCTGGATGGGGCGCGAGGTGATCATCAATCCGAGTTTCGACTGGGGCGCCGATGAACGCTTTCAAGGACGTCAATTTTCAATCCTGGGATTGCCGCGCGCGGGCACACTTGCCGAACAGATCGCCGTTCCGGTGATCCAACTCGCCGCGAAGCCGGCGAACCTGTCGTGGGAGGAAGCCGCAGCGGTGCCGCTGGCCGGACTCACTGCGTGGCGCGCGCTCATATCCAGAGGGGAATTACACGTAGGTGAACGTGTCCTGGTGACGGGCGTGGGTGGAGGAGTTGCGCTTTTTGCGCTGCAGTTTGCAGCGGCGCACGCGGCGGAGGTCTGGGTGACATCGAGCTCGGCGGAAAAGATTGCGCGCGCGGTGGAACTCGGGGCACGAGGTGGCGCAAATTATACTGAGAGCGACTGGGCGGCGAAGCTGGGCAAGGAAGCTGGCCCGTTCGACCTCGTGGTCGATAGCGCGGGTGGGGTGGGATTTGAATCGTTGATTGACCTGACGACACCCGGGGGACGCGTGGTGTTTTTTGGTGCGACGCGCGGCAACCCGCCGGTGATGCCCATGCGCAAAGTTTTCTGGCGGCAGATTTCGCTGCTGGGAACCACGATGGGTTCGCCAGCGGATTGGTGGGCGATGACGAATTATCTGGCGAAGCACCGGTTGAAGCCGGTTGTGAGTGATGTGTTGCCGCTGGAACGTGCGAGTGACGCGTTCGCATTGATGGAGCGTGGCGGACAGTTTGGAAAAATTGTGCTTCGCGTGGGTTGAGGGCCCGAGTTTCTACGCCGTGGTCGGAGGGGCTTTACGCCCCGACGGAAAGCGTCCGCGTTCAGTCAGGGCAGAAAGCCCATCCCACAGTTCGACATTCAGGCTTGGCGTTCTGCTCTCGGGCTGAAAAGAACCTTCGCTTACTCACATGACTGAAAACCCAAACGCCTACGTTTGTATCATGGCTGGCGGCAGCGGCGAACGTTTCTGGCCGATGAGCCGGCAGCGCACGCCGAAGCATTTGCTGAAATTATTTGGCGATCGCACGCTGCTCGAGGACACGGTGCGCCGCTTCGAAGGCGTGGTGCCGAAGACGAACATTTTTGTCCTCACCAACGAGGCGCAGCTCGAAGCGACGCGTGTGGCGCTCCCGTTTCTCGCAGCGGGGCAAATCGTCGCCGAACCCGCGAAACGGGACACGGCTCCGGCCGCGGCGCTCGCGACGGGACTCGTGCGGGCGCGAAATCCTGATGCGGTCATGGCGCTGCTCCCGGCTGACGCTCTGATTAAGAATCACGCGCGTCTCGCTGCCCAAATGTCGGCCGCGCTTGCACGAGCGGCCACGACGAACGCCTTGCTGACGTTCGCCATCAAACCGAGCTACGCGTCGCCCGGATTTGGATACCTCGAAATGGGAGCGGAGATTTTGCGCACGCCGGACGCGGGCGTGATTCGACGCGTGAAACGTTTCGTCGAGAAACCTGATTTGCCCACGGCCGAACGTTACGTGGCGAGCGGCGACTATGCGTGGAATGCGGGAATGTTTATTTGGCGCGTTGGCGCATTTCTGGCCGAGGTGGAAAAACAGGCGCCGGAGCTGGCTGCGTTTGTGAAAGGGTTTCCTGCCGGAAATCCGAAGGATTATCTGGAGACGCATTTTTCAAAACTGCCGAAAATATCCGTCGATTACGCGGTGATGGAAAAGGCTGCTGACGTGGAAACCATTTTGGCGGAATATGACTGGGATGATGTGGGCATGTGGACCTCGCTCCCGGCACATCTTCCCCAGGATGCTGCGGGAAATTCACACCGTGGCAGTGTCGTCGCCGTGAATGCGCAAAACAATATCAGCATCAGCAACGGACGCGTGATCGCGCTGGTGGGCGTGAAGGATTTGGTGGTGGTCGAAACGCCCGACGCGGTGCTCGTCTGCCATCGAGATGCAGTTCAGGATATTAAAAAGCTGATGCCGTCGCTGCCGAAAGAATTATTGTAGTCGGCGGAGGCTTAGTTTTTCGGATGTGCGTCTTCAACGTTGGTTGACGGTCCCGCGACGACGGGATCGCACTCCGTCGTTACGGCCAAAGATAAAAGACCTCTTTCGGCCAAAATTTCTGCTTCCCCGGCTGCCCACGGCGCCTTTAGCTCTCAACCCTCTATCTCATGACGCTCCAAACTCTTCTTCTCGCCAAGGCGGCCAATCAAGCCCGCGGGCTTGCCATCGACGCGGTGCACGCGTGTTCGTCCGGCCACCTCGGTCTACCCCTCGGCGCCGCGGAAATCGGCGCAGTGCTTTACGGTCATGCGTTGTCGCACAATCCGGAGCGCCCGCGTTGGATCAATCGCGATCGCTTCGTGCTTTCCGCCGGCCATGGCAGCATGTTTCTTTACAGCTGGCTGCATCTGAGCGGCTACGAAGTGCCGATCGAACAGGTCGCGAAATTCCGCTCGCTGCACAGCATCACGCCCGGACATCCGGAATTTCATGAGACGCCGGGTGTCGAGGCCACGACGGGCCCATTGGGGCAGGGCGTTGGCAACGCGGTGGGCATGGCGGTGGCGGGCCAAATGGCGGCGGCGCGTTTCAATACCGCCGAGCATCCAATTTTTGACTACCACGTCGTTTGCCTTGCGGGCGACGGTTGCATGCAGGAAGGCGTTGCGATGGAAGCGGTCGAGTTCGCCGGCCATCAGAAGCTCGATAATCTGATTCTGATTTATGACTCGAATGACGTGACGCTCGACGCAATGGCGGAGAAAACGCAGAGCGAGAACACCGCTGCGCGTTTCAAAGCGATCGGTTGGGATGTGCAAACGATCGACGGTCACGATTTCGCCGCAGTTCTGAAAGCATTCAACCGCGCGAAGAAAACCAAGAGCGGAAAGCCACAGCTCATCGTTGCGAAGACCCAGATCGGTCGTGGCATTCCTGAAGTCGCCGGCACCGCGAAAGGTCACGGCGAAGGTGGCGCGAAGTTCTCGGAGTCGGCTCGTGCGGGGCTTGGACTGCCGGCGGATCAGCACTTTTTCGTGAGCGAGGATGTCCGCGGATATTTCGCGGCCCACAAACAGCGCTTGGTTCGTCAGTGCAACAAATGGCACCGCTCGTACAAGGCCTGGCGCGAAGCGAATCCGGACAAGGCGGCGTTGCTCGACTCGGCGCAAACCGCGCCCACCGCAACGGCGCTGTTGGAGAAAATTTCCCTCTTCCCGACGGATGCGAAGCTCGCAACGCGTGCGGCAGGTCGTGACGTGTTGCAGTCGGTTGCTGCTGAAACGCCGCTGCTCATTGGCGGGAGCGCTGACCTCTATGGCTCGACGCTGAACTACATTGCCGCGGACAAGGATTTCGATGCGAGCAATCGGGCGGGCCGGAATATTCGCTTTGGCATTCGCGAGCACGGCATGGCGGCGATCGCCAATGGCATCGCCTACGACGGACTGTTCCGGCCAAGTGTCGCGACGTTCCTCGTGTTTGCGGATTACTCGCGGCCGTCGATGCGCCTCGCGGCACTGGCGAAGCTTCCGGTGGTTTACATTTACACGCACGACTCAATCGGCGTCGGCGAAGACGGACCGACTCACCAACCGGTGGAAACGGTTTCCGGCCTGCGCGTCATTCCTAATTTCGACGTGATTCGCCCGGCGGATCCGGAGGAGACGGCGGGCGCGTTTGCCGCTGCGCTGGAACGGACGGATGGACCGACGCTGCTCGCGTTGTCGCGCCAGACCTTGCCGCAGTTAAACGACATTGATCCTCAGCAGCGTCGCGCCGGTGTGTTGAAAGGTGGATACATCGCGATCCGCGAGACGGCTCCGCTCACGCACATTCTGTTGTCGAGCGGAAGCGAACTCCAGCTCGCAGTCGCCGCGGCGAAGGTGCTTGGAGCCGGCGTTCGCGTCGTGTCGATGCCATCCTTCTCTCGTTTCGATCGCCAGACGGCCGAATATCGCGAAAGCGTGCTGCCGGCTGCGTGCCGCAAGCGCGTCGCGGTTGAAGCAGGCGTGACTGGGCTCTGGTACAAGTATGTCGGACTCGACGGCAAGGTCGTCGGCATCGATCGCTTCGGCTTGAGCGCTCCGGCCCCGGTGATCTTCAAGGAACTCGGCGTCACCACCGAGGCTGTCGTGGCCGCCGCGCAGGCATTGTAAGTTCTACGTCTCGAAATTTCAGTTGCGAAAAACCCCGGTAAACCGCCGGGGTTTTTTTTGCGCATGGATGCGGCGAACGGAATTCGCCGATCCGTGGCAAAAACGAAGTTCATAAAAAAAAGTGCGAAGAAAGTGAACGAAGCGCTTGAAATTATTGTTAGCTGCCTAACTATTAGGCGCCTTATCGATTCTTTTCATCACCCGCGATGCCTTTCCTCCTGATCAAGAACCTGCCGCGCTACGAATGCCTTATCGAGGCAGCGAAGCTTTTCCCGGATCTCGATCCGTCGGCTTGTGAGGTTTTTTTGCATTTGATGCGCGCGGGCGATGAAGCATTCCGGGTCGTTGATTCGCATTTGGCCGAGCACAATATTTCTCAAGGGCGATTCATGGTGTTGATGCTGTTGCTCAATAAGGGCGATGGCTGTGCGCAACCAAGGACCCCGGCCGAACTCGCGGATTTATCGCACGTGACGCGTGCGACGATGACGGGTTTAATCGACACGCTTGAGCGCGATGGGTTGGTGACGCGTGAACCGGACCGAACTGACCGGCGGATGTTGTCGGTGACGTTGACCGATAAAGGACGCGAGTTGTTGGAGATGATCCTGCCGCGGCATTTCAAGCGAATGGCGGCGTTGATGCAGCCGCTGACCGAAGCTGAACGCAAAACGATGGTCCAGCTGCTCGGAAAAATTGTTCAACGTTCGGAAACTCTGAGTCCAACAACATCGCGACCGAGCATCGCCATCGAGACCTGATACGGCCTTGCGAGGCACCAAGAGAAAAAATTGTCCAAACCGCCACTCCATCTTCGTCAAAGATATTATAACACCCATTCAACTATGAACCTGCTCCTCAAAACAATCCGCGTTATCGGACTATTCGTCTTGGTCTTGGCGGCGATCGCCGGACCGTTGTTTGTTATCAAATTCAAAGGTCAGTTTCCCGCGATGGCCGCAGCGGGCGCTGAAGCAGCGGCTCATATGCCGCCGACCACGGTAACGGCCGCGGCCGCCGAGCAGCAGACATGGAACGACACTCTGGTGGCCAGCGGCTCCCTCGCCGCCGTGCAGGGTGTAACGGTCTCCGCCGAAATGCCGGGCAAGGTGGTCAAAATCGCGTTCGAGCCGGGAGCGACTGTGAATGCCGGCGATCTTTTGGTGAAACTTGATACGTCGACTGAGGAAGCACAGCTTCAGGCGGCCGAAGCAACCGCCGCTCTCGGCAAAGCCAATCTCCAGCGCGCGAAAGACCTGCGCGAGAACAACACCAACTCTCCGGCCGAGCTCGATGCCGCCGATGCGCAGGCGAAACAGGCGATGGCGCAGGCTGAGCAGATACGTGCAGTGATCGCCAAGAAGAACATTCGCGCGCCGTTCACGGGACGGCTCGGGCTGCGTCTGATCAACCTCGGCCAGAACCTCAAAGAGGGTGAAGCGATCACCGCGCTGCAGACGCTTGATCCGATCTACGTGAATTTCTCGCTGCCGCAGCAACGGCTTTCGCAACTTACCGCCGGTACAGAAGTGCGCGTGACGAGCGACGCGGCTCCGGGTGCGACGTTCGAAGGAAAGATCAACGCGATCAGCCCTGAGATCGACATGATCACCCGAAACATTCGCGTGCAGGCGACACTCGCGAATGGCGACGAGAAGCTGCGCGCTGGCATGTTCGCCAACATTCAAGTCATGTTGCCTTCCGACAAGAAAGTGCTCGCGATTCCAGTGACCGCGGTCCTCAACGCTCCCTACGGTGATTCGGTTTTCGTTATCGACGAGCAGAAGGACGAAAAGACCGGGAAGATCGAGCACCTGCTGCGGCAACAGTTCGTCCGCGTCAGCGGTGCGCGCGGAGATTTTGTGAACATTACCGAAGGCCTGAAACCTGGCGAGCAGGTGGTCACGTCTGGCGTATTCAAGCTCCGGCCGAAGATGCCGGTCGTTATCGACAACAAGCTCGCACCCAAGGCTCAGCTCGATCCGAAACCGGAAAACTCCTAAGTCCCGCCGTCAGCTGGGATCAATCTCTGCATGACTAAATGCGGAAAATGATGCCGGCGCGGCGCCCACTCCAGAACACACCCGACATGAAAGATTCTTCGTTTACAGACCTTTTTATCCGCAAGCCCGTTGTCGCGATCGTGGTCAATCTCCTGATCGTGATCGCCGGCGTGCAGGCGTGGCGGACCCTTTCGGTGCGCCAATATCCACGCAGCGAGAACTCCGCTGTCACGATCAGCACCGTTTACGTCGGCGCGAATGCCGAACTCGTGCGCGGGTTTGTCACGACTCCGCTTGAGCGGGCAGTGGCCTCTGCGGACGGCATTGAGTATATCGAATCGAAAAGCTTGCAGGGCTATTCGAGCATCGCGGTGCGTCTGAAGCTCAATTACGACACGACCAAGGCACTCGCCGACATCACCTCGAAGGTGAACCAAGTTCGCAACGAGCTACCGCCCGAAGCCGAGATCCCGTCGATCAGTGTCGAGTCGGCCGACTCGCAGTTCGCGGCCGCTTACTTGGGATTCAACTCCGATATTCTTTCGCAGAACGAGATCACCGATTATCTCGTGCGTGTGGTTCAGCCGCGACTCGCCGCCGTTCAAGGGGTGCAGCGCGCAGACATTCTCGGGGCTCGCACGTTTGCGATGCGCGTCTGGCTGAAGCCCGACAAAATGGCTGCACTGAACATCAGTCCGGCGCAGGTCCGGCAGGCACTTGCGAATAACAACTATCTCGCCGCGGTCGGCAGTACGAAGGGTTCCCTCGTGCAGGTGAATCTGACTGCCAACACCGATCTCCACACGGTGGATGAATTTAAGCGTCTCGTGCTTTACCAGCAGAATGACACCGTCGTTCGCCTCGAAGACGTCGCCGACGTGGTACTCGGCGCCGAAGACTACGACATGTCGGTGCGCCAGACCGGTAAGACGGCGGTGTTCATGGGCATCTTTCCGTTGCCGAACGCCAATACGGTCGAAGTGGTCAAGCGAGTCCGGACGGAACTCGATGAGGTCAAGAAAGGTCTTCCGCAAGGTCTCGACGCGAGTATCGGCTACGATGCTTCTGCGTACATCGACAATGCAATCCATGAGGTCGAACACACTCTCATCGATACGCTGTTGATCGTTATCGTGGTGATTTTCCTCTTCCTCGGCTCGATGCGTTCCGTGCTCGTGCCGATCATGGCGATCCCGGTGTCACTCATTGGTGGCGTGTTTCTCATGCAGACGTTCGGGTTTACACTCAATCTGCTGACCCTTCTGGCGATCGTGCTTTCCGTCGGCTTGGTGGTCGACGACGCGATCGTGATGGTGGAAAACGTCGAGCGACATCTGCGCGAAGGCCGAACGCCGAGTGAGGCCGCGCTGCTCGGCGCGCGCGAGCTCGCCGGACCCGTTATCGCGATGACGGTCACGCTTGCCGCCGTGTACGCTCCGATCGGTTTGCAAGGTGGTCTGACGGGCGCGCTGTTCCGCGAGTTTGCCCTTACGCTTGCCGGAGCCGTTACGATTTCCGGCATCGTTGCACTGACGCTCTCCCCGATGATGGCTGCTCGTCTCCTTCGCAGCGCGAGTGAGGAAGAGCGCGGATTCCCGGGCTGGATCAATCATCACTTTGACCGACTCCGCACGAGTTACGGCCGCGTCCTCGGCAAGACGCTGCACATGCGCCCGCTGATTTACTCGATCTGGATCGTCGTGTTTTTGTGCGTGATACCGATGTACATGTTTTCTCCGCAGGAACTCGCGCCGCCAGAAGACCAGAGCGTGGTCTTCTCCGCGATGACAGCGCCATCCAACGCCACGACTGACCAAAAAATGCAGTACGCGAAAGCGGTGGAAGATGTTTTCCTGGAAATTCCCGAACGCGACATCACGTTCCAGCTGCTTTTCCCCGCAGCTCAGGGTGCAGCGTTTGGCTTTGATGGTTTCGGCGGCATGGTCGTCAAACCGTGGGATCAGCGGAAGCGTTCGGTTTTCCAGATTCTTCCGGAAGTGCAGGGCAAGCTTATGCAGGTGCCCGGACTGCAAACCTTCGCACTGACGCCCGCTGCTTTGCCGGGCGGCAGCAACTTCCCAGTTGAGTTCATCATTGCGTCCACGGCTGAGGCGCCGCAACTCCTCGAGTTTGCTGAACAGATCGTCAACAAGGCTATGACGAGTCCGGACGCCCAAGGACTGTTCTACTTCCCGCCGATGATCGATCTGAAGATCGACCAGCCGCAAACCGAAGTTGTGATTGACCGCGAAAAGGTTGCCACGCTCGGACTTAATCTCGCCCAAGTCGGTGCCGATCTCGCGTCGGCTCTCGGCGGAAATTACGTTAACCGGTTCAATATCGCCGGCCGTAGTTACAAAGTGATTCCTCAGATCGAGCGCAGCGAGCGCCTGAATCCTGAACAGTTGCGCAATATCTACATCTCGGGTCCGCAGGGCGGGCTCATTCCGGTGAGTTCGATCGCGCATCTCGAGAACCGAACCGTGCCTCGCTCGCTCAATCGGTTCCAACAGCTCAACGCGGTGAAGATTTCAGGCGCGACGGGGCAGCTCGGTGCGGCGCTCGCATTCCTCGAGAAGACCTCGAAAGAGATCCTGCCCCCGGGATACACCATCGATTACACCGGAGAGTCGCGGCAGTTTAAACACGAGGGCGGCAAATTCCTCCCTGCGATGGCGCTCGCGATCGTGATGATCTTCCTCGCGCTCGCGGTGCAGTTC
>CBRAFL010000106.1:0-15216 GCA_967755055.1 uncultured bacterium
GCGACCAGTTGAGCATGAGGCAAAGTTGCCGGCGCAAGAATCGAACGCAAGTCAGGCTTCAGCCCATGGTCTGTCTTCTGTCTTCGAAATACGGAGGAAGAACCGCTGATGGGATCCGCCAATGGGCTGATCCTTATTCCACCCCTCCGGCTGATCGCCTCCGGAGTACGCGGTGGGGCCTGCTAATCGCAGACCGCGATCAGCGGACCCCGATCGACTCAGAGCGCAGGCGATTAGCCGTAGCCGCTTCCACAAGATTTCCCCGTTGGGAAAATCCTATTAGCGGTTTCCCCTGTGCTTTCCGGATCTTCTGATCGAAGAGCCAGCCCTTCATGCCACGGGTACCACCGAGTAGTGATTGGCCATGAGGCGCGATGCATAGCTGAGGCACGCCTGGACATCTTCGCGCGTAAGGTCGGGATATTCCTCGAGCACATCCTCCACGGAGTCTCCAGCGCCGAGAAATTCCAGCACCGTCTGCACCGCGATGCGGGTGCCGCGGATGACGGGACGACCGTTGCAGATGTCGGGATGAATGGCGATGCGGTCTGGCATGGCGGGAACATACCACGTCTTGAGCGAAAACCAAGAGCCAACCCGGGAGTGAAGGGGCAGGGTCGCGAATGGCGCAGGAGCGGCTTTAGAGTCGGACGAGCGCGCGGCGCAAACGAAGCAGAAGTCGTGCTTCGTTTTTCCGCGTGAGTTCGTGCTCCCAAATTCTGACCACGCGCCAGCCTTTCTTCCGGAGAGTTTTCGTCACGAGCCGATCGCGAGCCTGGTTACCGGAGATTTTTTTCAGCCAGAACTCCGCGTTGTTTTTGGGCCGCGCGCGCTGTGCACGGGTGTTTCGAACCGATTGTCTATTTTGACCACGGAGAGAGCTTCGGGTGATTTTTTTCGATCCAGGCGATCACCGCTTCGCGCAGTTCGCGGGCGAAAGTTGCCAGTTCTTTCGCCTCTTTGGCGCTGACCTGTCCGGGCGCATCGTATTCGGCGGTGTTTCGTTTGGCGCGGCAGGTGTCGAGATAGTCGGCATCGGCTTGGTGATCCGCTCCGAGAATGAGCGGCAGAGCTTGCAGGGTGCGATAATGCGCGAGGTTTTTCTCCGGTCGCCAACCTTCGGCGTAGACCAGCACCGTGCAGAGTTTGAGCACCGCGTTATACGCTATGCCGAACTGCCAGTCGGGCGAAAGTCCGCGTGCGGCGTCTTCCAGATCGCGATCCACGATGGCAAACAGATCGGTGATCTGCTGTCGCGAGGTCTGATGCGGCCGCAGCCACCCGGCTTTAGCCCAGTCGTGCAAGCTCATCAGCGTTTCCCTTGATGAAGAGTTTCTCCTTGGCGAGCGCGTCGCGGAGGAACGGTTTCTTTGCGCGGTCGCGCGCGAATTCGGCTGAGGTCATGGTCACTGGATTGATCTCCCGGCCCAGGCGCTCCGAAGCTGCGCGGAGTCGCGAGGCCAGCGTGCGCAGACCAGCGTCGCCGATCACCATCAAATCCACGTCGCTGCCCGCCTTGCCCGCCCCCGCCGCCAGCGAACCAAAGACGAAGGCCAGTTCCACTCCCGAGACACCTCGCAATGCCTCCGCCAGCACGTCATGCAGGCCGGCGGTTTTCAGCACAAGCTGCCGCAGGTCGGGGAATAATGGGTGCGCGGCGTTGGCGCGAAAGCAGCGCCGGTTACCATCACGCCGGCTGAGGAGCAGGTCGGCGGCGCAGAGTTTCTCCACCTCGGTCTGGAGGGTGCCGAGGGTGAGGCCGCTCTGGCGGGTGAGTTCGCGCAGGTGCAGCTCCTGCCCCTCGTCGGCGAATAACAACCGCAAGACTTCAGCGCGTACCTTGGGAAACAGAATTTCCAGTAAACCCATATGTATGGTTAAACCATGCGATAGTATGGTTAAACCAGTCAATAGGATTTTGCTTCGCTTTGGCGGCGCGCAGCAGTTCGCTGTTTTGCAGGGTACCCCGGCCACGCTCGAATGCGGTGATGACCTCGTGCGCGACGAGAAAGCGACGCAGTTCCAATCGGTGGTTTGAATCCGTGTTTATCCGTGTCCGTCCGTGGTTCAATTGCGTGGACGCGGCTCAGTTGGAAACAGCGTGACCCGAACCTCGTGAGAAGGGGCATCTTGAAGCGCAGCCGACTGCGACTTGACACATCCGCTCCCACGGCAACCCTTCCGGAATGTCTCGCGCCGAGCTAAAATCGATCGTCGACCGCAGTTCCGCGGAAGACCGGCTATTCCTCGCGGCGTACCTGCAACATCTCTCCGCTCGCGACGACGTTTCCGTTTCGAGGGAACTGGCGGAAGCGCACGATGAGATCGACAAGGGGAAGAAACTGGGTCTCGCCGGACTAAAGCGACTGCACACGAGCTTGGTCCGCGCGGGTCTGTGAAGACCGCGCCTTACGACGTCGTCGCGCCGCTGTCTCGACTCGCGGCATTCCACGGCGCCACCCGACGCGAACGCAAAGCGCTGCTCGACTTCGATCGGGGAAACTCTCGCTGTGCTGACGCTGCCGGAGTCGCATTTGAAAGCACTGCGCCGGGATGAGATTTTAAGCGTCCGTTCGCTGGCTTCGCACACGGCTTGATGTCACGGCTCGGTTTGCGCGCCAACAATTCGACGCACCTGCCGGCTTGTCAGAAATCCAAACGCGTGCTTTGATGGTTTCCATGCCAACCGCGGTCTCAACCAAGGCCAAGAAAAAGGCCACCGCCCGTCGCCTGACGAAGAAAAAATCGGCGCATGGGATCAAAGCGGTGCCGGGAAATCCTTTCGCGGGGCTGGAACACATCTTCGGTTCGATTGCGTTGCCACGCGACCCGCGGCCGCCCCGCGAAATCATCCGTGCCCGCATTCTCGCCGATCATCATACTTGATGCTGGCCCGCTCGTCGCGGCGGTTGATCGATTGGACGCCCACAATCCGTGGGCTACGGCGGAAATGTTGCGGCGACCGGGACCGTTTATCGTCACCAGCTCAGCCGTGGCGGAGGCGACCCATCTTTTTGGGAATCAGCGGACGGCACTCGATCGAGTGAGCGCATTGGTCGAACGCATGCAGGTCGAGGATCCCGCGCCGGTGCAGGTTCTGGAACTCATGAAGCGCTACGCTCCCCAAATGGACTATGCCGACGCCTGTGCGGTGCTGCTGGCGCGCAAACACCTGGGCGCGATCGTGTTGACGACCGATCACCGCGATTTTTCCGTATATCGCGTGCCGTTCGTGTCTCCGAAGGGCGAGTTTCACGGCTGAACGGATAGCTGAGAGTTGCCCCACCGGAGTGCTCCAAATCACTTTTCGCTGGGCAAATACAGGATAACACTGGGCCCATCCGCGATAGCGGCCATGCGCGAACTCGCCTGAGGTCATGATGACTGGATTGATCTCGCGGCCCAGATCTCCGAAGGCGTGCGGAGTCGCGGGGCAGCGTGCGCAGGCACGTGTCGCAATCACCATCAAATCCACATTAGTCCGGCCCGATGGAGCCGGCCGAGCAGGCGGCGCTCGTTTTTTCGAGTGAGTTCGTGTTCCCACACTCGCAACACGCGCCAGCCTTTCTTCCGGAGTGTTTTCGTTACAAGCCGATCGCGAGCCTGGTTGCCGGAGATTTTTTTCAGCCAGAACTCCGCGTTATTTTTCGGTTTCACACCGTGTCTCGGGCAACCGTGCCAGAAGCAGCCGTCGACGAGCACGACGAGCTTTAGCTTGGCGAACTGGTCGGCAAGCCGCTGAATCCAGTCTGACGAAACATGAAACTCCCCGCTGACTCCATCATCGCACGGGAGAAACTCGCGGGCTACCTGCTTCGTCCGCGCGATGATCACGACAAAGCGGCTTTTCTTGCGCTTGCCGGTTACGGCGCTGCGCACGCGGAGAAATTGGAAGCCGATTTGCGGACGCAGATTCTGCCGCTGGAAGCCACGGCCGCCGGAGCCACGGCGTATGGGGAAAAGTTCGTCATTCGCGGGCCGTTGACGGGCCCCAACGGCCGGGTGCTGAAGATTCTTTCTGTGTGGATGCTGGAAAAAGCGACTGGCCTGACCAAGTTCATCACGTTATACCCGGATCAGAGATGAAATTCCCGCTCTACAGTCGCGTTGCCCTGGCCGTCGATCTTCCGGCGGAAGGGATTCGTCGCGGCGATGTGGCAACGGTGGTCGATCACCACGTCGCGGCTTCGTCCGAAGCGGAAGCGGGCTATTCCATCGAAATCTTCAACGCCGTCGGCGAAACACTGGCCGTGTTGACGCTGCCGGAATCTCATTTGGAAGCGTTGCGCCGGGATGAGATCTTGAGTGTTCGCCCACTCACATCGCACGCGGCGTGAAGCTTTCGGCGGCGGCGCGACCGGATCGTACCCGAACCGGAGCGGCAGCTGACGCATTACCGGACATTACAAGCGTTGCCGCTGATCCTCGGAACGCGGCGACAAGACGATGCCGATTATCTCGAAACGTGCCGGCAGAAACGAAATACGGTAGAATACGATTACGCCGGCGGAGCGTCGAAGGAGGAAGCCGCGGAGCTGATCGCGTTTGGACGCGAGTTGCAGATTGAGGTGAGTGCGTGGTTGCGGAAAAAGCATCCACCGCTCGCACCGAGATAACCAAATGAGCTCATCCTTTTTTGGCGGCAGCCGAGAGTAGCTGATCCGCCGCAGCTTTTCGGACCGAAGCCGGCTTTCATGCGCAGATGTTCCCGTAGGTGCCGACAAAATCGAGAGTCACGACCTCGCGCGATCGCACTGAGGTGTGAAACTGCGGTCACGACGCCGCCCGCGAAACTAAGCCCATTGAATTTGACTGTGCGCGTAGGCTGCCGCGTTGGTTTTAATCAGCGCTCGGCCGACAATTTCCAGCGTGGATTTTCAGAAATCCAGGATCCGGCGAAAATTTCTTTGGGAGGACCAGAGGTTTGCCGTCGAAACTCGCCAACCATGCAGCGGTAGAATCAGTCGATTTGGCGGCCTTGCGAAGTTGATGAGACAAGCGAACGATGAATCCGTCTTCAATCCACAGTAGGTGCCGATCAAATGCGCGATCGTGCAACGCATTCAGGCAAAGTCCGTTTCGCGGATTGAGTCTGTTTCTCACGTCTGCCGCCCATGGCATGATGTGGCTGGCGGTCAACAACGCGTGGACCGAGAGTCCCGTCACACAGCACCGATATTCGTAGGCCGAGAGAATACGCCGGCGGAAAAAACTTTGGTTAACACGAACCTTCACGATGGCGTCGCGGTCGATCCCTTCCTTGGATAAATCGTCCGTCTCGATCCCCGCTGATTCCTCAAGACTTTTCCCGATACGTTGCGCACGCAGCCGTTCACTTTCGAAGGCGAGAGTCTCGGGGGCGTGGGCGAATTCGGCCCAGATCGCGGCCTCGCCTTTGGCTCCGTGCGACATTCCCTTAACACCGCGCGCTTGATGGAAGGGATCGAGACGCGCGAAGTTAGCCAGCTTGAGTGAGACCGCTCCTACTGTTCGCCCAATTAGGCGAGCCAGCTCTTTGATTTCCGGTGATCCTTCGTCGATGTGGCCAAACGGGATTTGGTTGTAGAGGTTGAAGGCGAGAATGTGCTCTTCCCGAGTCCAGTTGGGATTCTTGCTCATAGGATTATCCGGTGTGCGGAACACAACGGTGCATGACTAAGCGCGATGGATATTTAGAATATCGGAGAGACTTACCGCGAATGGTTCCGCAGACTGAAGCCCTGTTTTCTTGCGCTTCAGCGATTCGTAACGCCAGTCCCAGCCTTCGTAGAACGCGTCGGATTCGACGTCAAAGACGGCATAGATTGCATCGGGAGAAGGCTGTAAAGGATAGCCATGCTTCAAGAGTTCATCGCACGTGAAAACGCGCGGGCCGCGTTTTTTGACCCTAAACATTCCTGGGAGCGCACGATTGCCGTGGGAATGAAGCAATAGATGGCGCGCACCGGCGATCTCCGGCTCCAAACGGATCGACCCTCGACGTGTGCCTGCTCGAAAATTGTAGAGCCCCGATTTTTTGATCCATGCGAGTTGGTCGTCGCTCTCGCACCAACCGACAAGGACGTGATGATCCGCGGGAGGAGTTGAACGTAGTCGGCCGTCGAATTCCCGTTCAGGCAATGCATCATTCACCTGATCGCTCCCGCCAGCCTCTGTGTTGCTGTAGACGTTAAACCGATGAAACGTTCCGCGCTCCCGTGATGTCGCCCGGTTCGCGACGTGGGCGATCACTTCATCTAGGAATCGCGACAAATACTGAATTCCCACGGGCTGACCTTCGCCGCCGGGCTTGATCGCAAACGCGCCCAGGCCAGGCAGAATTTCGTGAAAACCTTTGAACTCCGTCGGGTCTGAGATCGCGCCTGGATAGATGATGTAGGCACCTTCAGATCGGCGGATCGCGTCTCGATATGCGTGCATTTTCAACAGATCGGCACGTCGATAATTTCCGCGACGCTCCTCGGAGCGGATTTGAGTAACGTCTTCGTCAACGGGGCCAAAAAGCTCCGCGATATTCTCGACGCGATATTTGGCGTCGAAATGAATGTGAACCGCGAGTTCCTGCGCTTCGGCGTCGGCAAGATCGAACCCGTCGGGCCAAAAACTCAAAGTGTAGTCGGGGCGCATTCGACGGGTCCACGAACCCGCGATTGTATGGGCCGCGCTGTGCTGCTGCGTTCGATTGTAAGAAAAGCTAACCTGGAGATGGCGTGGGTGCCGAATGCATCGCCCCCGAATTCCGAGTTCCCGGTGCGACTTCAATCGGAGGCTGAGGCCGCCGTCGAAGTGTTCGAACAAGTCCTGCGCAAGTGGAACGGCCAACTCGAACTTGTCTCTGAACAGCCGTAAAAGCTGGAAGAAAACCCAATACTCATAGAGCGCGGCCATGTCTCGTTTTCCAGCTCCGTAAACGTCTTCACCACCTTGCCACATCAACTCAGCCGCCAGATCGAACTTCAGCCATGTGGTGAGAATTTCGCGGTAGCCCGGCTTTCGGTGCAGGACGGGGCTGCCGAGCGGAAGGAATTGTGGCGCGCCAATGCCCTTGAAAAAATCCCTCGATAGCACTTCGCCCAGAGACTCATTCATCCGCTGGACGCTTCGAAGCAGACGCTGCCGGTCGTTTGCTTTCGATTTGCCGATCAGCGCCTCCATGCGTTGGAGAAAGTCGGCGAAGTGCGAGAGCACATGCTTCACGAACCTATTCTCGGCGGTGTCTGTAGACTCGAAGCGTCGGCGCACCTCCACGAAAGACGGCAACGAGGGACGAGTCACTCCCAGCACCTGCATCGCGCTTGCCAACGGGTGTGATGCGGCCAGGTAAATACGGTTGTTGCTGGTGGAGATTTGCCGAGCGAAGTCCTTCCCCGGACGACGCAATTGAGAGATCGAACGCCGCTCTACGTTGGAAACCAACGTGTGATGTGGAGCCGCAGTGATCCGCTCGAGCGCGGACAAGAAGGGCTTTGAGCCAAGGAGGGCGGAGAGAAATTCGATTTGACGGGAGAGATTGTGCGGGTCGCTGCGGTTCTTGGTCGCGATCCGCATTCGGGCGGTGGCGCGAAGATCGAAGAGTAATTCGCTGCATTGATCAGCGATCGCCGAAAGCATACCGCGGTAGTCCTCGCGATAATTAATCTTGGCCGAAAGAATTTCGACGGCACCGCGCGCAAAGGACGGCCCGGTGGCCGTTGCGCCTAACGTGATTTGCAGCAATCCGGTTTCCATTCCCGTTTCTATCCGTCCAAGAGCCGGTCGAATCGAATTAGGTTTCACCAAACCGCTTGGCTGAACGCAAAGGTGACCGCCGTGGGCAAGCAGTTCGAAATCGTAGCCGCAGCCCTCAAGCAACTGCACTTGTTCCTCACCGAATTCCAATGCCTCGGCCACCGTAAGGAGCCGGATTGTGGGCTTCTTTGTGTCGCTCTGGACGATCCTGATTCTTGCTGCGGCACGCCCTTGCGCATCCATGCACAAGATCTCGGCTTCTCGTGCGAAGCTTGCCATTTTCAGGCTTCCGCGAAGCTGACGAATCCGTGCGTTCTCAGTCGGGCGAGCATCCGTGTCAGCTTGTCAAAGCTCAGGGCGTAGTAGGCCGCATCGGCGGAAAACGCGGGGCTGCCGTCGGGTCGCGTGCTCAAAGGATCGAGACTTTCGTCTTCCAGTTTTGCGGCATTCGCAGCGTCGACTCGAGCGGCTTTGACATGATCGAACTGACCGGACTCGGCATCCACATTCCAGGTACGGGTGCTGTGACAGAGGATCGCGAGAGCGCTGAGGACGGGCTCAAGCTTTGCGCGCGCACCATGGAGGCGGGGTAATAACTTTTGGACGATTTGAGCATCCATAGCGGACCGGAAGTCCCAATCATTCGAACTTAACGCGCGATGGTATTCGATGAACGCGGCGATTTCTTTCGCGACGCGGAAACCGAACTCGGACTGCACGCCGACCAGGACGTCAAAAAACAACAGTAGCTCGGCCTTTAGTTTTTCCGAAGTGTCCTTCGCCGACGCTAATGATTGGCCCCCACGTGCGACAAAAACCTGGCCAAACGAAGCACCATGGCCGTCGAGTTTATCGAGAGACACCGGTTTGGGATCGTCGAGAAAAGCCGCCATTTCTCCGCCCGCGATGCGAAACTCGATCACGTTCGCGCGATCAAGAACCTTGGGCGAAAACATATAAGTGGTTTCGTCGATGTTGACGGTTCCGATCACAAACAGATTGGGCGGCAGTTTAATTTCGCCCGGCACGCCGTCACGGGTGGCGGAACTACCATCTGCGGTTCGATCCGCGTGGAGATGGATAGGCTCGTCTGACTCAAGTGCGGAAAGCAGATCCGAGAAATACCGTTCGACATGCGACAGGTTCATTTCGTCTAGAATCAGGAAGTGCGCTTGGTCTGGTTTCGATTCCGCGCGGAGGATAAGGTCGAGCGTCTTGGTCCGGACATAGCGATTTGGATTTAATCCGTCCGCATAGCCGAGAATCTGCTCGTTGCTGGTCCAGTCTGCGCCGACTGAGACAATCTCGTAGCGGCGGCTGACGCTCGTTTCACTCCCTGCCTCGCATAGCGCAAAGGCCGCAGCTTTCAAGTGCGTCTCAAATGAGTTTAGTTGCTTTGAAAACTTTGTCGTGGACTCGACGGCTTCTCTTAGCTGCCGCGCTGGAGCATCGCGCGTGAGGCTTTTCTCTTGGATGTAACCAGCCCACTCGTGAATGAGCGCGCGAGGTAGAACCACCTTCGTCGCGCCTGATTCCTCGGAGGCATTCCAGAATTCAACCGCCAACCGGTCCGATGCACGAACGTATAAGTGATGCGGTCGGACGGTATCTCGGCTCCAACCTTGAACGGATCGCGGACTGAAACTCCAGCGGCGATCCACCGCGCGAACGATTGAGCCACCTTCGTTTTTCCTGATCCGCTCAATCCGGTCAGGATCAGAAATCGTTTTGTGAGAAGCGACGCGGTGAGCCTGCGAAGAAATTCTGGTTGCACGGCCAGACCCGCAGACACGAAGTCTGCGTGGCACGAAGGCACCAGGTCGTTTAGTTTCGTTGGAGTCATAGCGGCGACCATTTCCCGTTTTCCAGATATTCGATTGAAGCACAACCGGCGTAACCCTCACCGAAATCGTCGAGCGGATCAAAGGCGCGCTCACCACTCGCATCGTCAGAAACACCCTCGTAATACGGGATCCGATCACCATCCAACAAACGAAAGCGGTGAATCAATCCGGTCGCGTACTTTTCATCGTAGTCTTGTGAACAGACGCTCACGTTTTTGGCCTGTTCGAGATCAGTCGTGATTAGCCACATGGTAAACTCAGTTGTTGGATGGATGTCCAACGGCGTTGCCGACGAGGCGAAAAGCGTGCGTGCATGCGTCGGGAAGTACGAACCAATCGGGAACGTCTGCATCCGGGCTGTCTTGCGCGGAGTCAATAAAGAGATCGATGAAAGTTGGCGCGCTCATCGGTCGATGCCCTCACAGAGATCGGCGAGTGATACGTTGAGCGCTTTTGCGATTCGCAGGGCGCTCGCGAAGGTCAGGTTTCTTTCGCCGCGTTCGACGCCACCAATGTAGGTGCGATCTACCTCTGCTTTTTCAGACAAAGCCTCTTGTGAGAGATTTCGAGATTCGCGTTTGGCGCGAACATTTGCCCCGAATTTTTTTAAGGCGGATTCCGTGGCCGGCATTCGCCGATATTAGCGAAATGCGGACTATACTACCACGGCGTAAAAGTAGCACTTTCAAGAGATTGGCGTTTTTTCGAGTGAGAACAACTGGCTGCGATTTGAGAATCATCCGCTGGATCGCGCCAAAATTTAGTTGTTCGAAACTCGCTGCTGGAGGCTATGGCACGGCCAGAATCAGATGTTCGGAACGGCTCGCTCGGAGAGCACGCCCTACCTTCAGATGGATGAGTGAAACTTTTGCCGGATGGCGGTCAGGGACGACCGC
Source organism: uncultured bacterium (assembly GCA_967755055.1). Classification (GTDB taxonomy): domain Bacteria; phylum Verrucomicrobiota; class Verrucomicrobiia; order Opitutales; family Opitutaceae; genus Opitutus. The sequence continues at coordinate 10,469 of CBRAFL010000106.1, forward strand.
GCTACTCAATCGCAATCGTATTTCTTGCGGTGTCCACGGCATCAAGGGCGCTTCAGATTTCCGAAAAATTCGCCGCGAGTATTTGCGGGAGTGAGTTGCGAGTTGGCGGTTGAGCTGCTGAATGCGCGGCTCCATGTCCAGTCACGCTCCTCTTCTTGCGCCGCTCGAATCGCCGTCGCCGTCCGCCAAGGCGGGGCGCTCGCTGGTTTTGATTTTGGGCGTGCTCACAGCGATCGTGCCGCTGGCGATCGATATGTATCTGCCGGCACTGCCGGAGATCGCGCGCAATCTCGGCGTCGAGATCGGTCGGGTTCAGCTCACGCTTTCGGTTTTCATGATCGGCGTCGCGGTGGGGCAGGCGTTTTACGGACCGATTGCGGATCGCTGGGGTCGTCGTGCGCCGCTGCTGGTGGGCATGACGGTGTTTTCCATCGCGGCGGCGGGCTGTGCCGTCGCGCAGTCGATGACGAGCTTGCTGGCGTGGCGACTGGTGATGGCGTTCGCCGGTTCGGCGAGCATGGTGATTCCGCGCGCGGTGGTGCGGGACTTGTTCGAGGAGAAGGATTCGGCGCGGGTTTATTCGGTGCTGATGCTGATTCTTGGCGTGTCACCGATTTTTGCGCCGTCGATGGGCGGTCAGATGTTGGGCGTGACCGGGTGGCGGGGAATCTTCTGGGTGCTGGCGGTCGCGGGCGCCGTCAGCACCGCGGCGGTGGCGTGGGGACTGAAGGAATCGTTGCCGCGGGAAAAACGCGTGACGGGCGGGATCGGCCTGGTGTTGCGAAATTATCGACGACTGCTGTCGAACCGGCAGTTTTTGGGAACGGTGCTGGCGGCGGGATTCACGTTAGGCGCGCTGTTCGCTTATCTGACGGCGTCGTCATTTGTCTTCATTGAACTGCACGGGCTGACGCCGCAGCAGTACGCGCTGGTGTTTGGTTTCAATGGAGCGGGGCTGATCGTGGCGTCGCAGCTCAACCGATGGTTGATCGGGCGCCACACGCTCTGGCAGGTGCTGTCCGTGGCGCTTTTGATCAATGCGGTGGCGGGCGGTTTGCTCGTGGTGGTGGCGGCGACGGGCTGGGGCGGATTGCCGGCGATGATCGGGCTGATCTTCGTGAGCATGTCGGCGGCAGGAATTATTTTTCCCAACATCGGGGCGATGGCGATGGCGCCATTTCCGGAGGTGGCGGGAAGTGCGTCGGCGTTGTTGGGAACGTTTCAGTTCGGCGTCGGAGCGGGGTCGGGCGCGCTGGTCGGAGTGTTTCACAACGGCACGGCGATGCCGATGGCGCTGGGGCTGGCGGGCTGCGCGATCGCTGCGCTGGTGGTGTTGCGGACGATGACGCGGTGAGCGCGCGTTGGAGCGGATCGGTCGGCTCGATCAACCCGTTCTCGTTCTCTTTATCGTTCTCGTTCTCGCCGGGTTCGCTCCCGGCTGCACGATTTCGTGGAAGCTCGATCTACTGGCGGGGGAGACGGGAGAACGAGAAAGATAAAGAGAACGAGAACGACTATGATCGAGATCAGCCGGGCTCCTTATCTGCGCTCTCCGCGAAATCTGCGGTTCAATTCCGAGTCGTTCGGTTCGATCCTTTTTTACCGCTGATAGCGCGGATTATCGCAGATGCCGGACGCTGACTCTCCTTCTCTCCCGAAAGGCGCCGACTTTTGGGGCGCTTGAGATTGAACACTCAGCTCTCAACTCCGGGCCTCAACTTACTGTTTCCGACTCCGTCCTTCGTTTCCTTCGAAGACTTCGCGAGAAAAAATTCTGAGGTGGTCGCGAAGGAGGCGAAGGTGGCGATTGACTGAACCCAATTGCGCGGCATTTTCGTTGTATGAGCGTGAAGGAAGCGGCCCATGCGGCGATTGATGCTTTGCCTGACGACGCGACGTTGCAGGATGCGGCGGACCGTCTGGCGTTGCTGGCTGCATTAGAAAAAGGGCGTCAAGCGGTGCGTGAGGGACGTTGGAAGGCTCAGGAGGATGTTGAAAAACTCCTCCCGTCATGGCTCGGAAAGTAGTCTGGTCGGACGAGGTGGTCGTCGATCTAGGCGCGATCGTGCGCTATATCGCAGCTGACAATCCTTCCGCGGCTGAGCCGCTTGCGCGGACGATCTTTGAGCGCACGCGGATGCTCGCTGATTTTCCGCATGCCGGACGGCGGGTTCCTGAAGAACATGATGCGAAGGTTCGAGAGATCAATGTCGAGCCGTACCGGATCATCTATGAAGTAAGTGAAGCTGCCACCGTCGACATTCTCCGGATTTGGCATTCCGCGCGCGGGCAACCGGAGATTTGAAATCAGTGTCCGTCGAGGGAATGTCAAAAGGGCGCGACGGGGGCGTCGCGGCTCCAGTGCTTGGCAAAAAGGGCAAGCAAGTCAGACGACTGCAGGGCTGGTGGTGATGCGGATGATGGCGCGATGAGCGCTCGTGGGCGGGATCGCGGCGGCTCGATCGACCCATTCTCGTTCTCGTTATCTTTCTCGTTCTCGGCGGTTTCGCTCCGGCTGCACGATTTCGTGGAAGCTCGATCTACTGGCGGGGGGGACGGGAGAACGAGAAAGATAAAGAGAACGAGAACGAGAACGATCGAAGGGCGCTGAATGCAGGCCTGCTGAGATTGAACTCTCAACAGAATGGTTCCCGTTCGGTCCTTCGTTTCCTTCGAAGACTTCGCGAGAAAAATTTCTGAAGTTGTGTCTCGCGAAGGAGTCGAAGGTTGCGAAGGACTGAAGCCCCCGATCGTGGCGCGGCGAGCGCGCAACCTACGCCTGATATCCGCCCGCCGGTCTCCTGATCTGCGCTCTCCGCGAAATCTGCGGTTCAATTCCGAGTCGTTCGAAACCGATCCTTTTTTACCGCAGATAGCGCAGATTATCGCAGATGCGGATTTACTCTCTCCCGTGGGGTGTATCTTCGAAATACTCGGACGGAGGAAACCGCTAATGGGATCTACCAATGGGGCAGATCCTTAGGTGCCCTTACGCCTGATCGGCTTCAGAATAAGAAGTGGGGCCTGCTGATCGCAGTCAGCGATCAGCGGGCTCCGATCAACTCAAGGCGCAGACGGGAGAACGAGAAAGATAAAGAGAACGAGAAGGATCGAGAGGCCGCAGACTTTGCTACCGGCTCTTGAGCCACACGATTTTGACTTCCTTTTCCAGGGACTTGAATTCCGGGTCGCCCGTCACGAGTTCGGCTTTTTTCTCTTTCGCCAGGGCGGCGGCGAAGGCGTCGGCGAGACTGATTTTGTGGCGGGCTTTGAAGTCCGCGGCGAGATCGGCGAGATCGCGATTGGCCGGATGAAACTCAATCGGCAGAGTAGGGAGGTCGCGTGCGACTTCTTTCCACCGCTCAAGGCCGTCCTTTCGGATCACGACGTATTTTACCTCGGCGTAGTTAACCTCGGTCATGTGCAGCGGTACGTCGCGATCGCTGGCTTTTTCAAGTAAAGCTGCAACCTGGTCCTCGCCTGCTTCGCCCCGCAAGAACGCGAGGAGGGCGTAGCTATCAAGAACCGGCGCGGCCATGTTTGGGTTCTTCGAGTTCGAGTTCCTCGCGTTTGTGCTCGGCCCACTCTTGAGCGAAAGGTTTGGAGCCGGGCTTACGCTTGAGGATTCCGCGCAGCCGGTTGATCGAGTGCCGGGTCACTGGCTTGAGGAGAATCCCTTCCGGGGTGGCTTCAACAATGGCCTTGGTGCCGTCCTCGATGTGATACTGCTTCCGCAAGCGAAGCGGTATGACGACCTGCCCCTTGGTCGTAAACCAGACGGATTCAGAGGATGGGGTTGTGCTCATGGTGTGAATGAGGACGTCGCCTAGTAATCCGTCAAATGTTGAAAGTAGGAAATGTAAAAATAATCCTACTTACGGGCGTAGTGGGATACACTCCTGCCGTGATGAATCGGCTCCTAATCTGCGCGGATTATCGCAGATGCCGGACGAAGGACTGGATCTCGATCGTGGCGCGGCGAGCGCGCAACCTACGTCTACGCGCCGGGGCTCGATCGACCCGTTCTCGTTATCTTTCTCGTTCTCGCCCGGTGGGCTGCGGCTGCACGATTTTTCCGCAACCCGATCTACTGGCCGGGGCAAATGGGAGAACGAGAAAGATAACGAGAACGAGAACGGCAGCCATCGAAGAGCAGCCGGCTCAGCTTTCACGCGATTCGCGGATGACGAGTTGGGCCTGTATCCAATCTGGATCGCGTTGGGCGTGAAATATTCCAGCAACTAACCAGCAATCCGGCATCTCGCGATAGTAGAGAGCATAAACGCCGGAGCGAAAAATAGAGATACGCCAGCCGTTTGGACGAAGACGACAAACCTGCGGGTTTTTGCCAAGGATCTCAATCGTGTGATCGTACTCGGCGAGAATTGCTTCGGTCTGGCGCGTGATCGTGGCAAAAGATCTTCAGCGGTTTGATCATAGCCCGGTTCGGGCGCGAATACGGGCGCGAGCTGCCTCGGGCGAAAGGGCTTTGCCTGGCTCGCGCTCAAAATTGGCGAGACGCTTTTCGAGCTCGGTCAAATGGGGGTCAGGAGGGACAACCGATTCCGGTGGGATACTGGCCCAAAGCTCGTCGATCAACTTGATCTTCTCCTCCGGAGAGGCCGACTTTAGCTGTGGAATCTCAGTCAAGTGCATGGCGAAGGAATAGTCATCGCGAGGGAATTGTCGAGCCGCTGGCACTCAACTCTGGACTCTCATCAGAATGGTTCCGCCCCGCTCCTTCGTTT
>CBRAFL010000107.1:0-15204 GCA_967755055.1 uncultured bacterium
CGGCGAATTCGTACCGCGGATCCTGGCCCGCGTCGCTGCAGATGATGAAGGGAACGCGACGACGAACGAGTTCGTAGCACGCGGTGTTTTCGAAATGCCCGCCATCCGATAGATACCAGTGACGTCGCGCCGGCCCGTGAAACCGCGCGCAGAATTCGTTCAGCAGATAAGTCTGCACCGGCAGCACCCGGCTGAGAATACGACTCGCGAGTTCAAGGAAGTTCGGTCGCTGCGTGGCGGGGCAGCCGCCAGCTGGAATTCCGCTATCCCACCAATAGCCAAGGCGCACGTTGGCGAGACCGAGGAGAAGACTTAGGCCAAAGGTTGTGGTTGAACCTGTGCCCGTCGTAAACGCGGCGCCTGAAATCGCCACCCATCGTCCGAGCGAGAGTGCTTCGATGAATTGCGGCTCCGGTTTGTCGCCGGATTGCCGCTGGGCGCAGAGCGCGTGGACGAAATCGTGGTCGTCCTCCGGCATGATCGGGACGATCGCACGTCGGCGGGATTCCCACAGGGCCGCGTGGAGTTGAGCGAGTTTGGACGATTGAGGCGGTGCGGCGGCCCATAGGGCGTGAGAGTCCGTCCCGATGCAAAGTCCGCTGGGACCAACCGCCATCGCGAGACCCTTGCGATCGCGGCGTTCGATTTGGGTTTTTCCAGAGATGGTTTCGTTGACGGTGACGTTGATCAGGTGAAGTGGCCCGCCGTGTTGATGGGGAGCATATTCATCGAGTGGAAAATCATCTCCGGGAATTAGCTCCGTCATGCTGTGATTGGCGTTTCGCTGCCGCTCGGTATTTGTCGCGCCCAGATAGGCGCGTGCGAGACGGGCGGAGTACACCTGTTGCATCGATGATAGATTAACGAAACCGAAGCTGCGGCTGAAAATCCATGACGCGGTGAAACACACCGCGACGGCGGCCATCAACTGCCAGCCGCCGGGCATCGGACGGAAGCCATTGTCGTCCCACACCAAATCCCATTGCCACGCGAAGCCGCAGGCGACCACGGAAAGTGCGAGCACGATGAGCAGCGACCAAACCACCGCGAGGCCCAGCGCGACCAGATCGAACGAGATCCGAAATCCGCGTTTGCCGAGGAAACGTTCGACATAAAGCGCGAGCTTGGCCCCGAAGCCGAACAAGGCCACGCCGGTGCCGGTCAGCAGCGCCCACAAGGAAGGAAACTCAAAATTCGCGGCGGACCACCGCAGATAAATCGTCTGGCCGATCGAATCGACCGTCGCAAACAGCGCGAGCGCGACCGTCGGAATGAGCCCGAGCATGAACGTACGGGTAAGAAAATTTTGAGTCCGACTGGTGAACTCCTGATCCGACATCGTGCGTGCGCTTTTCTGAAAAATTCCCGTCATGCGACGGATTGCGCCCATCAGCGGTTGAAGTTGGGTGGACCAGTACACGGTTCCCGCGGGCAACATGAGTCCGACAAAAGTGATGACGGGCAGGATGAACCAAGGGCTCCACCAGATCCCACCGGAAACATGAGACCAGAAAAAATCTTCGAGTGAACTCCACCATGGTCCGGTGAGTCGGGCGGAGCCGAGATCAGCTCGGAACAACGATCCGAGTCCGAGAATTAAAAAACTGAAAGTGAGCAGGACAACGTGCAACGCGACCCAGTTGCGGAGACCGACAGCGAGGCTCAGCCAGTTGTCGCCTGCGCCGTTGGGAGAAAGAAAGCGGCCGTTCTCACGCAGCCAGTTGACGGACCAGGAGTGATTATCGGCCAACTCTTCCTCGACCGATTCCGGTGAGCTGCCCTCACGCGCGAAAGCCGATCCGATGAAGCTGCCAAAGTAACCGCCGCCCGAAACGGTTGAGAGAAAATCGATGCGCCGGATGAGTCGCTGTTGTGCGAGCGCCTGAAAAAATCCCAGACAAAATGTGGCGCTGCGAATCCCGCCGCCCGAGAGCGCGACGCCGACGGTCGGAGCGCCCGACGCGTCGCGATTGACCGCGCAACGCTGCTTGAACGCCTCGAGCTCAGCTGCTTTCAGCGAAGGTGGATAATGCTTGTTGGCCGCGGTGGCGTTTCGAGGTTTCATGGGGAGGGGGTTTTTTACGCATCGAATTCGATCGGCGGTTCGCGTTAGATTAGAGAGTCTTGAGATATTCAAGGAGCGACGCTTTTTCGGCTGCTCCGAGAGTGGTGCCATAAGCGTGACCTTGGTTGCCGTTGCCGCGTTCAGACGTGTCGTGTTTCCAGCCGAGACGTTTCGTATCAAAGCCGTTGGTCACGAACCCGACGTTCGTGGGATCGTAAACATCGTAGCCACGGTAGAAAACTTTCGGGCGCTGTTCCGTCGGATTCAGCAAGTCGCGCAGAGTCGGGATGGAGCCGTTGTGCAGATAAGGCGCGCGCATCCAAATTCCGTCGAGCGGCGGCGACTGGTAGCCCTCGATCTTCACCATATTCGGACGATTGATCCCCATTTCTTTCACGCGACGGTTGGCTTCATCCGCAGCGGCCTGGATCCACGTGTCCATGCGCTCGCGATCCGTCCCGATTTCCGCGGGAGGAACGGGCTTGTTCGTATAACGACCGCCCACGTCATGACAGGAAGCGCAGTGTTGGGCGTAGAGTGGTTTCCCTTTGGCGACCAAGGCGGCGTCAATGGGAAATGGATACACGGGTGGAGGAAGTTCGCTGAGGAAGTTGTCGAGCGCTTCCATTCGCTTGAGAAACCAGTCGCGGCGTTTGAGCGACCAATTCAGTTGATCGAACGGCAGATTCGGGTCGGGCGCGGAGCCGAGTCCAAGTGCTGAGTCAATCAAGACGGACCGCACGGCAGGTGTGTCGCAGCTCCAATTGAGATAAAGGCCGTCGCCTTTCCTGACCTTGAGATTCCAGACCGAAGGAAAATCGGCCTGACCGGTGGAGTTGTCGGTCGCCATGCTCGTCATGAAATATTTCGTGAGGTTCATGGGATCGTCGCGGCCACGGCCCCAATCGGGCCAGCCGGGGCGATTCATCCATTTCAACGCGTCTTGTTGCTGGCGGAGCGCATTACGCGTGAGCGGAATCAAGGCGAAGCGATAGATCAGACGATCGATCGTCGACAGTTTCACTTCGCGATCGATTTCGCTAAGCAGGGTCGTCGCGTTGAAGCGCGGGTCCTGGCCGCACTTGGTGAGAAACCGGAGCAACGCTTGAACGTCGGTCGTGTGTGACGGAGCAGCGGCGATGATATGTGGCGATTCGTCTTCCTTGCTGCGCCAGGTGCCGGTGTGGCAGAGCGCGCAGTTGTTACCCACGCGCGGAAAACCGATCACTCGCTTCGTGAAACCCACGGGCATCTCGTGACCCTCTTCCCAGACGAGACCGAACGCCTTGTAGCCACCGGGGCCGGGAACGTATTCCGGAAATGTCCGCGGCAACACCATCCAGATGTAGTAGGGAATTCCGCGCGCGGCTTCGGCGCCGATGCTGCCGTATTTGAAACGCTCGGTTTCGTTTGCCCAAACCGGTTCGCCTTCGTCGCGGAAAAATTTGTACCAGCCGAACCAACCGGCGCCGACGCCGAGGATCGCGAGAATTAACAAACACCGGAGAAGGGTGCGTTTGGTGCGTGGGCTCAGGCTCATAAGCGGATCTCGGTTAGAGTGACTCTATCGTCCCGCTCCTCCCGGAGCGGGCTACATTACTGCTCTGGCACAGCGCGGGAGCGCAGGGGACGTGCGGTTGAAAAAAGATTTCGAAGTCGCGGCTAAAACGTTTTCAGAAATTCGATCAGAGCATCTTTGTCGCTGCCGGAAAGTTCGGTGCCGTAGGCGCGGCCCTCGTGGCCGGAGTTGCCGTTGCCCGGTTGAGCGGTATCAAACGCGAAATATTTCTGCGTCTTCTCCGCAGGCACATTGCTGACGAAGCCAACGTTCTTCTGATCGTAGACATCGTAGCCGCGGAAAAATTGTTTTGGACGCGACATCGCAGGATTGAGCAAATCGCGCAGCGTTGGAACGGAGCCATTGTGCAGGAATGGCGCGCGGAGCCAGAGGCCATCGAGCGGCTGATTGGCATAGCCGAATGTTTTTCGGAAATGCTTGAAGCGATCGTCCGGGTAGGCGGCGTAGAGGAGATTTTGATTCGCCGTGAGATCGGCCGAATACGAATCAAGGCGATGCGGATCAGTGCCGATCTGCGCGATCGGTGTGACTTGGCCGACCAGGTTGCCCGCGAAATTTGTGCCGCTTTCACCGTGGCAATTGGCGCAGTATTCGCGGTACAGCGGCGCACCGCGTTGCGCGAGCGCTTGATCAATCGGGTACGGATAGGCGGGCGGCGTGGCGTCCTTCAGCCACATTTCCATTTTCTTCATCGACGGGCGGTCGAGCGTGGTCGGAATCGCGCCGGTCCCGAACGCAGCACTGCGATTCCGCTCCTCGACGGAATTGTTGTTGCCGTCCCAATGCAGCCACATGCCTTCCCGCTTGCCCTGATTCCAAATGGACGGGAGATCGCAGTTCCCGACCCATTCGCGTTCAGGCACAGTTTCCATCCGAAAATTCATCAACACCTTGGGCGGGTTGAACGTATCAACGCGGCCAGGACCGGCATCGGGCTCGCGATCCATGAATTTGAAACGGTCGCGCAGAAACAGCAGCCGGCGGCGGCCGATGTCGACGGCGACGTAACGCAGAATGAGACGGTTGATCAGATCGTCCGTCGCCCCGATCCGTTTCATTTCGGTGCTGATGCGGTCAGGCGTGAATTTTTCACTCGTGGCGCAACTGAAGAGAAAGCGTTCGAAGGCCTGGAGATCGAGCGTGTTAGCCGGCATCCCCGTGATCAGGCGTGGCTTGCTCTCCGGCGTATCGCGGACGGAGCCAAAATGACAGACTGCACAGTTGAGGAAAACGCGATCAATGCCCTGTACGTTTCGTTTCGATACGCCTACGGGCAGGTCGCGATCGCTAGGACGGGACGGATCGAACACGAAGCCAAACGACCCATAACCTTTGGCGGGCTCCGCCAGAAACTCGGGAAACATCTCGGGCAAAACTTTCCACAACCAGTACGGAATTCCAGCATCGCGCTCGCCGCCGGTGGAACCGTATTTGAAATGATCTTCGAGCGTGGGGAACGTCACCGGCTCGTCGCGACGCAACCGAATCGCCATGTAGATCGCGAAGATCACGAGCACCGCTGCGACGGTGGCCCAGACTCGACGCGAACATTTCGGAGCGGGTTGATACTGGAAGCTAAGAGAGAATTTGAGAACGGGTTTTTTGTTTTGGCCGATGTAAACCTGACCGAGGTAAAGACCGGGCGCCACCTGCCGAATTTCGTCGCGGACAAAACCCGCGACCGTGGAAGTTTTCGAGTAATCGATGACGATGCAGTCGCGCCCATCGAACCAGCTGGTTCCGGCATAGACGTCGGCTCGAATCGCGGTGAGGCTGAATGCCGTGATGCGATTGCGCAGGCCGCCGATTGCGGGATCGAAGATTTTTCCCTGCCAAAGAAAGCAGCGGGCGAACCACGCGAAGAGTCGCGCGCATATGCCACCCGGACATGCGATCGCAGTGCCGGTGGCTTCGCCGACCGGAATGGGGCCGGGCGGGCTGGCGGCGAACAGCGTGTCGAGTTCTTCCGACGACCTTTTCAGAAGCTGAGGTGCGGTCAGAGACATCGTGGACGCGGACGGCAAAAATTAATTGGGGAACTCTAACGCGAAATCGACGAGGCGGGTTTTGCCCCACCAGACTTTGCCGAGGTAAAGCTTGCGGTTAGGATCGACGAGCCGGATTTCGTCGCGAATTTTTCGCGCGAAAAGCGAAGTCCTTGAATAGTCGAGGACGATGCACTCTTTGCCATCGATCCAACTCGGCGTGTGGTAAACGCGGGCGACGATCAGGTGCACGCCGGCGACGGTGATCTTGTTGACGAGCGTGGCTCCGGGTCCGTCGGGATTTTTGGTGAAGACTTTTCCCTGCCAGGCGAGCGCATGGACGAAGCGCGCAATAATCCGGCTCCACATTCCGCCGGGGCACACGATGGCTTCACCGATCGCATCGCCCTCGGGAATCGGACCCGCGGGGCTGCGCTTGAAGAGTTCGTCGAGTTGTGTTTGGGACTGAGCTTTGAGATCGGCGAAGGTCATGAAGCAGGATTGTACGAGCGAGGCCGGCGAGGATTGACTGGACCGTAGCTGCGAGCGTGAGCGAGTGGATGATGGGAACTCCACTCGCTCACGCTCGCAGCTACTCAGTGAGGAAAGGGAAGTGGTTTACGCACGAGACGGCGTTACAGCGTCTTGAGATATTCGATGAGCGAACGCTTGTCGTCGTCGGGGAGCTTTGTGCCGAAGAGGTGGCCGCGGTCCTCAATCAGATCGGGGCATTTGCTTGCTGCGAAAAGCGCGGGCGCGAGTTCTTTTTTCATGAGCGCCTTGGTCGCGGCGGAATCGAGATGCTCCATCTTGATTCGGAGCAGCACGGCGTTGATCTTCAGGCACAGTTTGACGAGTTCTGCGCGGTCGGTGTCGGGATTGAGATTGGCTAAAAGGTTAACGGGAGTGCCTTCGGGTATCGGGCCGAGGCGGAAATAGCCGTCAGGATCAGCGTGCGGTTTAAGCAGCAAGCGGAGTGCTTCGGGCATCGCCGCGATCTGAATCTGCAAGCTGCATTCGCGTGACGTGCGCCAGATCGAGTCTTTGCCGAGACGGCGTTCAGGCCAGAGCAGTTTTTCGACGGCGTCGTTGAAGGCTTCCATTCGACCTGCGACAGAGGGATCGCCGGTGAATTTACCGAGTGAGTTGTTGTGCAGGAAAGGCGCGGACGTCCAAAGGCTGATGAGCGATGGCGTGCGGTAATAGCCCGGGCCGCCCGATGGACTTTTGAATAACTCCGTCTTGTCCGTGTACGGATTATAAACCTCGATCGGCTCGACCGCAGGAAGCTGCTTGTAGGTATCGGAGGAAAAATTTTGCCAGATGTGACCCGCGGTCGCGTTGGTTCCAAAAGCTCGTGCGGCGTTCGTTTTGATTTTCGAGACTGGATAGCGACGTTCGTCGGAGAAGAAATTTCCCTCGCGGAAATCATCCTTCAGAACGGCTTCAGTGAACCAGGCGTCACGTTCCGCGCCGGCGGGTGGCTGCTTGCTGGAGTGGCATGTTGCGCAGTTTTCTGCGAAGACGATTGCGCCGCGTTGCATCACCGCGGGATCGTTCGTGAGATAAGCTTTTCCGCCCGGCGCATCGGCGAGATGTAACGGTTTCAGGGCCATGAAAAACTTCGCGATGTTCGTGAACTTCTGCTGCGTCGCCAGCCAGTAAACCGAATTTTTCTGCGCCGTGGAGATTTCGAAAGGCTTCTGCGGCGTGAGGCCGAGGAGCGCGTTGTGCTGTTGCAGCCAGTGCTGCGAATACATGCCGATATTGATGTAGACACGTAAGGTCGCGCCCGGCACGCCGACGGAATCCGCGCCGTCTTTGAGTACCATCGGCACCTTCATCATGTGCGTTTTGGGGTCGACCTTCAGAGTGGGTAATCGGAGCGTCTCTTCGCTGGTGATGGCTTCGTCGTGGCCTGCAGCGAGTCGTTCCCCGAGAAGGAAGATTGGATTAATCGCGTTTGGATTATTTAGATTGTCGGTCGCGATACGCGAAGTGTCCGAGGTGCCCGGCGGCTGCGCCTTCAACATCTCATAAAAAAGTCCGCCTTCCTTCACGTTGTGCGCGAACGTACCTTCGCGGATGTATTGATTGCCGATGGCGGACGAGAGATTCTCCCACTCTGGATTTTCCGGATCCTTCGGAGGCGAAAGCGGGTTGAAGGCGATGTGGCAGGCGCCACAGGAAACTCCGACGCGGTAGGGGCGAACTAGCTGCGGATCGGTGGCGTAGTCATTATCGCGATAGTAACGCTCACCGTCCCATTTCTTTTTCGCTTTGTCGTCGAAGGCGGGATTCGGGAAAAGCCGGAAACCCATGATGCCGGTGGCACGACCATACACTTTGGGATCGATGGCCGGATCCTCGGGAACCACCGCTTCGTCGAGCCATACGCCGTACTCGTCCGGCTTGGACGCTTTCTGAAACCCGGGTTCGTTGATGAGTCCGTTGTCCTTGAAACGGGTGGGGCGACGGCGGGAATCGATGGTCTTGAGCAGGTCCATCAGGCCGTAGCTTTCGCGCGACATGCGTTCCCAAAACTGTTCGTTGCCACCACACCAGAGATTCCAGGTATTTCGTCCCTTGATGGCGTCTTCGCTCAGTGCGACGCCACCGTCGAGTTTTTTGAAAACATCGACGGCGAACTCGGGAAAGTCCTCTGGCTTTCGTCCACCACCGTCATCCACCAAAGTGCCGCGAGCAGGTTCGCAACCGCAGAGAAGTGCCATTGCGAACACGGCAATTAGACCGACGCTCCCGAGGGTGACTCTATCCATAATACAGCAGAAGTTGAGGTAAGACCTTGGAAGGCAGCCTGCATTGCAGCACCGCCAATGGTTATACTTTGGATTGTGGCGCACCGAAAGCGATGCTTTCCTTGTCGGTAAAACCCTGAGTGGGTTATCGGAAAACGTATAGCGCAGTTTGAAGAAGGCGGTGAACGAGCGCAGATACGGGTCACCGAGAGTTGTGCTTGCTCCACGCACAGCGGGATGGCTTGCTGCCAAACTCTGTTTTTTCCCTGTATGCACCGGACTCACCACTGCGCCCAACTCACTCTAGCTGACCTCGGTCAAACGGTTTCCCTCCTCGGTTGGGTGGATTCCATCCGTGACCACGGTGGGATCATCTTCATCGATTTGCGCGATCGGAAAGGCATCACTCAGGTGAAATTCGATCCTCATGTGAATGCGGAGCTCGGTGCGCAGGCGGCGCAGCTGAAGCCGGAGTCAGTCGTCGGCGTGAAAGGCACCATCGTGGCGCGTCCCGAGGGCACCGTGAATTCCTCGCTGCCAACCGGTGCGATCGAAGTCAGCGCAGTGGAGTTAACAGTCCACAATATTTCCGACACGCCGCCGTTTCCGCTCGATGATATCGGCGGCGACAAGGTTAACGAAGACCTTCGTCTGACTTACCGCTATCTCGATCTGCGCCGGCCAAAAATGCGGAAGAATCTCCAGGTGCGCCATCGTGCGACCAAGTCGATCCGCGATTATTTTGACGCGCAGGAGTTCATCGAAGTTGAGACGCCAGCTTTGTTCAAAAGCACGCCCGAAGGCGCGCGCGAGTACCTCGTGCCGTCGCGCATTCACGCGGGGCAGTTCTACGCTCTCTCGCAATCGCCCCAGCAATTTAAGCAGATCCTGATGGTGGCCGGCGTGGAGAAATATTTTCAGATCGCGCGTTGTTTTCGCGACGAGGATCTCCGGGCGGATCGGCAGATGGAGTTCACGCAAGTGGACGTCGAGGCGTCGTTCGTCACGCGGGAAGATATCTACGCGCTGTTCGAAGGCATGCTGAAGAAATTGTGGAAGGATGTACTCGGAGAAGACATCGCCACGCCGTTTCTGCGGATGCCATTTTCGGACGCGATGAACCGGTTCGGCGTCGACAAACCCGACCTGAGGTTCGGACTGGAGCTGGTTGATTTCACGGAGACGTTCAAAACGTCCGGCTTCAAAGTTTTCCAGTCAACCGCTGCGTCGGGTGGCGCGATCAAGGCGCTGAACGCCAAGGGGCTCGCCGATCTCACGCAGGGAGAGATCAAAGCGCTGGAAGAAATCGCAAAATCACTCGGCGCCAAGGGACTCGCCTATATCAAAGTAGAAGGCGGCGAATGGAAGTCGCCGATCGTTAAATTTTTCTCCGACGCCGAAAAAGCGGAGCTGACAGCCAAGCTCGGAATCAGCGAAGGCGACGCGGTATTCTTTGCGGCGGCACCTTGGGAGAAAGCGTGTGCGATCCTCGGTCGCATCCGGCTCGAAGCGGCGGCATTGCTGCAAAAGCGCGGCAAGCTCACCATTCGTCACACGGATTGGAAGTTTTTGTGGGTGGTGGATTTCCCGCTGATGAGTCACGACGAAGCGGAGAATCGTTACGTCGCAACTCACCATCCGTTCACGGCGCCGGTGGCCGAAGATGCAGCGTTTCTCGACTCCGATCCGAAGAAGGTGCGCGGTCAGCATTATGACGTTGTTCTCAACGGAATGGAGCTGGGCGGTGGTTCGATCCGCATTCACCAGCCAGCGCTGCAAAAGAAAGTTTTCGAGGACGTGCTGAAGATTCCGGCGGACGTCGTGGAAAGCCGTTTCGGCTACATGCTCAAAGCGTTCACCTATGGTGCGCCACCGCATGGCGGAATCGCGTTTGGTTTGGACCGCATGGTCGCGCTGCTCTGTGGCACGACAAGTATTCGCGATGTGATTGCATTTCCAAAGACGCAAAAGGGCCAGGATCTCATGGCGCAGAGCCCCACGCCGGTGACTCCGCGACAGTTGAAAGAGCTGCACATTCAGACGGTGATGCCGGAGTAAGGAGTATCGAAGAGAACTTTTGCGAGCCAGGCACCTGCCCTTTGTAGAAATGGTGTGTAGTTGACGAGCGAGTGAAGCGAAGCAGCGGACTGGTCGGATAACAGTGGCGATATCGCCAGGGAATTGACTGGTAAGTTTAGGGGTGATTGGAGCATGTGCTAACGCTGTGCAGATGAGTTGTGGCATCCGTTGTGCTTGGGTGCATTCGATTATGCACACCTCGTTTCCCCGTTACGGCCGATCTGTTTTGTTCGCGTGTCTGGCTTGGTTTTCTGGGCTGACCGCTTTCGCGCAGGGTACTGCCGCCCCTGCTGCGCCTTCAACCGATGAGCGTCTCGCTGCGTTGGAGGCTTACGTTAACAATGGCGATCCCGGTAAAAGCCTGACGGGCGTAGCGGGACCTGGCCATAACGCCTGGATGATGACGAGCGCTGCGCTGGTCCTCTTCATGACGTTGCCCGGCTTGGCGCTTTTCTACGGTGGCCTTGTGCGCAAGAAGAACGTCCTCTCCGTTCTCGCCCAATGTTTGGGCATCACTGGCCTGGTCACGATTCTTTGGTGGGCGTTTGGCTATAGTCTCGTTTTTGGCACGAGCTTCGGCAGCGCGTTTCTCGGGGGATCAGAATTTTTCTTCCTGAAGGGTGTTACCTCAGCCCCCAATACGAATTACGCCTACTGGGTTTCGCAGAATGTCTTTTCCATGTATCAAATGATGTTCGCGATTATCACTCCTGCGCTGATCGTCGGCGCCATCGCAGAACGCATGAAGTTCACGGCCATCCTGGTGTTCGTCACCGTTTGGATGTTCGTCGTCTACTTCCCGCTCGCTCACATGGTGTGGGGCGCCACCGGCTATATGAATGGCGTTTGGAACGGTGACGCCAAAATTCCCGCGATCGACTTCGCTGGCGGCACCGTGGTGCACATGAGTTCGGGTTGGTCCGCGCTTATTCTCTGCTTGATCCTCGGACCTCGCATTGGTTTCGGGAAAGACAAGATGGCCCCGCATAGTATGGTGCTCTGTATGGTTGGCACAGGCATGCTTTGGGTTGGCTGGTACGGGTTCAATGCTGGCTCGGCAGTAGCTGCAGACGGTGTCGCCGCCAATGCGTTCATGACCACCACGCTCGCAACCGCAGTTGCTGCCTTTACGTGGGGCATGATTGAAAGAATCTTCCGCGGTCACGCGTCCATTCTCGGCTTTTGCTCGGGTGCCGTCGCGGGGCTGGTCGTGATCACGCCTGCTTGCGGCTTTGTCGACAGCACGGGTGCTGTTATCATCGGCGTATTCGCGGCGGTCATTCCGTATCTCGCGTGCACGAAGCTCAAGGCGATGTTCGGTTATGATGACGCGCTCGACACCTTCGGCGTGCACGCCGTCGGCGGCACCTTGGGCGCTCTCATGACGGGCTTTCTTACGACCGCATCGGTTAACGCGAACCTGACTGGCGCGCCGGCTACGAAGAACGGCCTCGCCAAGCTTGTCACCGATGGCGGCCTTTGGATGGCCCAACTCAAAGCGATTGGATTCACTCTCGTGTTGGCTATTGTCGCAACCGTCGTGATCGCCTACATCGTGAAAGCCGTCGTCGGTCTGCGGCCGACGGAAGAGGTCGAACGCCAAGGTCTCGACATTAACGAACACGGTGAAGAAGGCTACGTCAGCTAACCTTAACTCCCATTCTCCATGAAACTCATCATTGCGATCATCAAGCCGTTCAAACTCGAAGAAGTGAAGGCCGCGCTGGCCGAAATTAACGTCGAGGGCATGACGGTGACCGAGGTCAAAGGCTTCGGCCGGCAGAAGGGCCACACGGAAATCTACCGCGGCAGCGAGTACACGGTCGATTTTCTTCCCAAGGTTAAAATAGAAATCGCCACCACCGACGAACTCGTAGGGAAAGCGGTTGAGGCGATTGTAAAGTCCGCCAAGACCGGGAAAATCGGCGACGGCAAAGTGTTCGTTCTGCCCATCGAGGATGTGATCCGCATCCGTACGGAAGAGCGCGGCGAAGCTGCGGTTTGATCGCGAACTGAACGTCGCATTGAAGGCAGTTGAGTCCGGCCTCCGTAAGGGGAGCCGGACTTTATTTTGGGTGGTGTACGCGTGGGTCCTTCTTGATCTCGCCTGCACTTGAAGCCCAACCGACCTTTCTTATCCGATGATCCGCTCGATCTGAGCTGCGTCCGCGCGCATTCAACTGAGAAAATTCGAGTGCCACGGTCTCGACATTAACGAACACGGCGGAGAAGGTTGCATCAGGTAACCTCAATTCTCCATGAAACTCATCATTGCGATCATCAAGCCGTTCAAACTCGAAGAAGTGAAGGCCGCGCTGGCCGAAATTAACGTCGAGGGCATGACGGTGACCGAGGTCAAAGGCTTCGGCCGGCAGAAGGGCCACACGGAAATCTACCGCGGCAGCGAGTACACGGTCGATTTTCTTCCCAAGGTTAAAATAGAAATCGCCACCACCGACGCACTCGTAGGAAAAGCGGTTGAGGCGATTGTAAAGTCCGCGAAGACCGGGAAAATCGGCGACGGCAAAGTGTTTGTTCTGCCCATTGAGGATGTGATCCGCATCCGTACGGAAGAGCGCGGCGAAGCTGCAGTTTGATGGCAAACTGAACGTCGCTTTGCGGTATTGAGTCCGGTCTCCGCGGGGCCGGATTTTTTTTGGGTCGGTCAAAGTAAAAGGAGTGACATTCGTCGCATTGCTTTTGTTTTCGAGTGGTTCGCAACTATGAAATCCCCATTCAGCACCCTAAGGCATTGCCTTACCTTTGCGCTCCTGGCGTTTCTCCCCGCCTTGGCCGCGTCTGCTCAAGCTCAGGCTGCAGCTCCAGCTGCGCCTTCTAACGAGGAGCGGATTGCCGCTCTGGAGGCTTACATCAACAACGGTGATCCCGGCAAAGCCCTGACCGGCGTTGCGGGACCTGGCCACAACGCCTGGATGATGACGAGCGCTGCGCTCGTGTTATTCATGACGTTGCCGGGACTCGCTCTTTTCTATGGCGGTCTCGTCCGCAAGAAAAACGTCCTGTCTGTTCTCGCGCAGTGCCTCGGCATCACGGGTCTCGTCGTGATTCTGTGGTGGGCGTTTGGTTACAGTCTCGTGTTTGGCACGAACTACGAGAGCGCGTTTTTCGGAGGATCAGAGTTCTTCTTCTTGAAAGGCGTCACTTCCGCACCGAATACGAACTACGCCTACTGGGTGTCGCAGAACGTATTTTCGATGTATCAGATGATGTTCGCGATCATCACCCCGGCGCTGATCGTCGGTGCCATTGCTGAACGCATGAAGTTTTCGGCGATTCTATTGTTTGTGACGGTCTGGATGTTTGTCGTTTACTTCCCGCTTGCTCACATGGTGTGGGGCGCGAACGGTCTGATGAACGGCGTCTGGAATGCGGACGCAAAAATTCCTGCGATCGACTTCGCTGGCGGCACCGTGGTGCACATGAGCTCCGGCTGGTCTGCGTTGATCCTCTGCTTGATTCTCGGGCCTCGCATTGGTTTCGGGAAAGAGAAAATGGCTCCGCACAGCATGGTGCTCTGTATGGTGGGCACAGGCATGCTCTGGGTTGGCTGGTATGGATTTAATGCCGGCTCCGCGGTCGCGTCCGACGGAATCGCCGCCAATGCGTTCACGACCACGACGCTCGCGACCGGTGTCGCTGCGTTTACCTGGGGCATGATCGAAAAGGTTTTCCGCGGTCACGCTTCGATTCTCGGTTTCTGTTCAGGCGCGGTCGCTGGCTTGGTCGTAATCACGCCCGCTTGTGGCTTCGTTAACAGCACCGGCTCCGTCATTATCGGAGTGCTCGCGGCGGTCGTTCCGTATCTCGCCTGCACGAAGCTCAAAGCGATGTTCGGTTATGATGACGCGCTCGACACCTTCGGCGTCCACGCGGTCGGCGGTACTCTGGGTGCTCTCTTGACCGGGTTTCTCGCCACCGCATCGGTCAATGGTAATCTTACCGGTGCACCTGCCACTAAAAATGGCCTCGCCGGTCTCGTGACCAACGGTGGTCTTTGGATGGCCCAGTTGAAGGCGATGGGGCTCACCCTCGTGCTCGCGATTGTCGCGAGTGTCGTGATCGCCTACGTGGTGAAATCAATCGTTGGCCTGCGTCCTACTGAGGAAGTCGAACGCCAGGGTCTCGACATTAACGAACATGGCGAAGAAGGTTACGTCAGCTAAACTCAACTCGAACCTCCATGAAACTCATCATTGCGATCATCAAGCCGTTCAAACTCGAAGAAGTGAAAGCCGCCCTCGCCGAGATCAATATCGAGGGCATGACGGTGACCGAAGTTAAAGGCTTCGGCCGCCAGAAGGGCCACACTGAGATCTACCGAGGTAGCGAATACACGGTTGATTTCCTTCCGAAGGTGAAGATCGAAGTCGCGACGACCGACGCTCAGGTTGCGAAGGCGGTTGAGGCGATTGTTAAATCCGCCAAGACCGGGAAAATCGGCGACGGCAAAGTGTTCGTGCTGCCGATCGAGGACGCCATCCGCATTCGTACCAACGAGCGCGGCGAAAGTGCGATCTAAGCAGTCGAAATCGTTCTGCTTTTAAATTGGCCGGCCCCGGAAACGGGGCCGGCTTTTTTATTGGCGCGGTTCCCGTGATGCCAAAGTTTACACCAAGCTGCGTGAAAACTCCCAATCACACACCCCGTCGCTTCGCGCCACGCCTCTCAAGAGGGGATTTTTCTGCGATACTTGCAGCCGAAGTCCCCTCTTGAGAG
>CBRAFL010000108.1:0-15203 GCA_967755055.1 uncultured bacterium
GAAGCGGCGTCCGTAGATCGTGCGCCGCCGAGGAGCAAAACGCCTCGAGTTCGCCGTTGGCCGATTCCAGTTCCGCGGTGCGCTCGCGCACGCGCTTTTCGAGGAATTCGTTTTGCTCCTGGATTTGCGCGAGCATGTGGTTAAAAGCGTCGGTCAACACGCCAAGTTCGTCTTCGCCGTGTTTCGTGGCGCGGACCGAATAGTCGCGCCGGTTCGAGACCGCTTTGGCGGTTTCCACCAGCGCAAAAATCGGATGCGAGATCTGGCGCTGAAGCATGCGAGAAAGCGCGTACGCCACGAGCGAGGCAAGGAGCACCACCAACAGCGCGATGCCACCGTAGAGGCGAAGCCGCTCATACATCGCCTCCATGTCGGAGCTGAGATAAAGCGTTCCAAAGCGCTCGCTGCCTTTCACCTGCACGAGCGGAGTGAACCCCACGAGATAGCCGTCCACGAAACGGTATCCGTCCGCCAGCGGAGCAGGCGGAAAAACACGATTGGGCGCATCGCCCGGGTAGCGGGAGAACACGCGGCCCTTTTTATCATAGAGGCACGCCGCCACGATGTGACGTTCCGCTTTCAGCGCGGCTAAAATTTCCGTGGCGTCGTGTTGATTATCGAAGGCAACTGCGCCTGTGCTTTCGGCGGCGATGATTTCGCCGAGTGTGGCGAGCTGGCGAATCGCGGCGGTGCGATACGTCAGTAATTCGTAACCGATGAACGTCGCACACGTGAGCAGCAGGACGACGCCGCTGGTCACGAGGATCATCGTCATCAACTTCTGCCGGATCGGCGTATTGCGAAAAAGTGCCATCGTCAGTCCTTCCCCGCTGTCACGATGGTCGAGGGACGAATGATCTTCGAACTGATCGTGAGCCCGCACGCCTTCGCCGCCTCGACGTTGATCCTCAGGCGAATCTTTCCGTTTTCAGTGGCAAATCGCACCATGCCACCCTGACGCGTGAACGTATCCAGATCGCTGATCGTGAGGACGCTCCTGCCGTTCAGCTGAGCGATGATCTTGTCGAGCACACCCGCTTCCGAACGACTGATGAAAAGAATATGGCAGTCCGTGATGTCTTCCACCCGCTTGTAGCGGCGCACCAACAAAGGCCGTCCTCCAATTTTTTCCCCGCTCACCAAATCGTCGAGGTAGGCACCAAAAGGATCGTTGCCCAAAATTCCGATTACGATCGGAGCTTCTTTCGAAGCGAAGGCGGCGGCGGGCCACTCGACGAATTGCGCGTGGTTAAATAGGAAAACCGCTTTGATCTGATACTCATCCGAAATCGCAGTCGGCGCGGCTGCCCTCACTTCAACGTGACAAACCAACGCAAGCCCGAGGAGCAGCGCAAAGCAACGGTGCAGGCACCAGTGGCGACCGCGTGCGATCGTCGTCAAAAGCGCCATGAAGCTTTTCCGTATACACCGCGTTGCACTTCGCGCCGGGTGCCCGGCGCGTTAAATTCCGCGTGATGATTATGCAGCAGGTTTTGTCCGAGAACGGACAACTCCCACGCGGGAGCCGGCCGCCAGCCGAGCCGCACATCGCATTCGGTGTAACCTGGAACCGAAGGCATGTTAATCGGCGCGACGTAACGCAGATCGGCGTCGCATTCCCACGTGTTCGACAAATCTAAAAACGATCGCAGCACTAGTTGATGATTCGGATCGCGTGCAATGCTGTCGCGCGTACTTCGATCCAGGTTGCCCGGCTGCGGCTCGCTGCGGACGCGCATTTCAGTCCAGCCCGCGTGCAACCGCCAGATCGGCGTCGCGCGCCACTCGACGGTTAATTCCGCGCCGGCTGAGCGACCGCGCAGTCCGCTGCTGGTTTCAACAGGAAACGCTTGCGGAGGATTCAGCGGCTCGAGGCTCCGCAAATCATCGTAGTCGTTCACGAACGTGGCGAGCGAGAGTGCGAGCTGCGGCTCAAGCTGTGCGCGATAACCGAGTTCGTACGCCATCAACTTTTCCGAGACCACATTGCTGCCACCTGCGATACGATACGGCGGTGTGGCAGGCGAATAAAGATCGCGATCGATGCGCGAGGGCGTGCGGATCGCGCGCGAAATTGCGCCCCAAATCGTCTGCTTCCGGTCGGGCGTCCAGGCGAGTCGGACACTCGGCTCAAACTCGAACCCCGTATAATCGTTGTGTTCGAGCTTGGTCCCGAGGGTGAGATGCAGCAGATCCTTTCGGAGTGCGATTTCATCCTGCGCAAACGCGTTGAACGATTCGCGTCCGACGCGTGGCGGCAGGAACGCGTTCGCTGGCGTGTTGACGATGTCATCTTCCACCAGCCGATAGCCAAGACCCCAAATGAAATCCTGCGCAGCTCCGAGTGGGCGCCGATATTGGAAGTCCACGTCGTACGTATCCAGGTTCTGGGTAAATGAACCGGGAATGCGTCGGTGGGTGCGGTCATAGTACACCTGCACTTTCATGTCCGAATTTTCCGCGAACGCGCGCGACCAGCGGCCGAGCAGGTTGCCGCCGTTGACGCGAATGTCCTCCGGAGCGACCTGGCTGATGATCCCACCATACAAGTCGCCTTGGAGCGTGAGCGTGTCCCCCACTCCTCCGTCCCAATCCATGCGAAAACCAGACTGTCCCGTCTGCCAGTCGTCGTTTGATTCGCGACCGTTGGGCCGCACCGAATCGCCACGCTCGAAATATTTCGCGTAAACGCGGTAGTAGAGATTGGGCGCAAGCTTGCCGCCGTAGCGCACTTCGCCGGATCCGCGTAGTTCTGTTCCCAAACCGGCGACGAGCAGCGCGCCTTGCGTGTCTTTCGCGCTCTTGGTCGTGATGTTGATCACGCCGTTGACCGCATTGGCGCCCCACTGGGTCGCGCCAGGGCCGCTGATGACTTCGATGTGGTCGAGGTCCTCGATCATCGTGTCCTGCACATCCCAATACACGCCAGCGTAGAGCGGAGTGTAGACCGTGCGCCCATCGATCAGCACGAGCATCTTGTCTGCAAATACATTATTGAAGCCACGCGCCGTGATCGCCCACTGGCGCGAATCGATCTGCGCCACCTCGAGATTCGACGCCAGCCGCAGCGCCTCCGGCAAACTGGTCGCGCCCGCGCGGCGAATGTCATCGCCCGTGATCACTTGAATCGCCGACGCAGCCTCAGAAAGTTTTTCCGGGCGCTTCGATACCGACGTCACCTGAATGTCCATCAGCTCCTCGACACTCATTTTCTTTAACGTACTCGGCGATGGCAGCGGTCGCCGGACTTGAGCCGGAAGCGCAGTAGCCGAGAACGCAAACGCGAGCATCGCGAGCGCAACGGTCATGCGTCGTTCGCTCAACAATGTGGTTCGTCGAAACAAAAGGTTTGAAGGTGAAAGCGAAATCATCGGACGCGTTGCTCTACAATCCCCTCTGTCGATCGTGCCAGAGCACGGCTTCGCGCATCAATTCGCCCGCATCATCCAGGCCAAGCTTCTCTTTAATCCGCGCATCGTAAGAACCCACCGTCTTCACGCTGACGCCGAGGCGGTCCGCAATTTCCTTCGGGCTGCGACCCTGGCCACGAAGACGGAAGACCTCCATTTCGCGGTCACTCAGCAGTTCCTCCGGTGATTGGCCGCTGCGTGCGCCAGCGCCGAACATGCGTCCAGCGAGTTGGGCGGTGAGCGACGGACTCGCGTAAAATTTACCTTCGAGCACGGTACGAATGCCATCGATGATTCGCGGGCCGGATTCGCGTTTCACAGCGTAGCCGTGCGCGCCGGCGCGAAACGCACGCTCGGCGACACTCGCTTCGTCGTGCATCGAGAGGACCAACAACCTCACTCCTGGAAATTGCGTCCGCATACTTTTGATCAGGTCGAGGCCTGAACCGCGCGGCAGCGAAAGATCCACGACCATCAAATCCGGCCGCGCCTGCGGCACCGCAACGAGCGCGGCCGCCGCATCCTCCGCTTGACCGCAAACTTCAAGATCGGATTCCAGCGCGACCATGCTTGCGAGCCATTCGCGAACCAGCGGATGGTCGTCCACGAAAAAAATACGGCGGCGCATCTGATGGGTCGCGTGAGCTTCGAACGTCACGCGCAATCGATCCGCGAGCGCTGCACGTAACCACGTCGAAAATATCCTGGAGTAAAGTGTGCGGCGAACGAGACCATGAGGTCTGTTTGTGCAGCGATTTTTTGTGCGGTGCAAATGAATCGTAGCGCGCCGGTGCACTTCTTGAGAAACGCACCACGTTCACGGATACGCCGGAGAAGTGCACGTCGGTGTAGGTCATCGCCCTACAGCGCAATTCGCATCGGGCTGGCAGACGGAAGAAGACCGATTCGTTTACACTGAAGTTGTGATTCTCCTGATCGCTCTTCACCGGCCGGCCGCTGCAAACGCATTGCCCCGGAGGGCGGCACGCCTCGCACCCGGAACACCCCTCCGCATCCTCCGGTTGCAGCGGATTTTGAACCGTCCGTATCACCGCTGAACCCCAACCGTCCATGTCCTCGCTTCGTATTCTGCACGTTGTTTTTTCCTCCCGTCTCGCCGGCTCCGAGCGTTACTGCGTGGATCTCGCGAACCGTCAGGCGGAATCAGGACATGAAGTGCATGTCGCTGGCATGCGCCGTTCGCCGATCGAGACCGCACTCGATTCACGAGTGAAATTCCATGGGTTTCGGACCCAGTTTTTCCGCCGCTTGATGCTACGCCGTCTCGTCGAAGCCCTCGACGTGGATGTTTGTCACGGCCACCTCAGCGCTGCGTGCAAAGCACTCGGACGGGCGTCGGACATCGCCGCCACGGTTGCGACTCTCCATGTCGGATACAAAGCGCATCAACACGCCAGGCTCGACGCGGTGATTTGCGTTAACCACGCGCAATCCGCCCGCCTCGAAGAATATCGCGGCCTGGCGCGGACGATTCCCAACTGGCTGCCGCAAGTGCGCACCGAATCTAAAGCGCGCGGGCTCCGCGAAGAATTGGGCGTGAGCAAAACCGCGCTCGTGATCGGCGCCGTCGGTCGCTTGCACGCGAGCAAAGGCATGGACGTGCTGATCCATGCGTTCCAGGCGGCCGCCCCGGCGGACGCGGCGTTGGTGATTTTGGGCGAAGGGCCACAACGAGCGGAATTGGAGCAACTCTGTGGCACCGATCAGCGCATCCATCTGGCGGGCTATCGCTCCGACGTACAGGACTGCCTGCAGAGTTTTGATTTGTTCGTATCGCCATCGCGCGAGGAATCATTTGGCCTCGCGATTCTTGAAGCGATGCACACCGGTTTACCCGTGATTTCCACAGCAGCGGAAGGCCCAGCGGAGTTTTTACGCGATCAACCCGTGACATTGGTTCAACCCGGTTCGATCGACGAACTCGCGGGCGCGATCGCCCTGGCTGGAGAAAAATTTGCGGCGTCCGCACTTCCACGCGTCGCTTACGATCTCAGTCGCTTCGAACCGGCTGATCGGCTCGCGAGCATCGACGAACTCTATACGCAGGTGTTGAAAGTGAAGAGTCGAAGCCGCTCGAAACAAGAAAGCGGCGCAGTCGTGGCGACATGATGGGGAAGCTCGAAAGCGATTTCTGGCAGGTGGGAATCGTTCCTCTGCCGATCGCTGCGTGTGTTGAGCCGGCCAGCCTCGCGGCAGTGCGAGAGCAAGTCCAGTGGCTGCCCGACCCTGGCGCCTGGCGTTATCTTGCTGATCCTTTTGGCGTACAGCGCGCAGGTGTAACGCATGTGTTTGTCGAAGCGTTCGACTATCGGACGAAACACGCGGTGATCGAGCATCACGAGATCGGAGCGGACCATATCTGGCGCGGACGTGAGACGGTATTAGCCCGTCCGATTCATCTCTCATATCCTTATATCATCGAGGATGGCGGCGACGTTTTCATGGTGCCGGAGAGTCAGCGGGCCAACGAAGTCGCGCTCTACCGCGCGAAAAATTTCCCGCGAAACTGGGTGCGTGAGACCGTATTGCTATCCGGAATTCCAGCAGCGGAAGCGTCGTTGATTCAACACCAGGGCTGGTGGTGGATGTTCTTCACGATCGTTGGTCGCCAAGCCCGCGATCAACGGGAACTCCACGTAGCCTACGCCGAAAATTTAACCGGCCCGTGGCATCCGCATCCGCAGAATCCAATTCTCGACGACCGCAGCGGCGCACGGCCCGGCGGCACACCGTTCGCCGGCGCGGACGGAATCGTCACGCTTCCGGTACAAGATTGCAGCGGCACGTATGGTGGCGCGCTGCGCTTTCTGCAATTTACTGAGCTCGAAACCGATCGGATCGTCACAGGGCACCTGCCATCGCGATTGAGTGGCGACTTGGTATCAAGCACTCACCGCGATGGATTTCACACGATGGCGAGTTGCGGAAACCTGACGCTGATCGATGTGAAACGCATCGATCGCTCACGGGCCCGCCGCTGGATCGACTGGCGACGGCGGACGACGCGATTCTTGCGCCGGTGACATTCCGTTTTCACCGGTGATCCCGCGAAATCGGGAAGCAGAACATTACTCGAGATCCAGCAGGCTACCGGACTTTGCCATTGAACATCCCAATCGAGGCGAAAATCCGTTCCGCCAGCGACGGTTTCATCCCCACAGGCTGCTAAGGCAGCGCCAAAGGCCAAATCCGAAGCTTTGCCGGCATTCTACTGGCCAGCAGAACCGGGCCAGGAGTTTGTTGGGAGGAAGCGATCGCGTGGAACGGCACGTCTCCGCGACTCGTACGCTAATCGGCCCAAAGTCCGACAAGCTCCCAGGCGAATAGTGACGTGACCCCGGCGACCTCGCTATATATAGCAACAGCCCATTGCTTCACCTGTAGGCTGCTGTAAATGTCGCCGCTTAAAAACCGGCTTTCGCAGCGACATTCCTATAGTGATTTATCGATATAGTGTTTTTCAAAAATCGTCCGCTTATGCGGACGGCGAAATAGGTCACGACAGGTTGCCAGCCTATTTGAATTCACCATACACAGCCGAATATTCTTTCGTCAGGTTTACACCTGATGTTGTCAACGCCTCGCGTCATCGAAATCATAACGTGCTGGTTCAGATGGTGATTCGCCGTATTCAACCAGGTTGTATCGGAACTTTAGTGACAGTCTCCCGTCAATATTTTCGACGCGAGTCAGCTAAAGCTTACGCTATCGAGTGGCTACGCTCTTGGGGCACAAAGATATTACTTTCATAATTAGCTTATATCATGGTTTGGCCGGTTATAATGTGGTCCACCTAATAGGTGTGGCACGGCGTCCGCTATAATGAGAAACATTATCTGACAGTGAAAGTGGCAGTGGTGATGACAGTGACGCAGTGGTGAGTAATTCAGCGTACTAACCCCAAATCCTGGTTATATGAAAATCCGAATCGTCAATATTTTGACTGCTAGTGGTCTGCTCGCCGTACTAGTCAACGCTCCGGTCATGGCAACGAGCCTTGACCTTACCGCTGGTGGCAGCGGGTCGCTTAATACCGCATTTTTTACAACCACGGAAATTCAACCTACCGGAAGTGGAGTGATTGATCCTTTCGTTCGAATTTCAGGCAATGGAACGGTTACCGAAGGATACAATGCCAGCGCCCGGCCGGTGATGCCCGATGTGAATACTTCCCCAACGTTCACTCACGACATCCAGTTGAGTAATATTGGTCAGGTCGTTGACCCAACCGGTGCTCCTCCCGGAACTTATTTTGAGTTTCTGCTGGATATCAATCAGCAGGGCGCGAGCCCCTTGCTCTCCCTCGACAGCCTCATCCTTTACACGTCTGCCACGGCGCTGACGAGTGCCGACACCTTGGCGGATTTAACGAGCGGTGCCACCGAACGTTACAATCTCGGAGCCGGCAATGAGGTCCTGTTGAATTACAACCTCAACTCGGGCAGCGGCTCAGGAGACTTATTCGTCTATGTTCCGATTTCCGCTTTTGCTGGAGCTTCAATCGGTGATTTTCTTTACCTCTACTCAATGTTCGGTGCAAAGGGCGGCGCCTATGCCGAGAACGATGGCTACGAAGAGTGGGCGACAAGGACGACCAACCCAGTCAACATTCCAGACGGCGGCACGACCGCAGCGCTGATCGGACTCGGCTTGGTGATTCTTAGTCTGGTTGCTCGCCGGCCCAAAACCGCCTGAGCAGTTAACGTGGATTAGATTAAGGAGCTGCATGGTTGAGAGCCCATGCAGCTTTTTTTTGCGTGTAGGCGAAGGCACGAAAGCTCTCCGACTCGCGAGTGCGAAACTCCCGCCGCTCACGCGGCGAGCTACAAGTTTCCACTCAAGCTCAAATCGTTCGCGAATGCTCTCTCGGGCCAGCTGAGAGCGTAGGATCGAAACGCATCGCGATCACTCGCAGCAACGGAACGCCCACTCGCGTGACTTCAATCCCCCCAGAGGTCCGCACAATCAAACCGTCGGCCTCGAGATCCGTGAGCGATGCGATCTCGGACGCGTACTGTTCCGTAAAATCAACTCCCAGCGTCCGTGACAACGTTGCGAAATCGAGTCGGCGATCGCACATGACCCGCATGATGATGGTGCGACGACGCACATCTTCTGCACTCAGCCGTAATCCGCGTTCGACGGGCAATTGACCGGCATCGAGCGAAGCGCGCCACGCATCCATCGTCTTGAAATTTTGCCGATACGTCTCTGCCGTGGACGATATGGAAGAAATTCCGAAAGAATACAGCGAGGCGCCCCCCCGCGTGCTGTAGCCTTGAAAATTGCGGTGCAGCGTTCCTTCGCGCTGCGCAATTGCCAGCTCGTCATCGGGCTTCGCGAAGTGGTCGAGCCCGATGTCCATGTAACCGGCCTCGGTGAGCTTCTCGTGTGCGATGGCAAACATCGCCAGTTTTTCCTCGGCATCGGGCAGCTGCTCACGATCGTCGAAAATTCGCTGCGCCGGCTTGATCCACGGCACATGCGCATAGCTGAAGACCGACAACCGGTCCGGATTAAGATCGAGGACGTCGTCGATCGTCTGCGCGAATGACTCCGCGGTCTGGAGCGGTAGTCCAAAAATCAGATCGACGTTGATCGACCTAAATCCACTCGCCCGCAACCAATCAACGGCCTGCACATTGAGCCGCTGCGGCTGAAACCGATGGATCGCGAGTTGCACGCGTGCGTTGGTATCCTGCACACCGAGCGATGCGCGATTAACGCCGATCTCACGCAATGCGACGACGTGTTCGTGCGTGAGCCGACGCGGATCGACTTCGACGCCGAACTCACAATCCGGAGCCGGGCGGTATTGCTCGCGAATCAGCGAGCCAAGCCGGCGCAATTCGTCTGGCGGAAAAAAAGTGGGCGTGCCTCCGCCAAGATGGATCTGCGTCACCGGCCGGTCGCGATTCATGCGAGCCGCCGTTAGCCTGAGTTCGTGCGCAAGATCATCCAGGTAATCGCCGGCCGACGCGCGCCGTTTCGTGATCACGGTTGTGCACCCACAGAACCAGCAGCGCGTTTCACAAAACGGCAGATGAAAATAAAGCGAGAGCGGTCCGGCACCAGCAGCGTTGTCGTCCGCGATCGAGTCCTCCAACCGTAGCGAAGCGAGTTCGGTCGTAAATTTGGTCGCCGGTGGGTACGAAGTATACCGCGGGCCGGGGATCGAATATTTCCGGATCAACTCGAGATCGAGTGTCGCGCTTCGAACGGAAGGACTTTCGGAGGGAAGAATCATGATGCTTTGCGACGCGACGGAACACGCTCCCGCCGGGCAGTTGCGGGCACTGCAGAACGCGCCCATGGCAGCACACGTAAACGCTCCGGTGGAATTTGCCGGCCCGTGATTTCGCAAATGCCGTACGTGCCGTTCTGCAATCGGGCGAGTGCCGAATCCACTTCAGCAAGTTCAGCTTGTTCGACCGAAAGCTCCGTCAACAATTCACCGCGTTCTGCTTCATCACTGGCGGCATCCCCGCTGTCGAACGCACGCTCATCGCGCGCGGTCCGCAGCTCCTGGCTGTGTTCTTCGCAAAACCGAACCAGAATTTCACGAAGGCCCATTAACACCTCGTGGTGCCATTTCCAACGTGCCTCAACCTCCCGTGGCACATGCGATGCGGTCGTCTTCATGACGCGAGACGATAGCCTGCTCGCTTCGATCGCGCTCCTCGTTTTTTGCCGAGTACGCGCCAAAATTTGCGCGCTGCAGCGAAGAACGAGTCGCTCGCACCCGGGAGGACGGCGATCAGTTCAACGTGCAGCGCCCAGCACGGCGGTGGTTGCGCGAGACACTGCAGGCGCGATCAGATTGCTCCGCCATTTGGACGGCGGAATCGCACCGATCACGATGATCGCAATCTGGCTGATAACGAATGTGACCAGCCACCAGAACGCTGCGTCCATAAAACCATAACTGTGCAATCCCACGCCGAGCATGTTGACCCCGAACCAACTCCAGGCGGTCACGACGTTGCCAAAAATCGCGAGCGACATCAGACCGCGTTGTTTCACCAGGCCGCCCCAGCGCGCGTGGAGAATGATAGAGTTCCACATCACAATAATAAGCGCGCCGTTTTCCTTCGGGTCCCAGCCCCAGAACCGGCCCCACGATTGATCCGCCCAGATGCCACCGAGCACTGTGCCAACAAAACTAAAGAGCGTAGCAAAACAAACGATACCGTAAACCATCCGCGATAACGCGTCGGCGGTCGGGCGATCTAGCGAGCGCGTGAGGACACCGCGCAAGACATAAATCAACGCGAGAAACCCGGCGAGAAATGTCGCCGCATAACCTACCGTCACCGTGACAACGTGAGTCGCGAGCCAGAAATTTGAATCGAGCACCGCACGCATCATTTCGAGCGTGTCGCCGCCAAGCGCGAGGTGATGCGCGATAAGCAACGTCGCGAAACCGATCAGGCCGGCGGCCACGCTGCCGATCGCGTTGCGATAAAAATACTCGAGCACGAGGCACAGCGCGACTGCGCCCCACCCCACAAAGAGTGCGGACGAATACAGGTTTGTGACCGGCGGACGCGCTTCGAGCCACATGCGGAGTCCAATTCCCGCCGTCGCGACAACGAACGCGATCGCCACAATTTTGAACGCGGCTGCCGTCAGTGCGTCGGGCCACTTGAGCCAAGAAACCACCGCGAGCAGAAATGCGACGGTGTAAAGAATCATGCTCGTGTAGAACGGCTGAGCCGAATTGAAGCGCGCCTCGACGTCACATTTCCGCAGCAATGCCGGCATGCCGGTTTCGAGTTGCGCACGGTACTCGTGCACCGCGCGGTTGAACGCGTCGGGTTGATCCTCTGACCACGCGCGACCCAAATCTGAAAACGCGAGCGCAGCAGAATTAAAACGGCCGGTGACGACACCCGCGCCGAGCGATCCGCCAACGGTCTTCCAATCTGCCGAAGTCGCCATGTCGGTCTCAGGCGGAATCGGGCGCAGATAACCGAGCGTATCCATCGCTGCAAAATACCGGCTCATCTCGAGCATAAGTTTCGCCCCGGGAACATCGTGCATCGCTCCGGGCGTACGCACGTCGACCGTGGAGGGCACGGGTGTTTGCCGAAGCTGCTCGAGCTGTTTGAAATAGTTTTCCACACCGGCAGGCATGAGGCTCTGCTGCAGCCGCTGATAGAGCATGACGTTGTCCCGCAGCTGAACGACGGCGCGCTGAAACGCAGTCCTCACCGCACTCTCCGTGTCGTCGGCGAGTTTCGCCTGACGATCCAGCTCGCCCAATCCTTTAACCAGCTGCGTCGCTGAAAACCGCTTGCCGCCGCCCCCCTCGGTTGGTGTCAGATCAAACAGGACGAGCACATCGGGGTGAACAATTTCGAAGGTGGCGTAACTGTTGGCGAGAACGGGCCGAAACAACATGTCGAGCAACCATTCGTCCGGCGTGAGTGTGCGGCCGTCCGAGGTCGTGACGCGCTGACGGCCCTGCATGACAAGCAAAGACGTGCGCGCGACCGTATCCAACGGCTTCACACGTCCGTTGACGAGCGTCGGCAACCGTCCAAAACCAGTCACGTCGGCTTCACCGTGGTTGCGCGGCGCGCGCAGGGTCAAGGCAACCGCGATCAGTGCGGTGATCACCACGATGCTGGAAAAGTATTTTTTCATACGCCTCCCGTGTTCGACGTTGCCCTGCTCGGAAGAGCAGGGATCGGCGCCTCGCTGGTTTGCGGATCGTCCCGCTTCTCCCGAGACGGGCTACGTACGGAGGAAACTGCGCCGGCGCGCCGCTTCGCGACAAAGCCAATCAAATGAATTCCGAATTGGATCGTCAGACCAAGCGCCATCAGGGTGCACGCGATGTAGGGCATCACCCACGAGGGATTGCGCACCACTTGAAGAATCGTGGTATGATCGTCGTTCTCAAAACCGGCCTGATAAAACGTGAGTCCCGCATAGCGCAGCGGGTTGTTCATATAGATCAGGACGTCGCGGTCATCACGACCGTTGGGTGTCTTCAGCCGCAGCCGGCTGGAGAAATTCTTCGGGATGTCCGTCCCGGCGTAGCGATCGTGGTTGAATTTCAACAACGTCAGCGAGAATGCCTGGTAGGAGCGCCGGGCGCGAAGGGCGATCGTCCACGTCTTTCCACCATGGGTGAATTCCTGCGCCATCACGATCTGCGTCGAAACCAGGAACGTGCCAAGCGATCCTTCGGGGCCGACGATTTCAACGAAGGCGGTGGGCGAATTACTTTCGTTCGGCTGATGCGTCACCGGTTGCGGTGCAGCGACGACGCGTTCACCAAATCCAGCCGTCGCCAGCACTCCCTGGCCTCCCGTGAGCGCGGGAGCATCGGCGGGGCGCACCTGCAAGGTTGAGTTGGGATAATAGATTTTTGGCACCAAGCGAAACGGCAGCTTCGGGTGCTGAATGGACGTTTTTTTCGAAAGCAGCGCCTCCGGAATCGCAACGACTTGATCGAAGGCCGCGTCGCTCGTGTCGATCACCGCGAGTTCGTTGTCGTGGAAACTTTCAGCGTAGCTCTTCGTCGCACCTTCCGCGATCCGCATGTGGTAATCGCGTTGCCAGAGCCCGCTGAGCAATTCACCGAACAGAAGGAGAATCAGCCCGAGATGCGCGAGCAAGATACCGGCCTTTTTCCATTTGAGAGTAAACCGGTAGACGTGGGCCGCGATGAGATTGAGCAGCAGCAATCCACCGATCGCATAGCCACCGGGAAACACCGGAATCGCGATATCGCCGAGGTGACTGTAAACGACGAACGAGCGAAAATATTTCCCCTGCACCTCCCAAATGCCGAGGTTCACCTGATCGAGCGTTGCGGCGAATATGAGTAGCATCCCGAGAACCAGGAGCACGACTGTAAGCTTCAGCGACACGAGGAAATCACGGAGCTGGCGAATGAAGATCTTCATGGGGTCGGAGTGGCGACGGCGGCTTTCACTGATTTAAGAAATTCGACGAATGCCGGTTTCTCGGTCGCTACGACAGCGTCGGGTCCCATCAGCTTGAAAAACCAGGTTGCCTCTCCGAAGCGGACCATCGCACCAACGATCCGTTGGGGCGGCGACGCGTTGGGATTTGCGAAATCAACGAGCGTCGCGTTAAGGCCGTTGATCGTTTGCCGCGTCACGTTGGCGGATACGTCTGCATCTGATAGCGGCGGCAGCTGGAGTTGGCCACGCCACCGATTCACATTTGCGACTTCGCCGCCCACATCGCCCGGAAAAGCCGTGATCGAGAGGTCCGCAATCGCGCCATCTGCTCCCGTGATCGAGTAACTTCCTTTCCGCATCGCACTCACCGGTTTCGCGACCCAGTTCGCCGGAGCGGTCCACGCCAAGCCGGCACCTGAAGCCGTTGCCACCGCGCCGCTGCTCATGGCCTTCTGAGCGATGGGTGCCACAGGGGTTACATCGCTCGTTTTCACTGCGGACGGCTGCGACGACGGCGCTGGGGATTGCGGCGTCGGCTCTTCCTTCGCCACGCGATAAGAGACGACCTCGTTGTCGCTGCACGCCACTAACAGAAAGGTCGAAAGCAGGAGCGGGATAACCGGAGAAAAAAGGGTAACATATCTCATGGTGTAGTCGGTGGCGTGGTGTTCGAGCCAGTTTGCCAGAGGCCGGGTTTTGCCGCTGCGCATATCTTGCGGAGACCTGCTCAATCCCTGTGAGATTGCATCCTGATCCCTCTCCCCCAGAGCCAACATTCGCAAGCTTTGCTTCTTCGTCAGCAAGAGATGCGCAGCCGATCCGCCGCATATCAGACATACTCCGCGCGAACGAAAACACCCCTTCCTCATGAAATATCGCATCGCAATCACCGCCGCCCTGCTTGCCCTCATCGCGTCCGCCACCCGCGGTTTAGCGGCTCCCGTCGCCGAAAACTGGGAGAACCACTGCACGAAATGCCATGGCGATGACGGCAAAGGGCAGACCAAGCCCGGCAAGAAACTCGACTTGAAGGACTACACTGATCCGAAAGTGCAGGCCGGAATGAAAGACGAGGAGATGATAAAAACCATTACGGACGGCGTTTTTGAAAAAGGGAAAGAGAAGATGAAGGCCTACAAAGACGAACTCACGTCCGAGGAAATCAAGGAACTCGTCGCCTACGTTCGCAAGTTCAAGGCCTGAGCCGCGGACGACTTGACGTCTCCATTATTCCCCTACCCGCGACCCCAAGCGAGTGGGCTGACTTCACCTCGTTTCTTCTGCTGACCGGCAGACTGGCGCCGATCGAACACCCCTCTCCATGCCTCAATACCCGTTGCCAAATCCCGCGAGCAATACGCCGCTAAAGCCACGGTCAAACTTCAACAACTGGATCAGCGCGATCGGCATCGTCGTCGCTGTCGGCGCACTGTTCTCATTCGCATTCCTCGTGTGGATGGATTTCACGCAGGGGCAGAAGAATCCGTACCTCGGCATTTTCACCTACATCGTCGCTCCCGGATTTTTGATCACGGGCATCGCGACCCTTTTCTTCGGCGCATGGGCGCAACGTCGCTGGTCGATCAAACACGCGACAACCACGCCGGACAAATGGCGGCTCGATCTCTCGGATCGTAAGCAACGGTGGCGCATCACTTTTTTCCTCGCCGGCGCGGTTGCTTTCCTGCTGCTCAGCGCGTTTGGCAGTTATCAAACCTATCACTACTCGGAGTCCGTGCAGTTCTGCGGACAAGTCTGCCACTCCGCGATGAATCCCGAGTTCGTCACGTATCAGCGCGGCGCGCACGCCCGCGTCGCCTGCGTCGAGTGC